>CALFOQ010000027.1:0-22681 GCA_937921235.1 uncultured Atopobium sp. | reverse complement strand
GTATCAGAGTTAATCGCTTGCGCTAATGACGAGGAATTTAACATGCCTAAATCATTATTATTTACTGATTCAATATGCTCGAGAGTAGTTTTTGAAATATCAAAAACTATCTTTGTAGAATACTTCACAACAATTATATTATGAATATAGCTGGCACTTAATGAAAGAATAGTAGAAGAAACAAATAGCATCATATAGCCAGATGTATCCATTCCCAATCTATCATTATTGGAAAGGAAATCAATAAAGTTACCCATAATCCATGGATTAATTAGTGAAAGAAACGCGGAAGATATAATAACCATCGATAATAAGGGCAGTATTCTCTTATATTTATAGAGCCAAGGCTTAATAAAAGTAAAAATTTTATTCATAGTAGAATATTTCTATTCACTTTGTAAAATTCTCTGCTAATAACTCTAGCATTGACTCGCAATTTTCTTTAATCGAAATGCAATTGTTTTTCTTACCTTGTAACCGTTCATATGGACATCCTCCCATACATAATGGCAAAAAAATACACTCCAAACAATCAGCAAAATTATCTAATGAATAATTAGACCATACTGATGAATTCCTTTTCTCAGTAGAAAATATAGAGTCATATGATTTTGTTAAATTCCCAATTTCATTCCAACATTTATACAAATTTCCTTTTGAATCAAAGACTTTTGCCCAATCGCAAACTGCTCCACAAATGCTTGGATTAAAACCTGGAAGAAACGGCCTAAAATATCCCTTGCCGTTATGTTCTCTGGCAAATTTTACTTCAAGCTCTGAAAAAGAAATATTTTCCATACATAATTCTGGACTTGAATAAGTCCCATTGATATTCTCAACGGCTGCTAAATAAACAGAAATGCGGTTTCTTAAATCATAACTATCAAAAATATCAATAAGTCGATCTATTTCAGCAATATTACTCTTATCAACATTTATGCGGATAATTATATCTATCAAATCACTGGCTTCAATAATATTACTAAGAATCTTATAAAACGTGTCTTCACCAGAGGGAAGACGTCTTCTCTTATTGTGAACTTCTGGAGGACCATCTATCGTAACCTGTGCACTTTTAACATTAAGCTGCTTTAGCCTTTCAGAAGTCTCTCTATTAAGATAAAATCCATTTGTCACAATATTAGCTGCATATTTCTTTGTGAAATTCATCACCGCCATGGAAATAGTTTCGATAACCGGCAAAGCCAATAAAGGCTCTCCTCCATACCACGTTATTTCAACACCTTCATAATTATTATCATCAATATCTTTTTTTATATACTCTACAACAGCATTTGCAGTTTCAGCTGTCATTATATTTTTTTTATGAGATGGTTCAAAACAGTAAGGACAACAAAAATTACATTCTAATGTTGGGGCAATCGTGTATGCACCGATATTAGATTTTTTTCGAGAATTATTGGAAGTATTTAAAATTAAATTGAGCTCATCCACTTCATCAGGAACAATAAAATTTCCTCGCTTCATGTTTAATATAAAATTTTCATCAGTTGACCAAGCATTAGGGTTGTTATACATTCTACTATGCGGTGCATCAAGTCGTATAACACTACCAGAAAGAGTATTATATATGATTAGACTATTTTTATATAAATGCTCAATATTGTATTTTGATTTTTTCATTATTGTTTCACCTTTTCTAAGCAAAACAATGCTTTCCTATTATCGCTAAGCATCTACATAACATTCAAATCTCACTACACATACCCTAACGCCGCAAGGATCATCTTTATCTCTATTCCAACAAACATGAAATGCACAAAGCGCAGATGGAACTAGTGCATCCTTTTTATCATCATAAACCATGCTATTTGAATCTTGTAAAACGTCCATCTTAATTACCTCTAATCAAAATAAAATAGACAAGCCCCAAACCCACGACACTTACCATCCTGAAAATATAATGAACATATACCCCACACCGAGCACCTACCTTTACATTTTGCCCCCATACACGGACAATTCTTTGACCCAAATAATTCGATTTCTCCTTCAGGAAGATTACCTCTTTGAATCCAATCCATCTCAAACATCCCATTCGTTTAGCCAATACTATTCATATCGACAAATTAAACCTAATTTTGAAAATTATGAACTGAAATTCGATAAGCGTATTAATTATTTCGGTAAACGGATACAAATCAATCTATTTATATAATTCAATGGATTATAAACTCTCTACTTATACTTTTTCATATTATATCGGTGACACAACACTGTCTCCATGGAAATACGAAAGGAAGAACTTCACGCTGACATCCGCCACATGTCAACAAGCCACTGTGCCGGGCGTATCTATACTTCATAGAAATTACAAATGTTAGGTAGCCTCAATCTCAGCAAGCTCAATTTCTAAGCCTTGGATGAGTTCTGTTTTCTCGCTAGAACAGTAAGGGCATGTGCGGCCATACGTTACCGTAGCGTATGTTTTATTACACGATAAACACTGCGTTAGAGCTGGTACTTCTTCAATTTCTAGCTGAGCCCCGTGTAGCAACTCCGTGCGATCAGCCGCCCAGCGCCATACATCCAACAAATACGTTGGAACAACTCCAGATACCTCCCCTAGCTGCAACTTTACACGTGCAACTGAGGTAAGGTTGTTCTGTTTTCCCAGGTCCTCAACCATATCTATGAGGTAAAACGCAATTCCCAGCTCATGCATGTCAGTTGATTTCTATGAGCATGCTAGCTTGAAATACCAGTGCTACCCGCAGAAACGGGATTACCAAGCTCATCGGTTGTTACGTGTGACTGAGGCTTAGGAGTCTTTGTTTTTCTCGCGGGGTTCTTAATAATCTTTACCGCACGTTTTCCAACATACGAGAGAATCTTTCCTGCCTTATGCTCTGCGGCAACCATGTCTGAACAGTGAGGATTGTCTCGGAACAGGTGAATTGCATCAAACTCACAGCGTGTAGTACAGAGACCACAACCAATACACTTATTTGCATCAACAATTGAAGCGCCGCACTTCAAGCAGCGTGCAGTCTCGATTCTGATTTGCTCTGGCGTAAAGGTATGGCTAGGGTCTGTCCAGTTGTGTCTAATGTTTTTGACCGTATCACATGCGGGACGCTGACGACCTGCGTGATCGTATCCACAAGACTCAACTGCTGCGTCAGATTTATCAAGCTCAACATAATGGCGCTGGTTGCGGCCAATAGTCAAAGAAGAGCCTTTCTGCACAAAACGATGTAATGAAACAGCAGCTTCATGACCTGCGGCAATAGCATCGATAACAAAGCGAGGACCCGTGTACACGTCTCCACCCACAAAGACATCGGACTGAGCAGTCTGATACGTCTGGGAATCAGCACACGCAAAATTGCCGCGCGTAAGCTCAACCGTCTCTCCCTCCAAAAGACTTCCCCACTCAACGGTTTGTCCAATAGACAAGACCACTGCATCTGCCTCAAGATACATTGATTGCTCGTCATCAAAACAAGGCGAGAAACGCTTGTCATTGTCGAAAACACGGGTACAGCGTTTAAACATCACGCCGCAAACGTATCCTTGCTCATCTGTGGCAATAAAAGCAGGTCCCCAACCATTCTTGATTGACACACCATCTTCCTGCGCTTCTGTGATTTCTTCTGGTAGTGCAGGCATCTCTTCTGGCTGCTCTAGGCACACCATAGTGACTGACTCTGATCCACAACGAGCAGAGACTCGAGCCGCATCAATGGCAACATTACCGCCGCCAATGACCACTGTCTTACCATGTACTTCATGCAGAGGATGCTCGGTTACAAAATGCAAGAAGTCAACAGCAGAAATAACGCCGTCGGCGTCTTCTCCAGCAATATTGGCCTTTCTACCGCCCTGGCAACCAATAGCAAGGTAAAAACCAATAAAGCCTTGACCACGCAGTTCATCAAGGGTTATGTCTTTTCCTACCTCAACACCACAGCGAATCTCAACACCCATTTCTTTAAGAACGTCAATCTCTGCGGCAACAACGTTTTTCTCGAGCTTGTAAGAAGGAATGCCATATACCATCATTCCACCAGGAAGGAGATTCTTCTCAAAAACGACGGGGTTGTAACCGCGCTCTGCCAGGTAATATGCACAGGACAGGCCGGCTGGACCTGCACCAATAATGGCAATTTTCTGATTGAATCGGCCTCTATTTGACGGGATAACTGGCTCTGGAATAAAGCGATGTTCTGCCTCTAGATCTTTTTGAGCAATGAACTTCTTAACGTCATCAATGGCTACTGCCTGGTCAATAGTTCCTCGCGTACATGCTGCTTCGCAACGTTTATTGCAAACGCGACCACAAACAGCAGGGAATGGATTTTCTTTTTTGATGAGCTCAAGCGCATCTCGATAGCGGCCTTCAGCAGCCATGCGCAGATAACCCTGAACAGAAATATGCGCTGGGCAGGCAACCTTACAAGGAGCGGTACCGGTATCGTGACACTCAATACGGTTGTTATTTTTATAGTTCCAATCCCAGTCAGACTCTCCCCAGAACTTATCATCTGGAAGATCCTGCGTTGGGTAGGAAATTTTACCCTTCCTAGTAGGAAGCTTTTGACCTAATTGAGGAGCTCCAGCTGGGCAAACCTCTACGCATCCACCGCAAGCAACACATTTTTCTTCATCAACGTGAGCCACAAAAGCCGAACGAGACAAATTAGGCGTATTAAACAGCTGAGAAGTTCTGAGTGCATAGCAAACATTTACGTTGCAGTTGCAAATAGCAAAAATCTTATCTTCACCGTCAATGTTAGTAATCTGATGAACAAAACCGTTTTTCTCGGCCTTTGTACAGATATCGATAACCTCATCGTAGGTAATGTAGTGGCCTTTTCCTGTTTCTACGCAGTAATCAGCCATATCTCCAATGGCAAGACACCAATCTTCTGGATCGTCAGCACAGCCGTCGCCACGAACTCGCTCAGCAAGTCGACAAGAACAGGGAGTTGCAGCATATCTATCGTATTTCTTGAGCCAATGCGAAATATGCTCAACAGTAACTGTGCGATTTACCTGCTCAATGGATCGTTCAACAGGAATGACATGCATACCAACGCCCGCGCCACCTTCAGGAACTAACTTGGTGACATTTTTGAGCGGTAGATAGGTCATACGCTCAAACAAAGAACCCATCTCGGGATGTTCTTCGAGTTGACGCTCGTTCATCACGGTAAACTCTGCGGAGCCAGGAACAAACATAGGAAGAACATATTGCTTTTGCTTGCTCTTGTTTTCCCAGTTGTACTCAATCATGCCCTTTACAGATAGGGTATCGAGGATAGGTTGAAGCTCCCCCTCAGTTTTACCAGTACGCTTGCAAAGCTCCTCTAAGGTAACTGGCTGGCGAACCTTCATGTATTTGGTTACCGCAGCTTCTTCCTCAGTCATAATTGCTGCTATGCCCCAATATTCTGGGTCATCTTTTACAATTTTGTGACCGAGGCGGCTCGTAATTTTTTGAACTTCATCTCTTACAAGAGGCTTAAATTGCTCGGAAGAAGCTGGTCCAGGCTCATTTGGATCTACAGTTTTGTAATGAACTACCTCATCATTTTCAGTTATGTGATTTTGAGCGAGTATGCGAATAGGACCGCCAGCAGGGTTAGTTGTTGGCAATACATTTCTGCGTGCAATTTCTTCATCAGTAAGACTACCGCGCATGGCATTTTCACCTTTTGGAGTCTTACGTGCTGGTACTTCCTCTGCCATGACCTCTCCTATCAGGCATAAGACATTCTTTAAGCGCTAGCCATTGGTTACTGACTGCTTTTCCACTCAGCAACTTTGCGAGAAAGCCATTCAGTCCAAGCGTCTAATCCTTCCCCAGTTTTGGCAGAGAAAGGAATAACAACAGCCTTTGGATTTCTAAGGACTACATTTTTCTCGAGTTTTTCCAGGTCAAAATCAAAATACGGTGCTACGTCTATTTTGTTAACAAGCACCACATCACAGACCTGATACATCAAAGGGTATTTCAACGGCTTATCGTCGCCTTCGGGAACAGAAAGAATAGTGACGTTTACGCCGGCACCGGTGTCAAACTCTGCCGGACATACCAAGTTCCCAACGTTCTCTAAAAAGATAAGGTCCACATCACCTGCATTGAGACCTTCAAGACCCTGAGCGCACATATGCGCATCGAGGTGACACATGCCACCAGTATGCAGCTGAATGGCTTTCACGCCCGTTTCTGAAATAGCAGCAGCATCAACATCTGAATCAATATCAGCTTCCATAACAGCAATGGAAACCTTATCTTTCAGGGCAGCAATGGTCTTTTTAAGGGTGGTAGTTTTGCCAGAACCTGGAGAAGACATAAGGTTTACCAGCAGAGTTCCCTTTTTCTTCATTTCTTCTCTTAGTTGATCGGCGCTTTTCTCGTTAGCTGCAAAAACACTCTGCTTAACTTCAATGATGCGATACTCACCCATAAGTTCTCTCCACAGTTCCGATACGTATGTTAATGACCTAAAAGGTGTGCGGCATGTGCAAGGCCAACGCGGATCAGCGTTGTGACGTGCTCATCTGCAAGTGAGTAGATAACTTTTCTGCCATCTCTTTTTGCATTGACAAGACCGCGGTCGCGCAAAAGACGCAACTGGTGAGAGGTTGCTGACTGAGATACCGAAAGCATTTCCTGCAGCTCTGTTACGCTTTTCTCGCCATTTACTAAAGCACCCAAAATCTGGAATCGAGTGAAATCAGACAGTGCATCAAAAATCTGAGTTGCATCGTAGATAATGTCATCGTTTACCAGGTATTCATTCAGCTTCTGATCAGAAACATAATCGCACGTAGAATGAGTGTGCTCGCACTGTTCAGAATCGTGGGAGTGACTATCCATTTGCTATTCCTATCCTTTAAGAGCCGCAAAGTATATGGCTTACCAAACGTAATGCATAAAAGATTAGTATATACCGATACTCGCTTCTGTAAGCGCAACTAAAAGAGGACTCCAGCTAACGGCTGAAGTCCTCTTCTGTATCGGAGCCAATCTCCGAAAAAGTTTGATGTATCAGGCGAGATTAGTTACTCGTCTTCGCCGTCTGCCTCAGCATCCATGCGGACAACCTGATTGAGAAGGTCATCCAAAGAACCAAGGTCCTCGTTGATTACATCAGGGCTAACCTCGTCGGAAGAAGAACCGATGAGTGTCTCGGTATAATCAGAATGCGTGGATGGAGCTGCAGAGCCCAGCATCAAGCCGCCATCGCCTTCTGGCGAGAAGACCATGTTGAGCAGCTGAGAAAGATCCTCAGAATCAGCCTCATCCTCTTCTGGCTCAAGGATGTAGAGGAGGTTACGAGCCTCAAGGCCATCGCGGAGCTCCTCGATTGCCTTTGCACCAATACCATCGATGCGAAGCAGGTCTTCCTCAGTCTTGCCGATAAGATCGCCTACGGTCTCAATGCCAACCTCGCTGAACTTGTTGGTCCAACGCTGTGACACGCCAAGATCGTCGAAGAGGTACAGCTTTGCATCCTCGCTTGAAAGCGTACGGCCATTCTTGGAGTAAACGCCACCGTTGTAATCCTCGTTGACCCAGTCAAGCTGCTTAGGAAGCTGCTCCTCGATGTCCTTAAGCTCTGCTGGTGCCCAGTCTGGAAGTGACTTAGCAAGAGAAGAGGTTGGGCCATCGATCTTGGTACCGTGGTAGGTAAGCTCAACATCGTTGTATGCGGAGAGACCCGTACCTGCAGGAATCTGCTTACCAACAATAACGTTGGACTTGAGGTCAAGCAGGTGATCAACATCGCCCTCGATAGCTGCAGAGGTAAGAACACCTGCAGTACGAATGAACGATGCGCTGGAGAGCCAAGAATCGATAGAGCTTGCAACCTTCAGAGTACCAAGGATTGCTGGCTCTGCCTCTGGTGGAGTACCACCAGCAAGGGCAATATTCTGGACAGTCTCTGCAAAGACATAGCGGTCCACATACTGACCAAGCAGGTACGAAGAGTCACCTGGGTTGGTAACCTGAACACGGCGAAGCATCTGACGTGCGATAACCTCGATGTGCTTATCGTTGAGTTCTACACCCTGAGAGGTATAGACGTCCTTAACGGACTCAACGAAGGTGTGCATGGTGGACTCAATGTCAGTGAGTCGACGGAGCATACGGAAGTTGACGAAGCCGCGGGTAATCTGATCACCAGCACGGACAACAACGCCATCCTCGATGCCAGGCATGAAGCGGACGGATGCAGGAACACGCCACTCCTCGATGACACGAGAAGCATCGTCTGCATCAACAATACGCAGCAGGTACTCAGTGGTCTCTGGGGTAATGTGAAGAACACCAGAAACAGGAGCCAGGTCAGCCTCGCGACCAAGAATCTTCTCGTTGACGTTGCCGACGACGTCGAACATACGAGCAACGGTAGGAAGACCCTGTGTAATATCGTCTGCGCCTGCAACACCACCGGAGTGAATGGTACGCATGGTCAGCTGAGTACCAGGCTCACCAATGGACTGAGCTGCGATAATACCAACTGCAGTACCAATGTTGACAGGACGACGGGTGGAAAGATCCCAACCGTAGCACTTCTGGCAGACGCCGTACTTAGACTTACAGGTCAGAAGCGCGCGGAGCTGAACCTTAGCAAGGCCGTGCTCAACGAGACGCTCAAGATCCTGCTTGGACTCAACATAGCCACCAGCAGGGATAAGAACCTCGCCAGTGTTTGGATCGCAGACATCCTCAAGGGTGCAGCGGCCAATCAGGTCAGTATCAACAGAAGTCTGACCAGGCTTAATCAGAGGATAGGTAACTGCCTCATCAGTGCCGCAGTCCTCCTCGCGAACAATGACGTCCTGTGCAACGTCGACGAGTCGACGAGTCAGGTAACCAGAGTCGGAGGTGTGGGATGCGGTATCTACCAGACCCTTACGAGCGCCGTAGGTAGAAATGAAGTACTCGAGAGGCTCAAGACCCTCGCGGAAGTTTGCCTTAATTGGAAGGTCGATGGTTTCACCGGACATATCCGCCATCAGGCCTCGCATACCAGCAAGCTGGCGAAGCTGTGTCTTAGAACCACGAGCTCCAGAGTCAGCCATCATGTAAATTGGGTTGTTCTCTGCAAAGCCTGTAAGCATCTCAGAGCCGAGAAGATCGGTGCACTCGGTCCATGCGTTAACAACCTCAACGTGACGCTCTCGCTCGGAAAGGAAGCCGTCCTCGTAGTACTCGTTGATCTGGTCAACGCGGTCCTGTGCCTCCTGAAGCAGCTGTGGCTTATGTGGAGGAATGACAGCGTCCCAAACAGAAACGGTCAGACCAGCAAGAGTTGCATAGTGGAAACCAGTCTTCTTGATGTTGTCCAGAATTGGCTCAACATCAGCCATTGGGTAACGGTCGCAGCAATCGTTGACCAGAACACCAATGTCGGACTTAACCATCTTGTAGTTGATGTATGGGTAATCCTCTGGCAGGCACTGACGGTTGAAGATAATGCGACCAACAGTGGTCTCAAAACGCTTAGTACCCTCAGTAACGTCCAGGTCCTCATACTGACCGCGGCCAGTCATAACGCGGAAGATAGCACGATCGCTATCAGCAACGTTTGCATCCTTGGAGCTTACGCGGACAACAACCTTTGCCTGAAGATCAAGGTCACGGTTAGCCTCAATAGCCAGAAGAGCATCCTCAAAGCTTGCAAAGGTAAGAGTCTTAGCATCTTCACCGGTCTTCTCGGAAGTGAGGTAGTAGACACCAAAGACCATATCCTGAGAAGGAACGGTCAGAACCTTACCAGAAGCAGGGCTTCTGAGGTTGTTGCTGGAGAGCATCAGAATGCGAGCCTCTGTCTGTGCCTGAGTAGAAAGTGGCACGTGGACAGACATCTGGTCGCCGTCGAAGTCTGCGTTGAATGGTGCGCAGACCAGAGGGTGCAGGTGGATTGCCTTACCCTCGATAAGGACTGGCTCAAATGCCTGGATAGACAGACGGTGAAGGGTAGGTGCGCGGTTGAGAAGAACGAGGCGGTCCTGAATGACCTCATCCAGAACGTCCCAAACAACTGGAGTACCACGGTCAATAGCGCGCTTTGCGCCCTTAATGTTTTCAACCTTGCGGAGCTCAACCAAACGACGCATGACAAATGGCTTGAAGAGCTCAAGTGCCATAGCGGATGGAAGACCGCACTGGTGCAGCTTCAGGTGTGGGTCAACAACAATGACGGAACGGCCAGAGTAGTCAACACGCTTACCCAGAAGGTTCTGACGGAAGCGACCCTGCTTACCCTTAAGGGCCTCAGCAAGAGACTTCAGAGGACGTCCACCACGGCCGGTAACAGGACGGCCACGGCGACCGTTGTCAAACAGAGCGTCAACGGACTCCTGAAGCATGCGCTTCTCGTTGTTAACAATGATGGAAGGTGCGTCAAGGTCAAGCAGGCGCTTAAGACGATTGTTACGGTTAATAACACGACGATACAAATCGTTTAAGTCGGAAGCTGCAAAACGGCCACCATCAAGCTGAACCATTGGACGAAGATCAGGTGGAATAACTGGTACAACGTCAAGAATCATGTTAGCTGGATCGTTGCCACCCTTAAGGAAAGCATCAACAATCTCAAGGCGCTTAATGGCCTTCTCGCGCTTCTGCTTCTGAGCATCCTCATTGGCGATAATAGCGCGGAGCTCCTTGGCCTCTTTCTCAAGGTCAATGTTGGAAAGAAGGTCGCGGACTGCCTCAGCACCCATGCCACCCTTGAAGTAGATGCCATAGTAGCGCTTAAGCTCAGAGAACAGACCCTCATCGGAGATGAGCTCTCTAGTCTCAAGCTGCATGAACTTCTCAAAAGCCTCACGACGAAGCGTCTTCTCTTCCTCGTACTCTTCCTCAAGATCAGCGACGCCTGCACGAATCTCGTCCTCAGAAAGAGGCTCAAAATCGCCAAACTCGTCATCCTGTGGCTGGCCCTGCTCGCGAAGACGTGCAATCTGATCGTCGCGCTCTGCGTCGAGCTCTTCGATATCTGCTGCAAGCTCCTCACGAAGATCGTCTACGTCAGCCTCACGTGCCTCAGTGTCAACACTGGTGATTACGTAAGATGCAAAGTAGAGGACTTTCTCGAGGTCCTTGCTCTTGATGTCAAGAAGACGTGCCAGAGGGAAGCTGGTTGGGCTCTTGAAGTACCAGATGTGGCTTACAGGAGCAGCAAGCTCGATGTGGCCCATGCGGTCACGACGAACCTTTGCGGTGGTAACTTCAACACCGCAGCGCTCGCAGGTAATGCCCTTGAAGCGAATGCCTTTGTACTTACCGCAGGCGCACTCCCAGTCCCTTACAGGTCCAAAGATCTTCTCGCAGAAAAGGCCGTCCTTTTCTGGCTTAAGAGTACGGTAGTTGATGGTCTCAGGCTTCTTTACCTCGCCATAGGACCAACCGCGGATATCATCAGCAGACGCTAGAGAAATTTTAATAGCGTCAAATTCAGTGGAATCGAAATCTGCCACAGTCGCTACTCCTTATCGGTGGTCGCGTCGCCTACAAGTGCGGATGCACCCTCAGCGTCTTGGGACAGGTCGGAAGCGGTTACCTCAGTGAAGCCAAGGTCGTTGAGGATCTCAACAGCGTTCTTCTCCTCAGGATCGGTGACCTTTGCGGTATTTGCACGCTTACGATAGGAGATTGGCTCAATGTCAAGTGCCAGGGAGCGAATCTCTTTGACCAGAACCTTGAAGGACTCAGGAATTCCAGCAGTAGGAATGTTCTCGCCCTTAACAATGGACTCATAGGTCTTAACACGGCCGTTGGTATCGTCAGACTTAACGGTGAGGATCTCCTGGAGGACGTTAGCAGCACCGTATGCATACAGTGCCCAAACCTCCATCTCACCAAAGCGCTGACCGCCGAACTGTGCCTTACCACCCAGAGGCTGCTGGGTAACAAGAGAGTAAGGACCAGTTGAACGTGCGTGGATCTTATCGTCAACCATGTGGCCGAGCTTCAGAATGTAAGAAACACCAACGGTAATTGGGCTCTTGAATGCCTCGCCGGTACGACCATCGTAGAGGGTAGTCTTACCACGCTCGTTGAGCTGTGGAACAAACTCCTCACGCATGTCCTCGCCGTACTCCTTGAGAGCCTTGTTGATCATGTTGATGTTGGTGCGGCGAACAATCTCTGCAACGGACTCATCAGTAGCACCGTCAAAGAGTGGTGTTGCAACAGGAATTGGACCCTCAACGTAACGCTTAGAATCTGCGTCGTCGTCATCCCAACCGTGTGCAGCGCCCCAACCAAGATGGCACTCAAGCAGCTGACCAACGTTCATACGGGAAGGAACGCCCAGTGGGTCGAGAATAACGTCTACTGGGGTACCATCTGCCATGTAAGGCATGTCCTCAACTGGGAGAACCTTACAAATAACACCCTTGTTACCGTGGCGACCAGCGATCTTATCGCCCTGCTGGATCTTTCTGCGCTGAGCAACAAAGACGCGGACCAGGTCGTTTACTCCTGGAGGCAGGTCGTCTCCAGCCTCACGGCTGAAGCGGACAACGTCAACAACGCGGCCATAGGAGCCGTGTGGCATCTTAAGGGAAGTATCACGAACATCGTGTGCCTTAGCACCGAAGATTGCGCGAAGCAGGCGCTCTTCTGCGGTCAGAGCAGTCTCACCCTTAGGAGTGACCTTACCAACCAGAATATCGCCAGGGCCAACCTCAGCGCCGATGCGAATGATACCGTCATCGTCGAGATTTGCGAGCATGTCCTCACCAAGGTTTGGAATCTCGCGGGTAATCTCCTCAGCACCAAGCTTGGTGTCACGAGCATCAATCTCGTGGCGGGAAATGTTAACGGAGGTCAGAAGGTCTTCCTGAACAACACGCTCGGAGACGATAATACCGTCCTCGTAGTTGTAGCCTTCCCATGGCATGTAAGCAACGGTAAGGTTTG
This sequence comes from uncultured Atopobium sp., assembly GCA_937921235.1. Lineage (GTDB taxonomy): Bacteria > Actinomycetota > Coriobacteriia > Coriobacteriales > Atopobiaceae > Lancefieldella. Next base: position 9,768 of record CALFOQ010000027.1, on the reverse strand, counting down.
CACCAAGTGCCAGCTCAGAGTGGTCAACAGATGGACCGTCTGCGATTGGCTGGCCTTTCTCGACCTGCTGTCCAACAGTGACGATTGGACGGTGGTTGATGCAAGTGGACTGGTTGGAGCGCTCGTACTTAGGAAGATCGTAGCGCTGAGAACCGTGCTCATCGGAGTAGATGACAATGTGAGCTGCATCAACCTCGGTGACCTCGCCGGCAAACTCTGCGCAAATAAGCTCACCAGAGTCCTGAGCTGCGCGGCCCTCCATACCAGTTCCAACAAATGGAGCGTGGGACTGAATCAGAGGCACTGCCTGACGCTGCATGTTTGCACCCATGAGGGTACGCTTTGCGTCGTCGTGCTCAAGGAATGGAATGAGGTTAGCTGCGACGGAGAGAAGCTGACGTGGAGAAACGTCCATGTAGTCAACGTCCTCAACAGGAACCTGTGCAGGTGCACCGAAGGAACCGTCGAAGTCGCGGGTACGTGCAATAACGCGGTCTGCATCAACAATCTTGCCGTCTGCGTCAACCTCAACAAACTTCTTAGACTTAGGGTCAATTGGGGTGTTAGCAGGAGCAATAATGTGATTCTCCTCCTCGTCTGCAGTCATCCAGACAATGTCATCAGAGACAACACCGCCTGTGACCTTACGATAAGGAGCCTCGATAAAGCCGTACTCATTTACGTGAGCGTACAGTGCCAAGGAGCCGATAAGACCAATGTTTGGTCCCTCAGGAGTCTCGATTGGGCACATACGGGAGTAGTGCGAGTTATGAACGTCGCGGACTGCGGTAGGAACGTTGGTACGACGGCTGGAGCCGGACTTGTGTCCTGCAAGACCGCCAGGTCCCAGAGCAGAGAGACGACGCTTGTGAGTCAAACCAGCAAGTGGGTTTGCCTGGTCCATGAACTGCGAAAGCTGAGAAGAACCGAAGAACTCCTTGATTGCAGCAACAATTGGACGGATGTTGATCAAAGACTGTGGAGTGATGTCGTCTGCGTCCTGAGATGCCATACGCTCACGGACAACGCGCTCCATGCGGCTCATACCAATGCGGAACTGGTTCTGGACCAGCTCGCCAACGGTACGGACGCGGCGGTTGCCAAAGTGGTCAATGTCATCGAGGTGCTTAGACTCATCACCTGCGTGCACTGCAAGAAGGTACTGAAGAGCTGCAACGATGTCCTCTTTGGTAAGGACACGAACGTCTGCAGGAATCTCTTCCTCAAGCTTCTTGTTGATCTTGTAACGACCAACGCGTGCAAGGTCATAGCGCTGCTCGTTGAAGAAGAGGCCGTCAAGCAGAGAACGGGCAGAGTCAACAGTTGGTGGCTCGCCTGGACGCTGACGACGATAAATCTCGATAAGTGCATCCTCACGCGTGGTTGCAACATCACGCTCAAGTGTGTTGCGAACAACATCGGAGTCACCAAGAAGCGAGAGGATCTCGTCATCGGTAACAGCAATGCCAAGTGCACGGAGGAAAACGGTAGCGCTCTGGCGACGCTTGCGGTCAATGGAGACGACCAGGTGGCCGCGCTTATCAACCTCAAACTCAAGCCATGCACCACGTGCAGGAATGAACTGAGACTTGTGGACCAGAACACCGTTGTCCATCTCTGACGAGAAATACACGCCAGGTGAACGAACGAGCTGTGAAACCACAACGCGCTCAGAACCGTTGATGATGAAGGTACCGCGCTCAGTCATCAGTGGGAAATCACCCATGAAGACAAGCTGCTCCTTCATCTCACCAGTCTCTTTGTTGACAAAACGGACGTCAACAAAAAGAGGTGCTTGATATGAAATGTCTTTTGCACGACACTCAGCCATTGAATTGGCAGGGTCGCCGAACTGATGGTCACCAAAGGTGACCTGCATGGTTCCAGCGCTGTTCTCAATTGGCGAGAACTCAGCGAAGGACTCTGCAAGGCCCTCTCCCATAAAGCGCTCAAATGATTCCTTCTGTACAGAAATCAGATTTGGCAGCTCCATAGCTGCGGGAATCTTACTGAACGTCCTGCGTCCAGTATGCGCCTGAGGCGTGGTGAGGGAAGTCTTTTTAGCGGTAGACACCAGGTTGTCCTCCTTCAAAAGGGTGGAAGGTGGCAATTGTCGCAACCTAGTAATTTAGTCAAGATTTTAATGCGCGTCAACAGAAAAACACTTGATTTTTTAAGACGTTTTGACTATATTATCGCGTTTATGTTTTTCAACTGCACAAACGTTATGTTGCAGGTAAATCCTTGACTAACTCGTCTTTTCTAGTTGTGAAGATTTTGTGGAGAAGGTCCACGGAGGCAGAAATCGCTTTCGGTGAGCGGCTCTCCCCCGCCGCGTCGCTTCGCATGGCGCTCCACGAGCCCCGAGCGCGCTCCGAGCGCACGGGTTTCTCGCCAGGCGTGAGTGCGAGCGCACGGATTTCTCGCCGGGCGCGCCGGCCTTTTGCTGCGTGCGCCTGAAAAGTGCAAAGAATCTGTATTTGAGCTACCGATTCTTTTGCAAAATCAGGCAAATCCACAGATTCTTTAACGTTTTCAGGCAGAATTTACAGATTCTTTGATGAAATCAGGCGCCCTCCAGGCTCCCGCCGAGCTCGCGCTCAGCTCCCGTCCAGCTCCCGCTCGCAGCCTGGCGAGAAACCCCGTCCACTAGCAGCGCTTTCGCACAAGAAACCCGGCATCCACACGAAATGGATGCCGGGTTGAAATCGCTCGTAACCTGTACGCGCCGCGCGCCGCTGACCTGCGGTGTTGCGCGTGGTTGCAACCTGCGCATACCGGCGCGCCCCACGTGCCCGCGCCCCGCGCTCGGGCCCTTACTTGTACTCGTAGAAGCCCTTACCAGCGGCAACGCCGGTCTCGCCCTTGTCAATCTTCTCTTTGAGCAGGGCAACAATGCGACCCTGTACGGACTCGGGATCCTTAGCTGCAGGATTCATCAGAGCAACGTTGTAGGCGGTGACCAGGCCAATGATGTCCAAGATTTGGAACGGACCCTTTGGCGAGCCGGTGCCAATGCGCCAAGCCCTGTCGATGTCCTCGACGTCGCCGACGCCGTTAGCCCAGAGCTGCTCAGCGGAGACCAGAAGAGGTACCAGCATGGAGTTCAGCAGGTAACCAGGCTGCTCCTTCAGGACCTTGACCGGAATCATACGAATGCTTGCCGCAAAAGCGACGACCATGTCAAAGTTCTCCTGAGCGGTACCTGCGTGACCCATGACCTCGCCGATTGGGTTGCGCCAAATCTCGTTAGCAAAGTGGAGAGCCAGGTACTTCTCGGGACGACCAGTAGCTGCAGCAAACATGCTTGGAATCATGGTTGAGCTGTTAGTTGCAACAATAGTCTTCTCGGGCAGGTGCTTGGCCAGCTCGGTGTAGAACTCAATCTTCTGCTCTGGATTCTCAGCGACGGACTCGATAACAAAGTCAGCGTCACCAAAAGCCTCGTCCCAATCAGAAGTGAGCTTGAAGTTGCTGTATGCGCGCTCTACCTGCTCTTTCAGCTGGTCGAGCTTCTCTGGAGTAATCTCGTCCTGAGCAATAAGGCCGTACGCGTACGCCTTAGGATCGCTCTTCATAGCCTCAAGGGTGTTCAGATATACCTCTCTGAGGTGCTCAATCTTTGGACGAGCGCGCTCGATTGAAGCCTCTGACCTCAGCCAAATGGTGGTCTCGTAGCCGCGATAAGCGGTCTGGAATGCAATCTGGCTGCCCAAAACGCCGCCGCCAGCAACTACAACTTTCTTAACCTGCGAAATGTCCATGGGACGTTCCTTTCTACAAGCGCGACGAGAAGTGCCGCGCGAACTATCTACCGTCCCTATACCCCAGAAACTCTCCGTCAAACATTCGTTCGCAAAATTTTCAACTTTCATTCAAATCCTACAAATCACCCCTTGGCGAGAAACCACATCTACTCCTCACACTTCTTGGGTAGAATAGTGGCACGCAACAAGCAACTGGTTTCAACGTGGCTCACTGGTCGTTCCCAACACAATCGTCCGACTGAGCTCCAGCAAAACCATCGGCTGCAACCCAATAAAGCACCAGGTACAACGCCTGGAAAGAATAGAGGCATCATGATTGACGGAACATATAAGATTCAAATGGACTCTCCTGTTGGAGCCAAAGAGGGTACCGCTGTCCTCATCACCTCTGGCGAGAAACTCACGGGCTCTCTGACCGCCATGGGTGTCCAGATTGATATCGAAAACGGCAAGGTTACCGACAACTCGTTTACCTTTGGTGGCAAGCTTGAGTCTTTTGTGGGTCCCGTTATCTTTGCCGTCGGCGGCTCCGTTGAGGGCGACACTATTCAAGGCATCGCCCACATCGCTAACCGAGACTTTGTGTTTACGGGTACAAGGGAGAGTTAAGGTAGCTGCGCCATCCCTGTTAGCAATATCGACAAGCTAATAGCTACGTGGAGTAATATTTTTACTTCTGCTTGGGAACAGCGTAAGTTGAGTGAATTACTAGAAATTAACGATGCAAAGAACATTAATCTCATTGACTCCAGTAAGACGATATCGGTCTCTTCTATGTCTTGGAATCCAGCTGGAAATGGAGCGTCCGCTAATTCTTTAGGATCATATAAGGTATTGAATTATGGTGAAATGGCTTTTGAAGGCAATAGAACGAAAGGGCATCCGTACGGTAAATTAGTTATTAATGATATTGGTACAGGTATTATGTCCTCACGTTTTAGAACACTAAAACCGACATCTTTTATATGTGTGCCTTTTTGGAAATTTTATCTTTCTAATACAGCTATCTTTACCCCAATTTTTTTGAATTCAACTAAAAGGGGAACATTGATGAACGAGCTTGTTGTTCCCGATTTACTAAAACAATCAGTTATGCTGCCTATAACAGATAAAGAACAAGTTAGAATTGGTAACCTATTTGTTTGTATTAATAACCTCATAACCCTTCACCAGCGTGAGCATTTTCAAGTTAAATAAGACCGGATAATGAACGCATTACTAAATCGATATCTTGGTTCTCGAGCTCTTGGATAATATGTAAGTATGTTTTCTGGGTCGTTGTCATACTTGCATGACCAAGACGCCTTGCAACACTAGCGATAGAGACACCAGCAAACAATAAGATTGATGCATGAGTATGTCTAAGCCCATGTATCGTAATGACAGGTATTTCAGCTTCTGAACATCGTCTTTCAAGAACAGAATTGATTGTAGAGTTGTAGACCTTACCATGTACAAATATAGGCTGATCTTTTGGAAGGAACTTAATCAACTCAGAAAACTGGACTATTATTTGCCAATCTATTTGTACTTTTCTGACTGATGATTTGTTTTTAGTCGCTGTGAAGCCACCGTTGTTTTTATAGTCCCAAGTTTTTGAAACAGAGAGTGCTTGTTTAGAGAAGTCAAAGTCATTTGGAGTGATTGCTAAGGCTTCAGAAAATCTAAGTCCTGTTTTTGCGATTAATAGAATTAACCAGTCCCAATCTGGAATTGGTCCAAGTCGTAAAGACGAAAGAAGCTTATGTAGTTCGAATTGATTCAGGTACTTTTGATGCTTTTGCCTAGGAGTTTTACCTTTAATCACTGCTTTTCGTGTTGGATCTCTGCCAATCAGGCCATCATCGACTGCATCAAGTATTGCCCCTTTGAGCTGATGATGAAAATCCATGGTTGTTTGCCGCTCATGAAAGATAGCGTATTCGTTTAGCAGCGCTTGGTATGTTTGCCTGTTCAACTCTTCGAGTTTTATTGAAGGTGCAATCTTTTGTATCCACTTGGCAGATAGAAGATATTTATTCATCGTCACCTGACGAATTGCACCTTCTTTATAAGTTGAAATCCAGTCCATATAGTATTCATAAAAGAGCTCTTCTTTTGTGGCTTGCATAGAGCCACCCTCCTTTCAGGCAAGCTCACGCTGGTTATTTAAGCTTACGCTGGTGAAGGGTAATAAGGTCGTCTAACATATCAAATTGACGACTAATAAGAGATTGTTCCTTGATAGATTTCGGCATAATAATACTAATCAAAGCAAATTTGTCATATTTTAACGTTAAGGTATCTTTTGAGTTACCTTGAGATATTTGCTTATATTTACTAAGCATTGATGGTTGTTTTAAAAGTCTTGAAAATAGCCTAGCATCAACTTCTAATAATGGTCTTGCGACAACATAAGCTGGACTAACGATGCCTTTATATCGACTAACATCAACAGCACCTTGCCACATTCTCATACTGTTAAATACAACATCGTTAGGATAGACAACTTTATAATTTGTAATGCTTGCTCCAGGGTTAATAATCCTGTCAGATTCGATAGCAGGATAAATTCCATTTGATACGCTTACAGACAAAATTTCTAGGGTGTCGGAACGATCGGTACTTTCGCAAAATACTTCGCCAAGCTTACGCTGTTCCCAAGCAGATGGAATCCACCTGCTTGGGAACCAAAGGTTAATTCATGGTGCCGTCTTTAATAAAAGCACGTAATTCTCTATCAAGACTCATATTTACATGAATTGGACTGAGTTGCTGGCCTAGTTTATTTTCAAAATATGCTTTTGTTTTAACAAAGTCAGCAGATTTCTTCAGCTTGTCGAAGCGTCCAAACTCATTAATATCAAATTGAGAATTTTTACTGTTCAAAATTTGAACGAGTATTTGTTTATCAATTCCATAACGGTCACAGAATTGGTTTAGTTGTTGGTTTTCTGCACTTTGTCTATATTCTGTTACATAGTCACGGAATGATTTACCAGGCTCAACGTCAATTGATCCTGATTGAATATCAGAAATGAACACATCGGCATACTTTTGGTCTTCTTGGCTAAGAGATGCATAAGCTTGATGAAGCTCTTGTAGCGCACGATCTTCTTCAGCACCTTTTTCACGAGCAAGCATCCACTTATTGAAGTGAAAATTCATATACCCAGAATCAATAGCTTCTGTATGCATTTCGGTTATATAAGCATCAATATCGAAGGGATATTCTGGAGTACTACCACCATCTGTACGCTGAGAGAGCTCTTTATAACGTTGTACAAGCTTGAGGTAAGTTTGTTCGTCACAGACGAGAGGTTCGTTACTGTTGTAGCCATAGTCAGAGGGAAGCAACTTATCCCACCTAAAGCCCTGAATTTTTGCAGCTTCTAGATAGTTACAAAACTCTCTGAAAGTTTTTGCAAACTTTCCTTTCACTTCAACGCTTTCCGGAAGATGTCCAAAGTCTGAAATACCACTCGTCTCAAATATGGATTGGATTTCTAGGTATTTTTGATCCATTCCGCGTAGGTTGACATCAAGATTATCAACGAATAATCCCTTAGGACGATTTCCTGAATATAAATCAAAAGCTTGCTCAATATTCTTTTCCATTGTATTGGGCTTGCGATAATAACGAATTGTTCCAAAAGGCTTCTCGTGGATGTTAAAGAGTCTGTTTGTACGAGAGAATGCCTGGATAATGTTTTCGTAAACTAAAATCTTATCGAGGAACAGGGTGTTTACCCATTTAGAATCAAATCCGGTAAGCATTTGACTCACAACAATTAGCAGATTAAGTTGTTCCTCTGGTTTGTTTTGTATGCCTGTATAGTGGTCTTTATGAGACAAACGCGCGGCAACATCTTTACGATAAAATCCGTAATCGTCTCCGAGCTTAAAGTTCTTGTTATAGATTCGGTTGTAATCTAATAAGGACTCAACAAGACCATCCTCTTTGAAGATTGCGCCTTCTTCGTTATCAATATTTGCATCTACCTGTAGAGCGACTTTTAATGTTGGTTTAAGCTCTTTAAATAGTCGGTAGTATTCAATTGCTTCTGGAATCGATGAAGTGGCCAACATGGCATGGAACTTGCCACCATTAGTTACGTTGTCCCAGTTATCTAAAATATCTCCAACTACAGCACGGCGATGCTTATCAGAGTTGTATTGGGACGCAGGGATCTCATCTTCGATTCCTCGAATCTTGTTGCCTCCAGCATCCTTAATTGAACACATTGGAAGGGACGAGAAAAACTCGTCGTACATCCTGCTTTTTTCAGGATCACTTCTCATCTCTTCAATAGAGTTTGCTTTGACCTTCATCAAGCAAACGTTTTCTCTTAAGTCTTTTTCTTTGAAAGTTGATACTTTGTATGGATGGAAACCAAGGACATTTCCGTCTCTAATACCATCTGCAATGCTATATCGGTGGAGCTCATTACCAAATAAAGTAGCCGTTGTACTGTTTTTCTTTTCATTCTCCAGCTGAATAGGTGTTCCAGTGAATCCGAAGAATAATGCATAAGGAAATGCGTCTTTGATATTAGACAACATGTCACCAAACGTTGAGCGATGGCACTCGTCGATAATAAAAACAATGCGCTGTGTTTTAAGGTATTCAAGCTCGTATTCAGTTAGGTGCTTATCTTTGCAGAGAATATCCATCTTCTGGATAGAGGTAACAATTAATTTGCCGTCGTAGTTTTTATCAGTTAAAGCTTTGCGGAGCTCACCAGTATCTTCTGTTCCTCGGACAGTTTTCTTTCTCTGTTGCTCGGTTAATACTCCTCCAGCAAAGTTTCTATATTCGTTTAAGGACTGAACTCCAAGTTCAATACGGTCCATGATGAAAAAGACTTTATCGGCATCTCCGGAGTCTGCGATTAACTGAGCGGATTTGAAGCTTGTCATTGTTTTTCCAGAGCCCGTGGTATGCCAAATGTAACCACCACGTTGGTTCTTTCTTTTCCAGTCATGACTTCTGACCACGGAGGTAATCTGTTGAGCCGCATTGAACTGGTAGCTACGCATGACCTTAAGGACACCATCGCCACCGTCAGCAATGGTATAAAAACCGACAAGCTGATGAGCCATAGGAATTGAAAGGAGACTGGAAATGACCTCTCTGTAATCATTTACTGGATCATTATTAAAGTCGCCCCAGTGGAATTGGAAAGAAGGATTAAACGCATCCGGAGTGCCTGGATTGGCAAAATAAACTGTCTCAGCAGGATTCATAGCAACAAAAATTTGAACGAGGGAGAATATCTTGGTAAAAACTCCTTCATGCATGTATTTTCTAATTTGATCGACTGCTTGTGTTATTGCGACATTCGATTTCTTGAGCTCAATATGGATGACAGGCATTCCATTAATGAGAAGCATTAAATCGCCACGTCGATTTGGAAGGATGTTATTTCGAGCATTGAATTTTGGCTGTTGGACAATCTGATAAACACTTTGACCTGCTGCAATCTGCTGTTGATCAAAGATTTTTAGACTAACTTCCTTTCCATAGTGAAGCTCATCATTTGGATTGTCACGCTTGATAGTAAGTGTCTTACCATTAATAAAGGCATTTCTTGCAAGAGGGGAGCCCAGCGCAACAAGCTGATCAATAATCTGCTGCATTTCATCGGACGTAAGCTCCTGTCCGTTTAAACGGTCAATCTCGTTGTTGTTTTTAAAGAGAATGTTTGCCCAGTTATTTACTAAATCTTCTTCAGTGGGGTACCTAAGTACTGGCTCATGACCCCAACCGTGCTGTCTAAGATTGTCTATTACAGAATTCTCAAATGCTTCTTCGCTAGTAAAAATTACTGGCTCCATGAGTCCTTCTCTCGGAATATGAACAACAAGATAAAATTGCTAAACAAACATCTTTTCAAGTAGCGCTGATTTAATCTTTTTTAGAGCATCCAACTTACGCTGGTGAAGGGTGATAAGAGAATCAAGTTTCTTGAACATTTGACCGATCTTAATTTGTTCGTTAGCTCTAGGTGCATATACATTG
>CALFOQ010000026.1:0-39061 GCA_937921235.1 uncultured Atopobium sp. | reverse complement strand
CGCTAACACGCTGCAGAATCATAATCACCCGCATATGAACTGCCTCCCATTTCTTGGACATAAGAAATGGGAGGCAGTTCATATTCGTCGGGCGCTTTTTTATGCCGTTTACGGGAGTACATTTGGAACGCGGCGTGTGTACTGGTAAAATATTAAAAAGTTGATGAAGGAGGTATGTATGTCACTACGTCGTCATCTGATTAAAGGTTTGGGTTCAGCCCAAAAAATTGCGCTTGCTGCCAGCACTTTTGTCATGACAATCGCGCTACCCGTTATTGCAAAAGCTGATGTTATTTCTACACCAAGAATCGGTAGATCATCTAGCTTCTTAGCCATGGCTGCAGTTTCTACTCTTGTGGCAGTAATTGGCCTTATTATGATCATAAGGCGTCGCAGGTAAAACCTTGTCCACAACACAGCAGATTCTTCCCAAAAAAGAAGTCACTACATTTGCGTATGCACTTTGTCACTTTGTAGTTGACTTTGCTTGTGTTTCTTCGATGCTCTGTGCCGTAAGCCGAGTGTTGGGCGATTCTGGCCAGGGTTCGATGGAAGTTGTTGCGCTCAGTATTTTACTGTATGACATAGTTGCCTTTACCCTGCAGCTCCCTATAGGCATTGCGCTGGATCAGCTGGATAAGAACTCCTATGCCGCCTTACTTTCGTATGCTTTAGTGGGCGCTGGAGTTATTCTTTCGCTGGTCCCTATAGCCCTTCTCGAGTGGCCTGCGATTCTTTTGCTTGCGATTGGAAACGCGCTCTTTCATAGTGCGGGCGGACTGAGCGTCCTTAATATCTCGCAAAAACATGCAGGACCTTCGGGAATCTTTATTGCAACTGGTGCAATTGGAGTCTTTTTAGGTACACAAAGTGCTCAAATGGGAAGACTTCAGATTGCATTTTCCCTGCTGGTACTGTTGTTCTTATGTGCGCTTATCACGCTTGTAGTACAAAAGGTTAACAAGAAGTACTGGAACGTGCATAACGTTTCGTTTGATATTTCGGAGCTTTCATTCAATACATTGCTTGCGATTGCACTGCTGAGCCTTGTGGTGGCGCTGAGAAGCTATGTCGGCATGGTTATGGCATTTCCTTGGAAGAGTGAGATGCTCTTACTGGTATTAAGTATCCTTGGCGTATTTGCAGGTAAAGCGCTTGGTGGAGTGGTTGCTGATCGTATTGGATTCAGGACTACAGCTATCTTTTCGCTCATTGTTGCAGCTACCTTGTTTGTGCCCTCATGGGAGATACCGGTTATGGGCCTTCTGGGTGTATTTTTCTTCAACTTTACTATGTCCATTACGTTGGCATCTCTGGCAAACATCTTGCCTAACGCAAAAGGTACCGCGTTTGGACTGGCCAGTTTTTCACTAGCTGTAGGTGCGTTGCCTGCTCTCGCAGGATTTCGTATTGAACATCCTGCAATGCTCTCTGGTATCAGTTTGGTCTCGGCACTTGCGTTGGGCGTAGGTCTTACACTGGTCAAAGATTACGTGGCTACAGGGCCGTTTGGTCATGAGCGTATGTTCCAGGTAGCACAAGTTGTTGAGGCTGTAGAGGAAGATGTTCTAATCGCAGAGCTATCTGATCAGTTTGATGAGCTTGTGGTTGAAGATGAGTGTGTAGCTGAAGGCAAACAAGCAGAAGGCTAATGGCATGGACGACCAAATATTTTTGTTGCCGTATTTGATAACCGTTATTCCAATATTTGCGTTTTGTCTGATTCTGACTATTACTGTTGAGCTTATTGTCGCAAAATCGCTGGGCGTTAAAGACAATCAAGCGCTGTTGATTGTTGTTGCTGCTCAAGCGCTTACTAATCCAATTGCTGTTTTTATCACAAGCGCCCTTGTTGATGTGGTTGCTAACGACGTTCAGTACTGGGCGTGCGTCATAGCGATTGAGCTGGTTGTTATTGCTGTTGAAGGTCTCATTTACAAGGTAAAAAGAGTAAGCAACACCCCATGGACTCTTTCAATCTTGTCCAACCTTGCGTCAGTATCCGTAGGCATTCTCGTTCAAACACTTATATAAAAATTTAGCGAGAAACCCTTTGAATAGAAGGGGTTTCTCGCCAAACTTGGGTGATTATTTGAGTTGAAGCCTTAATGAACCATCGCAATAAGAAGAGCTCCGACCATAAGACCAATGGATGTTCTGAGAGCCGCTGAGGCTTGCCTGTGCAAGAGCTTTTGCGCGCGGGTTGCGTGCGTGAGCTGGGCTTCTGAAGTGTTGAGTGTACGCATTGGTCCTCCTTTCTTAGTTCTTGTCTAGTATATGCCTAAAAGTAAGCTTTGGTAAACTCTTTAGTATAAAAATGATACAAAAAACCACGCCGAGGGTGAGTCCAATCATTCCTCCAGAAGAGGCGTCTAAGTAATAACTGCCTGTTATTCCAATCAAAACGCTGACCGTGGCAATAAGCGGAGAAATCCAGAGCATATGTCGCATCTGATTGGTAAGAAGCCTTGCGCAGGCACCCGGAACAATAAGCAGCGAGACTGACAAAATGACGCCAACTGCCTGGAGCGATATGACAATTGCGAGGGCTAAGGCAACAAGCAAAAATGAAGTGAGTGTTTTAGTAGAAAGACCGATTGCTTGAACCTGCGTGGGATCAAATGAAAGCAAGGTCAGGTCCTTGTTTTTAAGGATGAGCAGGATTGCAATAGGCAGGCCAATACAAAGAACTTGCAGCATGTCGGGAGTAGTGACACCTAAAAGGTTTCCAAAGAGTATGTGCGAGAGGTTAATCTGACTTGGAACCTTGGATATGAGAACTGTTCCTAGTGCAAAAAACGTTGTAAATACAATGCCGATAGCAGTATCGGGGCGCACAATTTGGCTCTTTTTGACTTGTCCGACCAACACCACGGTAATGAGAGCAAACACAAGTGCTCCTACCAGATAGGGAAGTCCCAGCAGATGAGCAATGACCACGCCTGGGAGAATAGAATGCGAGATGGCGTCGCCCATAAGCGACCATCCCATGTGTGTGATCCAGCAGCTCAAAAGCCCGCAGACTATGGCGGTTGCAATTCCGGTGATGAGGGCTCGCTGCATGAATGCGTATTGGAGAATGTCTACCTCAGGCATGGAGCACCTCCTCAATGTGGGTATCTTCGGAAATACCAAGGTTCTGCAGGAGGGCATCTCCAGAAAGAATTTCTTTTGAAGACCCCTGTGCGGTAATGGTTTTATTGATGACCAGGCAGAGCGGGAATTTTTGCTGGGCCAAATTGATGTCGTGAATTGAAACGAGCAATGTTTTGCCTTCTTTACTGAGATTATTGAGTTGTTCGGTGATAATGGCCTCAGAGCGAGCATCTACTCCCGCAAACGGTTCGTCGAGAAATACCAGCTCAGCAGCTTGTGCTATTCCACGAGCCACAAAAACACGCTTTCTTTGTCCGCCCGAGAGTTGGGCAAGTGGACGATCTGCAAGGTCGGCCAGGTTAACGCGTTCAAGCGCCTGGGCAACCAGCTCTTTGTCCTGAGCGGAAGGTATGCGCATCCAACCCTGATGAACATATCTTCCCTGCATAACAACGTCTTTTACGAGCAGCGGAAACGTCGCGTCAATTGCCTCCGTTTGAGGAACGTAGGCTACTTTGCCCTGCTTGCGCGCCTGTGAAAGAGGTTGCTGACCCCAAGTAAGTGAACCCTCCCATGCGATGGTGTCCATCAGTGCTTTGAAGAGCGTAGATTTTCCGGCGCCATTGACGCCTACAAGTGCGCAAAGATCTCCTGTTGAGAGCGAGAAATTCACGTCATAAATGACGGGTTTCTCGCGGTCTTTTTTCTCGTACCAGGCGCAAAGTTGCGAAACACAAAGATTCATCGAACAATTACCTTCCCATGAGACCAGATACGATTGCGTCTGCGTCGTGTTGCAGCAGGTCAAGATAGGTGGGCACGGGGCCGTCAGCTTCCGAGAGGGAGTCTACGTACAATATGTTCTTCTCGTCAGTCTTGAGGACAGCACCCGTCTCGTCGGCTACCTGCTGCATTGCCTTGGGGCTTACCGTGGATTCGCAGAACACCGCAGGGATTTGCTGGGCTTTTACGGCTTCGACAACCTTGGCGATCTGCTGCGGAGTGCCTTCATCAGCGGCGTTAACGGCCCAGAGGTAGAGTTCCTTCATGTTGGTATCGCGGCACAGGTACGAGAACGCTCCCTCGCAGGTCACAAGCGTGCGCTGGCTCTCCGGCAGGGCGCTAAGCTCCTCAATCAGGTGAGAGGAGATGTTGTCGAGCTCCTTTTTGTATGCGTCGCCGTTGGCTTCGAAGTCTTTGGCGTGGTCAGGGACAAGGGTGCTGAGCGCGCGGACGATATTCTCGACGTAGATTTTGCCATTTGCGGGCGACATCCACGCATGCGGATTGGCTTGGCCCTGGTAGTCGCCCTCGGCGATGGGGATGGCGGTGATGCCTTCGCTGAGGTCGGCGCGCTGAGCAGGCGAGTCGTCGACGAAGCGCTCAAACCAGCGCTCAAGACCCAGGCCGTTGTTGAGGATGAGCTGGGCTTTCTGTGCGCGCTTGAGGTCGTCGGGTGTTGGCTCGTAGTCGTGGATCTCGGCGCCGGCCTTGGTGATGGACTCTACCTGGCAGAACTCTCCCGCAACGCGAGAAGCCATGTCTTGGATGACGGTAAAAGTGGTCAAAACAAGGGGAGCCGAGGAGTTTGGGTTTTGCGCGGTGCTTGAGCTGGTAGCAGAATCGCGTGGGCCACACGCGGCGAGAGAAGCGATGGCTGCTGCGGAACTTGCGCTGAGCAAGGTCAGCGCTGACCTGCGGGTTAGGAGAGGATTGCGGGTAGCGTGCAGTTGTGGGTTTGCGACTGCTGAGATATGCGTGCAGTGATGTTTCATAGTCACTTCCTTAAAAGATATGAGAGCAAGTAGCTGCGGGGCTGAAAGCAAGAAACTGATAGCGTGAAGCCAAGAGTTAGGAGTTTGGAGCTACGAGCTCAACTGGTTTCTCTCCCTATTGTATTCCTAAAAGTTAGCTTTGTCTAACTTTTGAAATTTACGAGGAAAGAAAAATGGTTAGATTTGCAGACAAATGTCCAAAAGATTGAACATGAAATTTAATGTGTCATTTATGTCGCATTTTAAGCAAATTATTTTCCTTTGGCTTATTTACCATAGGATTTGTGAAACAAAAATAATTTTTCTATAGCAAATTATGTGAATATGGCTAGAATTTATTTTGTTTCATAATGGTTTGTGCTCGTTAAAAAAGGAGAGAGCATGGCATTCGATTTTACAGGTAAGCTGGTTCTGGTTACAGGCGGAAGCGCTGGTATTGGCGCTGAGATCTCCAAGGGTATTGTTGCTGGAGGTGGACATGTAATCGTTTGCTCTCGTCACGAGGACACTGGCCGCAAGTTTGTCGAGGAGCTCGGCGAGGGTAACTTCTTCTACACAATGGACATTGCAGATGCCGAGGGCGTCAAGAAGACCGTTGCTCAGATTCTTGAGGAGTGCGGCGACGTCAACGTTCTTATCAACTGCGCTGGTCGCATCAGCTCCGTTCCTTTCACCGAGGTTGACGACAAAGAGTGGAACAACACTATCAACACCAACCTCACCGGTACCTACAACGTAACTCACGCTCTCTGGCAGCACTTCATTGATCGTGGTGGCGCTCGCATTGTCAACGTTTCTTCCGTTGCAGGCAAGATTGGCGGCGGCCTCCTTGGTACTGTTGCTTACGCATCTTCTAAGGCTGGTATGAACGGCTTTACCAAGGCTATCGCTAAAGAGGGCGGCAAGTACGGCATTTCTTGTAACGCTGTTTGCCCATCCTTCACCATTACAGATATGACCACTGCACTCTCCAACGATGAGGAGAAGTACAAGAAGGTCGTAGGCATTATTCCTCTCGGCCGTCCTGCACAGGCATCTGAGCCTGCACAGATGGTACTGTTCTTTGCTTCCGACGCTGCTAGCTTTGTCAACGGTGAGGTTGGCGACTGCGACGGCGGCATCGTAATGGATTAGGTGATTGTTGATGGCTACAAAAGAACCAATTTCTCTTCAGCACCCATTTAAGGCACTGGGTCGCATTCCAGGTGCAAACATCCTGGTACCACTGCTTCTTGGCGTTTTCATGAACACATTTTTCCCAGATGTATTCCCAACGCTTGGTAGCTTTACTGCTGCTATGACCGTTAAGGGTACTGCTGCTCTGGTTGGTGCTTTCATGTTGTGTGTTGGTGCAACTATTTCGTTTAAGAGTGCACCAAAGGCTGCTCTTCGTGGCGCTATCATCATCATCTCTAAGGTTGTGTTCTGCGTTGCTCTTGGTCTTGCAGTTCTATTCTTCCTGAACGACAACCTGCTTGGCCTTTCTTCCATGGTCATCCTTGCTGCTTGCTCTGGTGCAAACAACTCCATGTATGCAGGACTGATGGCTGATTATGGTAACGAGTATGAGCAGGGCGCAGTCGCAATTACTACGCTGGTCGTTGGCCCTCCAGTTACCATGCTTGCTCTTGGCGCAACTGGTCAGTCTCCAATTAACTGGTCTTTGCTTGGTGCAGTTCTCCCAATTATCCTGGGTATTCTGCTTGGCAACTGCTTCCCATCTATGAAGAAGATGCTCACAAGCGCTCTGCCAGCAATTATTGTCATGACCTTCTTTGCTATGGGCACAACCATGAAGTTTGATTCTCTCATTATGGCTGGTCCTGCAGGTATTCTGCTTGGCGTTATCTGCTCTGTTTGCGGTGGCTTTATCAACTACTTTGTTGATAAAGCAACTGGTGGAACCGGAATTGCAGGCGTTGCAATTTCTTCCTGCGCAGGCGCAAACGCACTTACACCTGCTGCTATGGCAGAGGCAAACCCAGCCCTGTATGGCGGCGCTGCTCTTGCAACAGCAAATGCACAGGTAGCAGCTGCAGTTATCGTTACTGCAATCCTGACTCCTTTGATTACTGGTTATGTTGCTGAGCACTTTGCTAAGAAGGACAACACTTCAGAGGAAGTTGTTGAGTCTGCTTAATTGCCCTTAAAGTTTCAAGTGTAAAATCCCAGCACCTAGCGGTGCTGGGATTTTTTGTGCTGCGAAACAGCACTGGCTCCGTGCAAGAGTTGCTCGAAGAATGGCAATAGACGGCTGATAGGGGGGGGCGGTGGATGCAGAGATCCTTCGCGAATCACTCGAATAAGTCTCCAAGTGGTAAAAAATGCGTTTAGTTGGAGATTTCATTTTTCTGCATACAACGTTTGCCCAGATAAAAGTTTTTGAGGCGGTAAAAAATCGTCTTAGTTGGAGATAAAACGTCTAATTTTCAATTTTCATTTCCAACTAAACGCATTTTTTACCTTTTTCGGCACATAATTTTGAGCGCAAAAATTACGTATTCATGGAAATGAATATTACAACCGGATTATGCAAAAAAGGGTCAGAGCGGAACGTTCTAACCCTTTGATTTGCAATAAAACCTGCGACCAGCTTTGCCACAAGTAATTGGGCAAGTAATTTCTGCAAGTAGCAACAGGCAGTCTTAAACGACAGCTACTTAATCAGGACGTTTCCTTCATAGCTGTCATGAACATCCTGAGGCGTGACGCCCATGTGCTTCTTATATAGTCTGCTGAAATAGAACGGATCGCTATAGCCAACCGCCTCGGAAGTCTCTCGCACAGAAAGACCAGATTGAAGTAGCTGTTGAGCATGATCAAGACGCTTTGCAATAATGAATGTCATTGGGCGAACGCCAAATGTTTGGACAAAATTGTTGGAGAAACGTTGAGTGCTCATTCCGCAACGTTTAGCCAGGCCAGGGATGGTAATTGGATCTGCAAAGTGGAGCTCAATGTACGTGCGAGCCTCAGCCATGCTCTCCTGAACCTTTTGGCTGTTGGTGAGTAGGAACATAGACTTGATGAGCTCGGTGCCATTGACAATCTGAGCAACACGATTGTCCAGCGATGGGGTGGTGTTAAGTTTTTCCAGGTCAAGCACCTTATCAAGAATGCGGTCGAATCCTTGAGGATCAAATGCATAGGCATTGAAGATTGGGCTGGTGACATCGCCCTGAATGCCATCATAGTAGATGTTTACATGGTCAAACGAGCGTCCGTAAAGGGTTCGATATGTTACTGTCTGACCTGCAGGAACATGTACAACCGTGGTTCCTTCGCAGACAAATTCATTTCCACCAATAGTAATCTCGGCAGCTCCAAAAACAGGAATGATGAAAACAGAATGAGCAAGCGAAAAGGTAACTTGGGAGTCAGCAATCTTCTGTTGGCGGTTGATCGAAAACACACTATACGTCTGCCGCGAATAGGTCTCTTTTAGCTCCTGCAGATTAGCCTGCATAGAATCTCCTCATTTCAAAAGCGCTCTAATGCGCCGAATATTAAAAATAACATGGAGAGTATTTTAGCCAGCAGAACCGCGATTGCAACCCCAAAATCAAATAAAATGCCATTTCAGGGGTTAAATTTTGATTAACGAGAAAGACAATTGCCTACGTAACTTTTATAGAATGATTTTAAAAAGAACAATTTATGAATAAATTTTGTCCATTCAAATTAAAGATTTTACGTTTTGATTGTTCGCTTTAAACTGCCGATAAATAGCGTTTTTTGATACCATAAATTAGTTATGCACAAATGGTTTCTTCAGGTTAACTTTAGATACTACAAACTTCTTTGAGATGTCGTAGCTTTCTTTTAGTTTTCATGAATTCCATTGGTTTTGCAGGTTTTAGGTTTAGGTTTTATTGGCTTCTGTAGAGGTTTCTCGTAGAAGGTTTGTATATGGAGCAGCTTGCACACGTTTTTTCACTTATCGTTCAGCCCGCATACGACTTGACCGGCAGTTGGTGGGCGGCAATCTTCCTTTTTACTCTTGCGACTAAAATCATCCTGATGCCCCTGGCACTTTGGACACAACAAAATTCTATTGTTATGGTGCGTCTTATGCCCGAGACCTTCCGTTTGAAGACTCGCTACTTCGGCGACAGGGAGACCATCGAGGAGCGCTCCAACGAGCTCAACAAAAAGGCAGGTTATCACCCGCTATTGAGTCTTATTCCTCTGGCAATCCAGGTAGTCATTCTGTTTGGCCTGGTAGACGTCATCCATGGCATCACTGATTCCGGCGCGCCTGGCACAGAGTTTTTGGGCATGACCCCAATCATCGACGGTGGTATCACCTGGATTATGCCTCTCGCAGCAGCTTTGTCCTCGGTTGCTCTTGGTCTTGCTTCCAACAAGCTGAATCCGCTTCAGCGCGAGCAGTCTCGTGCAGAGAAGAACACCACAAACGGCCTTTCTATTGCAATGTCGCTGGTACTTGCAGTCTACGTCGTCTGTGGCATGGCATTCTACTGGGTTTGCTCAAACCTTCTCTCAATCCTGGTCCAAATTGTCTGCAACATCATCATTGACCCTCGTAAGCAGGTTGATTACGACGATCTCAATGCTGCTCGCGACGAGTTTGAGGCAATGGACGCAGCAACCAAGTCTACACACAAATGGTTCCAGCGCGATCCTCATGCCGCTCGCGAAAAAGAGGACTACAAGCGCTTCTTTGACACCATCGGCAAGCACCTGGTCTTTTACTCCGAATCAAGCGGTTTCTACAAGTACTTCCAGGGCGCCATCGAGTGGCTGCTGGCAAACTCTGACATTCGTATCCACTATGTCACCTCTGACCCTAACGACCAGGTCTTTGAACTGGCAAAACAGCAGCCTCGCCTGATTCCGTATTACTTGGGTCAGCGTCGCCTTATCACGCTTTTCATGAAGCTCGACGCTGATGTTGTGGTAACTTCCCTCGGCGACCTGGAGAGCTCCTACATGAAGCGCTCCTACGTGCGCAAAGACGCTGAATACATGTATATGTGCCACCATATGACCTCCATGACGGTCACCTCAACGCGCAACGAGTACACCTACTACGACGACGTCCTCTGCGTTGGCCCTCACCAGCAGCACGATCTTGAGCTGGTCGAGAAGTACTACGGTACGCCATCCAAGAGAAAGCCAGCTATTGGCTACGATCTTCTCGACAGGTCAATCAAGAACTACCAGAAACAGAATCTGGGCCAGCGCAAACCTGGCGAGAAACCCCTGTTGCTGATTGGTCCTTCGTGGCAGTATGACAACTTGATGGATAGCTGCCTTGACGGCCTGCTTGAGCAGCTTATGGGTCGCGGCTGGCGCATTGTGGTTCGCCCGCACCCTGAGTATTTGAAGCGCTATCCTGCCCGTATGGAGGAGATTCTTGCTCGCTACGCTGATGCGGACCCAGAGGAGCTCTCCTTTGAGACCGACTTCAGCTCCAATACTTCGGTTCTCTCGGCTGACCTGCTGTTTACTGACTGGTCGAGTGTTGCTGAGGAGTTCTCGTTTACCACGCTCAAGCCGTCGGTCTTCATTGACACCGCGATGAAGGAGAATAACCCTGACTGGAGCAAGATTCATTCGGATCCATGCGACATTACGCTCAGAAACGAGATTGGCCGCAGCTTTGATCCTAAGGACCTCTCGGGCCTGGGCGATGCGGTTGCGCAGATGCTCGATGAGACTGATAGCTGGTCGCACAAGATTGAAGAGATTCGCAACAACATGATCTTTAATCTCGGTCATGGTGGAGAAGCTGCAGGTAAGTTCATCCTTGAGCGCGTTCTAGCACACCAGGAAGAGGCCGCCGCGGACGCCGCAGACGACGCTACTACCAAGAAGAACGCTGCTGCGGACGCTGCAGACGACGCCGAGAAAAGCGACGCCGTCAGCTCCACTAAAGACGCCACAAAGACAACTGATGAGGACGGTGTTTCTCGTGACTAAAACAACAACTTCTACCATGAGAAACTCTTGCAGCGCCGCTATTCAAAGCAGCGCGTCCTTCCTTCATGGAGCGTTTTTTGTCGCAGTACTGACATTTGTATGGTGGGCTCTTCTGCCTGCAACAGCGCAGGCTTACGTTGACCCATCTGTCATGACCTACACCATCCAGGCGCTGGCAGCAGTTGTAGTTGCACTCTCTGCGGTCCTTGGCGTTGCGTTTAGGCGCTCTCGTAAGGTGCTCTTCCGTCTGCTTAAGATTGATGAGAACGCCAATAAGATTGTCGAAGGCAAAGTTCACAAGGTTGACGCCAAAGGTGCAGAAGCTGCAAACGTTCAGATGAAAGAAATCCTTGCAGCAGAAGCTGTTCGTCTCAAGGAACAAAAAGAGGGAACCCTCAAACCTAAGGGTCGTATTGGTGTCGCATTTCTTGTCTCTTTCTTTACTGTCTTTACTATCTTGGTCGTAGCCCCACTTGAGCTGGTGGCAAGCAATGCGCGAGACCTTTCTTTCAACCTCAACGATGTTGCAGGTCCCGTTATTATTGCAGGTCTTATCCTTACGATCATTCTTACAGTGCTTCTATCACTCCTGCGTAAGCGTGTGTTTAACGTTGCCGTTGCATTTGTAGGCGCCGTCGGTGTGGCGTCATACGTTCAGGCAGTATTCTTGAACGGTGGTATGCCACTTGCAGATGGTCACGAGGTTATTTGGTCAGATTTCACAACCCAAATGATTGTCTCTGGCCTCATCTGGCTGGCAATCATTGCAGCTGCAGTGGCCTTCTCGCTCCTAAAAGCACGTCAGCTTAGAACAGGTCTTCTAGTAACCGCAACCGCTCTTATCATTGTCCAGACAGTGGGCGTTGCAAGTCTCTGGGGTCCTGCAATCGCAGCGTCGATAGATGCTCATGCCGAAAACCAGCAGGTTATCGCAACGCGCGAGGGCCTCTACAACGTTTCCTCCAAGAAGAACGTCGTGGTGTTTGTCCTTGATACTACCGACACCGCCTTTGTTCAGAGACTCTACGATGAACGTCCAGAGACATTTGCCGGTTTAACAGGATTTACGTGGTATAGAAACTCTGTAGGTTCTATGATTCCTACTCGATATGGTGTACCATCGCTGCTTTTTGGAACACGTCCTCAGCCTGGCGAGAATTTCAACGAGTTTGTTTATAACTGGGCACAGAGTGATCAGTATCTCAGGGATATCCAGAATGCTGGATTTGAGGCTGGCCTGTACACCGACCAGCTCAATTACAACCGTTATAGAGGAACAGCTCAGAAATATTCCGTTAACTACCATCCACCTGTTGGTAGGGGACTTGATAATCAGCTGGATGTTTTTGGTGCACTGCGCATTCTCTATAAGACGGCGTTCTGCAGGGACATGCCTTGGGTGTTTAAGCCTCGATTCTGGTATTATACCGAGGATCTTAATATGCGCATGCGCAAGTCAGTCAACATGGACGAAGTTGATCTCTCTTCACAGCCATACACCGAGGACGATCTCAAGTATTATCAGGAGTTGCAGCACTACGGACTCTCGATTGACAATACTGGTCAGAACGGTTCATTCCGTTTCATTCATCTGTTTGGCTCGCATCCACCTTACACGCTTGATCGCAACGTTGAGCGCACTGAAGATCCAAGCAAGCAAAACGTTGACGAGCAAACCATCGCGGCTTACAGAATTGTTGAAGCCTACATCGCTGAGCTCAAGCGTTTGGGAGTGTATGAGAATACGTCTTTCATCATTACCGCTGACCATGGTGATTGGTACTTGACGGGCGGCGATATTCAGACACCTTCCGCTCCAGTAATCATGTACAAGCCTGCAGGTCAGACTGCTGAAGAGGCGGCTCAGCCTATGCAGATTTCTGACGCACCTGTCTGGCACTACGATATCTTGGCGCAGACGCTTAAGGACATGGGTGTTGATCAGCAGACACTATCCAACTACACCACACCTCTCGATGAGGTCCACGAGGGAGATGTTCGTCCTCGCTACTACATCGAGACTATTTCAAATGGCAAGCGAGACATCTTTGTTAGGGAGTTTGTCATCAACGGCAATGCTAATGACATGAAAGACTGGAGTCTTACGGGCAACGAATGGCCTGTTGAACCATGGCACGACTAAGTTAGGTGTCCGGCAATCTGCCTGCTGGCGAGAAACCCGGTGTACTTGACGAGAAACCTGGTGTACCCGTCGTCGAGAAATCCAACTACAAGAAAAGCCGCGTCCACACGACGCGGCTTTTTTGGTGACCAGTTGTACGAGCTGTTTCGCGAAGGAAGCTTGTCTGTGAGCTGAGGTTATTCCGGCATAATCCATGCAGGTAGACCATCAGAGAAGATGCGCGCGAGTGGGTACGCTTCTTCAATAGTCAGTGTTGTAACAACGTGATAAGGGCCTTCTGCTGACGTGTCAAATACCAGCGCAAGGGGTTTCTCGCCATCGGTGGTGGGAAGTGCAAGGTAGACGCAGTGCTTGGATGGATTGTAGAGCTCAACGGCCATGCGCCATCCGCGCTTTGCAGCTCGCAGGGCGTTTTGCGCCAGAGGTGAGTTGTCATTAAATCCACGCTCGGGATCAAAGAGCAGGGGTGCGGCAGCTGGGACGGGAAGCGAGAAGTCAGCATCGGTGTGCATGAGCTGCTGCTCGTTCTTTCTGTAGACGTACGCTGCAGAAAGGCAAGCCTGTGCCGCCTGTAATGAGGGTGCGTCGCTCAGATAGGTGGTGCAAAGTGCGTTCCAGTCGGAGACAGGGGCCTCGTTCATAACCACGTCAACAGGGTTGATAGGTAGCTGCTTTGCTGCAGCAGGAAGCTTTTCCCATGAAGCAATGCCAGACTTTGGCAGTCCGTGAAGTACATCAACTGCCTGATCCTGCAGCTCATCTGCAGAAACGCTGAGCTTCAAGAGCGTCCAGGGACGCAGAGCACCGCGCTTAGATTTGCGAATAGTAGCAGTAATAACCTCGTCTGTCTGCGGCTTCTTGTAACGTGTGTTAAACGTGAACGTGCCGCCCTTGGAAATGAGTGCGCGAGAAGACTCGGCAAGTTTGAAGTCTTCTTCTAGCTGCTTGAGAACGTTGGCGTCGACGGGAGCCATCTGATACAAAATGCCGAGAAGCTCGTTGTTAACGTGGACGTCTTCCTCAAAATTGGCAGGGTATGTTGGGGCGGGGGCATGAGTCTCATTCTGATTGATTACCTGCGTAGAAGCCTGGGATTCAGAAACTGTAATGCTAGAGACAGAACTTGTTGCATTCAGTGCCTGTTGCAATACTGAAGGAGCGGCCTCAAGCGTCTTCTCTTCATCGGAGCCGTCGTAGGGATTGTAGGTAACGGTAAGCGAGATGGTAGGCTCAGGCACTGTAGGCTCGGGCACTACAGGTTCGGGCACTGTAGGCTCGTCAGCTTTAGGCTCTGGAGCTGGTGTTTTGGTCTCGTCAGATTCCGGAGCGACATCATCGATTCCAGCGGGTTCTGGAGTGGCATCATCGGCAGATTCTTGCTGGATGTCTTCTTCAGGCGCCTCAGCAGCAGACTCCTCTGCGACTAGTGCTGTTTCTGCAACAGACAGTTCCTCCGAGCTCTCTACGACAGGCACCTCCTCTGGCTCCGTCGACTCTTTCTGGGTAGGAAGTTCTTCCGCTTCAGGCTCCGCCTCAACTATCAAGTGCTTTGGCTTGAGAGCTCGAATGGACTTTGCTCCACGGCGGCGTTTCCATGGTTTGCCGTTGTTTTGCGACTCGACGTTTTTCTCGCCAGCTACAAGGGCAGCCTCAAAGATGTCAAAAGTCAAAAGCGTTGCGTAGACGTAACCCTTTTTGAAGGCTGTGATCTTAATGAAATCGGGGCACGCCTCCATGAGGGCGCGGATGTCGTCAAAGCCAAAATCCTGCGGTGCAAGGTCGTCTTCAATGAGTACACTCTCAACGGTAGAGAGGGGAGTCTGCTTAGAGACGCCAATGGTTGCTTTGAGTAGTTTATACAGGTAGAGAGCGTGTTCTTGTTTTATAACAGCCATGATGCTCCTGAGATAGTAGTTAGTGGACTACATACTACTCGATTTTGAACAGACAAAGATACTGATTACGCACAGAAAGTCGCAATACGTAGCGAAAAAGCGAGAACTGGACTGATAGAATAAAGCTAGATTGAAGGGAGCTTACATGATTGGTCGTTTTATTAAGAGAGCTGCAGTTAGAGCTGCAGGTTTAGCAATTACTCAGTATGCCGCAAAGGCAGCACTTCAATCCGAGGCTGGAAGAAAGCTGCTTGCTACAACGGCTTCTAAGGCTGCTAACTTAGCAGGTAATATCGCAAAAGAGCAGATTACAGCTGGGTTTAATGCTCATATTAGGCCAGCACTGCCAAACGGCGATGCTATTCAGTCATCAGTCGCTCGTGCTCAGTCTGCGCTTCGTTCGGCTCAGACTTCAGTTTTGGCTGCTCAGGCACAGCTTCAGTCTAATCTAGAGAATCGTTTTTCTCGCCCAAAGAACAAGCTTTCAAAGCAACTTGCAAGCACTGCAGAGTCGCTTGAAGAGATGGGGGAGACCCTGGCCGAGCACCAGGATGCTGCCGCAGATATCGCAGTTGCAGATGTTGTTGAGGAAATTGCTGCTCAAGATGGACAGGATTCTGACGCTTTGTTAGCCTCTACCAAAAAACGCAAGACGCTCAGAAACGTTGCAATTGCTGGTGGCGTTGTGGCTGGTGCCGCTCTTGGTTTAGCTGCATACGGCGCTTATTCCATTGCTCCTCGCAAGCAAAATGATCGCCTGCTCCTGGAGCGTTGGCATGAGATTGCTCGTCATCGCTATGCTCACCGTGGCCTCTACAACAACGAGGTGGGCATTCCAGAGAACTCCCTGCTTGCTTTCCGCGCAGCTGTCGAGAAGGGCTTTGGCTCCGAGGTTGATGTCCACCTGACCGCAGACAACAAGCTGGTTGTTGTTCACGATTCAGCACTTGATCGTCTTTGTGGCGTACAGAAGATTGTTGAGGAGTCCACGCTGGAGGAGCTTCGTGGTCTCAGACTGCTTGCTACTGATGAGCAGATTCCAACGTTTGAGGAAGTCCTTGAGGTTTATGCATGGAGCGGCTCCGGTGAGCTGCCTGCACCTTTGATTATTGAGGCTAAGACGCGCAACAATAACGCTGAGCAGCTGACAGAAAAGATTATGCAGGCTCTTGATCTTCGTCCCGTTCGTGCATGCATCGAGAGCTTTGATCCTCGCGTTTTGCAGTGGCTGCGTCAGAACCGTCCTGAGATGCTTCGTGGCCAGCTTTCGGAGAATTTCCTGGTTGACCGTCAGACTAAGCACATGAACATTGCTACACGAGCTGGCGCTACAGCTCTCTTTGGTAATTCTGTTGGTCGCCCAGACTTCATTTCATACAAGTTTGAAGATCGCAAGAACCCCTTTGTTAAGCTGGCTTGCAATACCATGGGCGCACATCTGATTACCTGGACCGTTAGGAACGAGGAGGACATGATTGCCTCCGAGCTTGAAGGTGCGCCTGTCATCTTTGAGGGATTTATCCCAACTCCCGCGTCGCTGATCAACTAGCTTTTCACTTGGCGAGAAGAACGATTGCTTAAACTACGGCCAAAATTTATAGGTTTATCTGGGACTCCACGGGTTTCTCGCCCGTGGAGATTCTTGTGAAAAGTTCCTTAAGATTGTTGTATGAATATATGTACATATATCAATTTAAGGAGTAGACTAGGTATAACAACCCAAGGAGGAGCTATGAGCTCAAAGACAAAGGTGAAGATTGCTCGCATTGTCTGTTCTGCTGTTTTGCTAGGTATTGCTTACGCGGTTGAGCACGCATTTGACCTGCAGCTTTGGCAGGCACTGTTGCTTTACCTGTTGCCTTACGCTGTTGCGGGATACGATGTTGTTCTAGAAGCATGGGAGAGCATCACTGAGGGCGAGTGCTTTAACGAAGACCTGCTCATGACTATTGCTACTGTTGGTGCCTTGCTGATTGGCTTTGTGCCTAACGGTTCTCCTATGTTTGATGAGGCCGTCTTTGTCATGCTGTTCTTCCAGGTAGGAGAAGTGTTTGAACACCTTGCTTCCGATAACAGCAAGAAATCTATTGCCAAGCTTATGGATATCCGTCCTGACAGCGCAACGGTTGAACGTGACGGACAGCTGCTTACTATCTCTCCAGAAGAAGTTGGGCTAGGAGAGATTATTGTGGTCAAACCCGGCGACCGTGTCCCTGTTGACGCAGAGATCGTCGAGGGTTCTACCAGTCTTGATACCGTTGCTCTTACTGGTGAGAGCGTGCCTCGTGACGCAACGGTGGGAGACAATATTATCTCAGGCTGTGTAAACCTTTCTGGTGTGGTACGCGCCCGCGTTACTCACCTCTTTGAAGACTCTACTGCTTCCCGCATCATTAAGCTGGTAGAGAGCTCAAACCAAAACAAGTCCAAGAGCGAGAGGTTTATTCGTCGTTTTTCTCGCGTGTATACTCCAGCAGTTGTTTACAGTGCCATTGCGCTGGCGTTTTTGCCACCACTGCTTTCGGGGGACTTTGTAGCTAACGCTTCTACCTGGGCTGTAAGGGCGCTTACCTTCCTTATTGCATCTTGTCCGTGTGCGCTGGTAGTTTCCGTGCCACTGGCCTTCTTTGGCGGTATTGGCGCTGCTTCGAAGGAGGGCATCCTAATCAAGGGCTCTTCGTACATTGATATGCTTTCTACCCTTGATACCGTTGCCTTTGACAAGACCGGTACGCTGACTGAGGGTGTTTTTGAGGTTCTGGCTGTTCATTCTCAGACCATTGGCGAGAAGGACCTTCTGCACCTAGCTTCTCACGTTGAGATGCACTCCACGCATCCCATTGCTGCAGCTCTTCGCGCTGCTTATCCAAGCGAGGACGATGGCTGTGTTATTACGGACATCAAAGAAATTGCTGGTCAAGGCATTTGCGCTAACGTGAATGGTAAGAGCGTTGCTGTTGGCAACTGCGCACTTATGGAGAGCGTAGGAGCTTCTTGGAAAGCGTGCGAGAACCACGGAACCATCATTCACGTGGCTGTTGATGGAACCTACATGGGCCACATTGTTATTTCTGACCGCGAACGAGCTGATGCTCCAGCAGCAATCGCTTCCCTCAAAGACGTTGGTGTTTCTAAGGTTGTTATGCTCACGGGCGATAAACGCGACGTTGCAGAAGAGATTGCTGCTCAGATGGGCATCACTGAGGTTCGCTCTGAGTTGCTTCCACAGGATAAGGTTTCTGCCGTTGAAGGCTTTCTCGCCCAAAAGACAGCTGGTAAGTCCCTTGCTTTTGTCGGTGACGGCATCAATGATGCACCCGTTCTTGCACGCGCTGATGTAGGCGTTGCTATGGGCGGTTTGGGGTCTGATGCTGCTATTGAGGCCGCCGACGTAGTTCTTATGGACGACAAGCTTTCTAAGCTCTCAAAGGCCGTAAAGATTGCTCGTCATACCTTGGGTATTGCAAAGCAAAATATTGTGTTTGCTATTGGCGTTAAGGTTGCTGTTTTGATCCTTGCAGCCTTTGGTTTGGCTCCCATGTGGCTAGCGGTCTTTGGAGACATAGGCGTTATGGTGCTTGCGGTTCTTAATTCCACTAGAGCTTTGAATATAAAGTCGATCAAGTAAAAGAGTCAGGGCTGCTGGCCTAAAAAAGAGCGCTCGCAAAGGAGCGCTCCTACAAAGGTTGTTTTCACAAACGGCTGTTTCTACACATAGCCAATTACAAATTACTGAGCCTTCTTACGAAGTCTACGAGCACGGTTTGCAAGATTGCGGACCGTGCTTTCCATTCCATGAGGAACGTAGGCCAGCGATTCTAAGTCTTCTGGAAGGTAGTCAACAAGACTGACAGGCTCTGTGGGTGTGAAATCTGCTGGTACAGGACCTGGAGCAATCAGGTAGGCATGAACCTTAGCGCCCTGGGCGCCAAGTTTTTGTTCGTACTCACTAGGAACATCGTGAGGAAAATCGGTCTGTGAATCTCGCGTTTTCCAAATAAAGTTGTAACCAGCAACTTCAACTTGCTCAAGAGAAAAATCAAAAAGTGGCTGACTGTCCGTTTTAAGACGAACAACACCCTCTTTAGCCAAAACATTTCTATACTGCATAAGACGCTCAGCATCAGTGAGACGCAACTTTGCCTGTCTGATTCGAGGAAATGGTGCAGGGAAGTTGAGGTAAATAACAGAGACTTCTTCTGGCGAGAAGTACTCATCAATCTTCATGCCGGTACCAGGTACTACGATGGCGTTAGGCACTCCTGCTTCATACATTGTTTTAGCAGCATATGAAATACAGATAGGTTCTGTATCAATGGCTACAAAAAGCACGTTAGGATTTGCCTTAGCTTGAGCAGCAGTAAAAGATCCCTTACCGCAGCCAAGGTCTACACGGACCTCAGAGAAGGGGACATGTCCCTCAGCAGTAATTGGCGCACACGCAGAAGCCCACGTACCTCTCAAAGCCTCTGGATGAGGCTCAATGACGCTGGAATACGCCTCTAAGCGCTCTTCCAGAACAAAGTTTTTAGGCAAACGTGCATGTAGTGCGCGCAAAGCAACTCCTCAACAAGTGGGCAAAATCAGCGTTTCTTTACAGAAGCTGATCAAGCGTTTCTCCGTACGAAGGTAGGAATTCTGTCATAAAATCGCGCACTTCTGGAAGAGAATCTGCTAAATCTTCAACAACTCCACGAGTTGAGGCTTCAGCGGTAATAAATTCTGAGTTTCCAGACTGAGCCTCCTCAATACACTTAATAAGTGCCGCAATCTTATCTGCAGCTTTAATAAGCTTTCTAAGATAAACTTCACTCTCCGAAGCCTCAGTGCTGTGAGTGAGCACCTGAGCATAGGCATCTTGCAGGTCTTCTGGCAGTGTGGAGAGAATGGTTTTCTCGGCACGTGCCTCTACCTGATGATAGGCATCTCTAATCTCTGAATTAGCATACTTTACAGGCGTGGGCATGTCTCCGGTGATAATCTCTGATGCATCGTGATACATACCAATAAGAGCTGCACGATCTGCATCAAGATTTCTGTGATAGCGCACATTTGCAATAGTTGCTAGGCAGTGAGAAATAACGGCCACGTCAAGGGCGTGTTCAGCAAGGCTTTCTGATCGAGAATTGCGCATAAGCGACCAGCGCTCAATGTAGCGCATGCGAGAGATAAGTGCAAAAAAGCTGGACTGCGACGAAGAATTCTGAGACATTGCCCCTCCTTAATTTGTTTTCTCAACCTTACCACGGATACCGGACAAAAACTGTTTTGACACAACTATGCAATGTAGTCATAGCAAATATGAAGTAATCAAATACTTTAGATGTTTATATGAAATTATTGATATCTGAACATCCGTTCATGGGTATTTTTGCTCCGCTTACCGGCAACCATGGCTAACTTATTCCAAAGAAGTTAACCCGGGCTTACTATGCAAGTAAACCTCGTCCGTTTAAAAGAAGTGAGCGGACAACAAAGGAAGGATGGGAAACATGAGTAAGTATGCTTTTGTAGGCGGCAAGCTCGTTGACGGTACTGGTGCTGCACCGGTCGAGGACTCCCTTGTCCTTATCGATGACGACAAGATTACCTATGCTGGTCCTCGCAAAGAGGTCCCAGAGGGATATGAGGTACGTGACGCATCTGGCCATACCGTAATGCCTGGTCTTGTTGATACACACCTGCACTTCTCCGGCAACCTGACCGACAACGATAACGACTGGGTTATCGAGTCCGTTGCTCAGAAGCAGGCATGCGCAGTCAAGCAGGCTTATGACGCTCTTACCCACGGCCTTACCACTGTCGTTGAGATTGGCCGCAATGGTATTGCTATCCGCGACCTCGTTAACATGGGCATTATGCAGGGTCCTCGTATCTTTGCTACCGGCCTTGGCCTTTGTCGCGTTGCTGGTCACGGTGACTCTCACCACCTGCCACTGCAGATTTCCAAGGACGGACACCCTTGGGGCGACCAGGTAGACGGTCCATGGGAGCTTCGTAAGGCAATTCGTCGTCGTCTCCGTGAAGAGCCTGACGGCATCAAGATCTGGGCAACCGGTGGCGGCATTTGGCGCTGGGACTCCGACCGTCTGCAGCTCTTCTGCACCGAGGAAATCAAGGCAATTGCTGACGAGTGCGCACTGGTAGGCATTCCTCTGTACGCTCACTCCTACAATAACTTTGACGCTGCATATGACTGCGTCCGCTTTGGTTGCAAGCAGCTTATTCACGGCTTCGAGCTTGACGAGCGCACCATGAAGCTTATGGCAGAGCAGGGAACATACTTCACCCCAACCATCGGCTTCCTGCCAACTTGGTACGGAACTTATCCACCAGACTGGACTCCAGAGCTTGACGCATTCCCAGGCGAGACTGTTGTCGAGAAGGGCCTTGCACGCACCTACGCTAACCTGCGTAAGGCTTATGACATGGGTATCACCATTACCATCGGCTCCGACTCCTTCAGCTTTGTCACTCCTTACGGCTACGTCACCATCGATGAGATGTATGACTTTGTCGAGAAGGTTGGCATCTCCATCCTTGATACTGTTGCAGCTGCTACTTACAACGGCGCAAAGATGCTTGGCAAGGAGAACGAGTTTGGTGCTGTCAAGGAAGGCCTCTCTGCTGATATCCTCGTAGTCAAGGGCGACGTTGCTAACAACATCCGCGACCTCACGCCTGAGAACATGGACGTCATCATGAAGGAAGGCAAGATTATTGATCGCGGTAGCTTCTAAGCTTCCGGCTCGATAATTTGTAACGCGAAGGTTGGGCCCTGACTCACTTAAGCGTCAGGGCCCACTTTTACCGGTAAGAAGTTTATTCTTTGATATAAAAGTTTGACATTTGAAGGAGCTCACTATGTCTGAACCAAAGCAGGTGAAAATTGTGCTGCTTACCGGCTATTTAGGCGCAGGTAAGACCACTATTTTGAACCACATTCTCTCTAACACTGAAGGTATTCACGCAGCAGTCATTGTCAATGATATTGGCGAGATTAACGTTGATGCTGGTCTTATTAAAGACGGCGGCTACGCTAAAGAAGGCGACGTTATTCCTCTGACCAACGGTTGCCTCTGCTGCACCCTTTCTAATGACTTGGCACTTCAGTTGGGTGATTTGGCCGATACCGAGGAGTTTGACTACATCATTATTGAGGCTTCGGGCATCTGCGAGCCAATCCCCATTACCTATAACATTTCTGCATTCTGCAATCAGAGCCAGCATGCAACTAATCACTCTCACCTCAACCTTGATAACATCGTCGCAGTTGTTGACTGTGCTCGCATGTTTGAGGAGTTCCACAACGGCGCCGATCTTCTCGACCCAGATATTGAAGAGGACGACATTGAGAACCTGCTTATTCAGCAGATTGAGTTCTGCTCTACGCTGGTGCTCAACAAGACCGATCTGGTTACTCCAGAGCAGCTCCACGAGCTCAAGGCGCTTGTTCGCGGCCTGCAGAAAGACGCCGTTATTGTTGAGGCAGTCAACGGTGACATTCCAATGAGCGAGCTTATCAATACGGGCCGTTTTGACTTTGATAAAGCCTACGCCTCCGCTGCATGGATGGATGCAATGGAGCATCCTGAGGAGCACGAGGACCCAGAGGTTTTGGAGTACGAGATTACCACCTTTGTGTATCGCCGTCGTCAGCCATTTGACCTGGACAAACTCAACCAGTTTGTGGCTAGCTGGCCAAAGAACATCATCCGCGTCAAGGGTAGCGTTTGGATTTCGCAAGACCCCGAGATGAGCTTTGTGTTTGAGCAGGCTGGCAAGCAGGTCCAGTTCTACGAGAACGGCATGTTCTACGCATCGCTTCCAGAGGATGAGCGAGAAACCCTTCTTGACGAGAAACCCGAGCTACGCGCAGAATGGGATGATGAACTGGGCGATCGTCAAACAAAACTGTGCTTCATTGGCCGTCATATGAACCATGAAGAAATTGAAGCCGGTCTGGATGCATGCCTAACTGAGTATGTTCCTGACGAGTTTGACTACTAGCGTTTTCAGCGCCAAGAGCTCCGGCGCTTGAGACGAGGGACCCAGTTTATCCGGGTCCCTTTTTTAGGTTAGAGGTGCCTAATGACCAAGATTGAGCAGCTAAAAGACTGGATTCAGTCATCAGATAACATTGTTTTTTTTGGTGGCGCAGGCGTATCAACAGAAAGTGGTATCCCAGATTTTAGGGGTACTAACGGTCTGTATCGTCAGGGCGGCATCAAGGTAGAAAACATGACTATTGGCCTTGGCCAAGACGGCTATGACATGGGAAAAGAAGCCTATGACCTGGGAAATGGCGTAACCGTTGATCCAGACAACGAGGAGTCTTTTGCCTACAGCAAGGCGCCAGACTTTACACTTGAAGAGATCTTCTCGCTTGATGTGTTTTTGGATTATCCCGCAGCGTATTACACGTATTTTAGAAACTCTCATCATCTGGGGGAGGCTCAGCCAAACATTGCTCACAAGTGGCTAGCGTCGCTGGAAGCTGCGGGAAAGTTGCGCGCGGTGGTGACGCAAAACATCGACGGACTACATCAAGCTGCTGGTAGCAAGCGTGTGTTTGAGCTCCACGGCAACGAGACGCGTTTTTACTGTCCCGAGTGCGGCCACACCTATACGCTTGATCAGATTGAAGAGCAGTCGTCTGTGGTGCCGCTCTGTCAATGCGGCGCAGTTATTAGGCCTGATATTGTCTTTTACGGAGAAGGCCTCAATATGGACACCGTGTACGGAGCCTTGAACGCCATCTCGCAAGCGGAGGTCCTTGTGGTTGCAGGAAGTTCGCTGGTAGTGCAGCCTGCCGCCGGTCTTCTCGACTACTACGAGGGCAACAAGATGGCCATCATTAACGACCAGCCTACACCGTACGATAATCGCGCCAATCTGGTGATCAGAGACAGAATAGGCGCCGTCATAGAACAGCTCCTGTAGAAAAACGCCTACCCGCGAAAGTGCAGGTAGGCGTTATCATTTCAATCAATGGCGAGAAATCCGACGTGCGAGAAATCCGACGCGCGAGAAACCCGCGCAGTAGAAGCTCGCATAAGGCGCGACGCGCGAGAAACCCGTGTTAGTTGGCGGTTTCCTCGGCGAGTGTCTGAAGCGTTGCCATGAGAGATGGAACAACCTGCTTCTTACGACTGACAACGCCTGGAAGAACAGCAATATTGCCATCAACCTTTACGTTAAAGGCGCGCTCGATGACATTGGCAGCATTTGCGCCGTAGAAGAGCATCTCGGTGACCTGGCTCTTTACGTCGGTGAACATGTAGAAGACCATTGGAAGCTCTTCGGACTTAGCGGCAGTCTCCAAGAATGGTCCAACAAGTTCCTCAGCAGCCTTGCGACTGGACTCGGTCATGAAGGAGCCCTGGCCAACGCCAAACTTTACGCCGCCACGGCTGAATACCTTGTAGTCACCGTGGAAGACTTCTTCTGCAGTACGACCAGTGAGGTCTGCGCCAGCGTCAAACATTTGCTCAGAGTAAGCGTCAATGTCTTCTCCGCAAATCTCTGCAAGCTTCTTACCAGCAACAATATCGCGCTCGGTGCAGGTAGGGGAGCGGAATGCAAGGGTGTCGGAAAGAATTGCAGAGAGCATGAGGCCAGCAATATTCTTTGGAATCTCGATGCCGTACTCGTGGTAGAGGCCATAGATGATGGTGCAGGTGCAGCCAACAGGGACGTTTCTAAAGGTAATTGGGTTAGAAGTCTCAATGGAGCCGATGCGGTGGTGGTCGACAATCTCCATGATCTCGGCCTGCTCAAGACCATCAACTGCCTGAGTGCGTTCGTTGTGGTCAACAAGAATGACATGCTTCTTGCGAGGGTTCAAAAGACCAGGGCCGCTGATAAGACCAGCAAAAGTGCCGTTCTCGTTAATAACAGGGAAGAAGCGGTGCCTTGAGTTGGTCATTGCCTTGCGAGCATCATCAATTGCGGTGTTGACGCTGAACTTAAGGATGTCGTCAGTGAGCATCTTCTCACGTACAGGCATAGACATGATAAGCAGGCGAGCTACCTCAAAGGTATCGCGAGGAGTGCTGATAATAGCGCAATCACGCTTTTTAGCCAGGTCAATGACGTCCTGAGCAATTGGAGCATCGCAAGAGACAATAAGGCAGGAAGCGCCGTGCTCAACTGCGATAGTCTGGTTCTCATGGTTGCCAGCAACAACAATGATATCGCCAGCGTCAACAATCTCTGAAAGGGCGGAAGCGCTGGTACCAACGCGAATATTGCCCTGCTTAACAACGCCCTGAGGATCACCAAGAACCATGGTGCCGCCAAGCGTAGAAACGATATTTTCATAGCTTGTCTTAGCCTTAGAGAGCAGGTTTGGCTCGGAAAGACTCATGTTTGCATTTGCAATATCTTTAACGGCAATCAGGCCGGTAAGCTCTTCTTCCTCATCAGTAACGCAGAGTGTATCAAGCTTAACGTCCTGCATGAGCTGCCAAGCAGCATAGAGGCTCATTCCAGCATCAACTTTTGGCTGAGCCTGAATCTCTGCATCTTTAATCTGAGGAGTAACCGTAGTAATAAGCTGTGGCTCTTCGAAGCCAAAGTGATTTAGGACAAACGCAGTCTCACGGTTGAGTGAGCCAGCGCGACGAGCTTCATAGATAGGGTTATCAATCTGATTTTTGAGATACGCATAAGAAATTGCAGCACAAATGCTGTCTGTATCTGGGTTCAAATGGCCAATGATATTTACTTTACGAATTGCTTCTGCCATCTTCGCCTCCCTGGTAATGTCGATGATGTAACTTTCTAATTAGAACACACTTTAGTAAGCACATTTTGTTTCTTTTCTAATACCACCTTGTAGTGTACCCCTCTCTCTTTTTACTTAGAACAGAAAATCGCAGAAAAACAGCGGGCGTACCTGTGAATCTGGTAAATGTGTATAGGACAAATGACAATTCAAAAGTTGAAGGAAATTAGTACAATGAAATAGTTAACAAATCGATTGAATTGGAATACCCAGTGAGTTCTCCTACGCGTTTTTCTGCTAAAAAAAGAAACGCTCATCATATGGTTAAAGCAGCGCACGTCCCTGAGCCTTCATCTGAGGCAAGGGAAGTTGCACCTGTAGAAGCACCTCAGGCTCCCGTAGAGAAGGCTGATACTTCGGCAAGTCCAGTGGCCTCTCTGCAGACTGTATCTGAGCAGCTTTCGTCTGCTTTTGCGTCGTTTGCGCAGCGTAAGCCTGCAGAAGTGTCTGCTGCACAGCCTGCAGAAAAGCCTGCTACACAGCCCGCAGAAAAACCTGCAGAAAACATGCGGTCTAAAGTTGTTCCAGAAAAAAAGAAGCGGCAGAAAGCGCCTTTATCTGCACGCAAAAGCATTCGTGTGGAGAAGCGTCCTCGCAATCAAGCAGATCCAGAACCAGAACAACGTCATTCTCGCCCGGTGAGTTCGGGCAGAAGAAAGCTCGAGCTGGTAAGTGTCGTTGCAATTTTGGTGCTTGCGGTGCTCTCGATTGTTCTGGTTAACCGACCAAGTCAAAAAACGCTGGTATTCGGCGACAATCAGGTGACGTATACCGGCACTACCATTCAGGGAAAGATGAATGGTCAAGGCAAGATGACTTTTGAGAATGGTGATACCTACGAGGGAGAATTTGTCGACGGGTATTTCCAAGGTACGGGAACGTATACTTCAAAAGATGGCTGGATGTACGAAGGCCAGTTCGTAAAAGGCCAGGCAGATGGCCAGGGAAGGCTCACTACACAAGACAACATTGTGTATGAAGGAACTTTTAAGCAAGGGATTTATCAAAGTGCGAATTAAATGGTTTTCGCTTGTACGTATAACAGGACTTGTTTTAGTCCTCATATATCACTTTTTTAAGGACGCGCTTCCAGGTGGCTTTATTGGTGTCGACGTATTCTTTACGTTCTCGGGCTATCTCATCACGGCTCTTTTGATTGACGAGTTTGCTCGCTTTAGATCCATCGACGTCATTGGATTCCTGCGCAGGCGTTTCTACAGAATTGTGCCGCCGCTTTTGTTTATGGTGCTTGTGTGCACGCCGTTTCTTCTGCTTGTGCGTACCGAGTTCATTGCCGGCATTAAGTATCAGATTGCCGCAGCTCTTGGCTTTGTAACTAACTACTTTGAGATAGTTCTGGGCAACAGCTACGAGAATCAATTTGCTCCTCACGTGTATCTGCATACCTGGAGTCTTGCCGTTGAAATGCACTTTTATGTGCTCTGGGGTCTGTGCGCCTGGCTGCTTGCTTGCATGAGCAAAACAATTAGAAGCTATAAGGTAAAGATTGCTGGAGCTTCCCTGGTGCTGTTGGTCGCTACTTACTTGGCGATGGCCACCGGCGCCCAAAGCTCCACGAATCTTTCTATCCAGTATTTCTCGACGCAAACGCACGTGTTCCCCTTCTTTATCGGCGCGCTTTTATCGTGTGTTGCAGGAATTGCCCAGACAGGCGAGCTCTTTGACCAGCTTGAGCAGAAGCTTTCTACTCAGCTAACGCTTGTGGGCCTTGTGGCAAGCTGCAGCGTTCTTGTCTTCCTGAGCGTCTTCATGCACTTCGAGGACCTCTTTACGTACACCTTTGGTTTCCTTTTTGCCTCGCTTGCAGCAGCCGCAATGATTTTCTTTGCTCGCATGTTGCATCAAAAAACCGAGGGTATCAACGAGCCTGGCATCGTTTCTTTTGTGGCAGATACCAGCTACGGCGTGTATCTGTTCCACTGGCCTTTGTACATTATTTTTGCCGAGAAGACCGATCCAGTCCTGGCTGCACTCCTAACCCTGGTACTTTCGTTTGTATTTGCAAGTTGCTCGTTCTATGTGCTTGAGCCAGCGTTGGCAGGGAAGTCTCCAGAGATCTTCTCGCGCATCAAGCTTGATGGTCAGAAGGTTTTGCGAGGTACCGGCCTTGCGCTTATTCCTTTTGCTGCGGCTGTTGCCTTTATTGCGCTAACCGCTCCACAGCTTAGCGATTTCCAGAACGATCTGCTGCTCAATGCTTCGTTGCAGGAGCAGAGTACCATGACCATGACTCGCAAGCATGCGGATACCTCGCAGGCAAGCAACTACAACGTTGTTGAGGGAGTCACCTACATTGGCGATTCTGTTTCGCTGCGTGCTCGTTCTTACCTGCAGGATGCGCTGCCCGATGCTCAAATTGACGCTTCTGTTAGTAGAAACGTGGCGATGGGCGTAGATTTGCTGCAGTCCGCAATCGACAACAACACCCTCTACCAGGACGTTGTTGTTGCCCTGGGCACCAACCCTGTTGGCGGCTCCGATGCGGTTGATAAGATTGTGGACATGCTGCCGCGCGGACATCGTCTGATTTTTGTCACTCCGTATGACGGTAGAAACTCC
Organism: uncultured Atopobium sp.; assembly: GCA_937921235.1. Taxonomy (GTDB): domain Bacteria; phylum Actinomycetota; class Coriobacteriia; order Coriobacteriales; family Atopobiaceae; genus Lancefieldella. The sequence continues at coordinate 10,837 of CALFOQ010000026.1, read as the reverse complement.
GATCCAAATGCTGGTGCAAATGCTATTCGCGCACACGAGCTTGAGCTCGCTCAACAGTACGATTTCATTACCATTGCGGATTGGGCACAGGTTGCTCAGGATAATCCTGACATTTGGGCAGGTACTGACTACGTTCACTTTGGCTCAGATTCAGATTCCATTAATCGAGGCGGTACCCTTTACGCGCAGATGGTCAAAGACGCCGTAGATAAAGCAAACCAGGGCCACGTAAAACCATAAGCTCACTTAAACCACAAAGGGCCACGTAAAACTATAAAAGTCCACGTCAAAAAAGCCTACGTTAGCCCACAACTTTGTTGCCATTCTTCCTACTCGTTCGTAACGACGCGGTTGAATGGCAATTTACAGGGCGATTGTGCTATATAGCTTGGAGATTTGGTGTCCCTTGCGATAAACCATCCGAAGGCGGCTATCTAACGCGAGCTATGATCACAATTAATGGGTCAATTCATTTTCATGTATAAATAAGATTCGATATACGTAATGATGAATAACAATAGATAAATAGTTTAACTACCGCTATTTTCAAGTCTCTAGCTACACACCTATGTCGGATAATCTGCTAAATGCGAGGCAAAAAACACACCTAAGTCCAATAATCTGCAAGATATAGAGGTTTTGAGCGTAATGTATACGCCTTTTTGACAGATTATCTGACATAGGTGTGTTCTCGCGTTTCGCATCGCACCCTCGCGTTCCGCATCGCGCCCTCGCGTCCCGTATCGCACAGGCACACCGCATCGCGCCCTCACGTCTCGCATCGCGCCCTCGCGTTCCACGTCGCACCCTCGCGTTCCGCATCGCGCCCTCGCGCACCGCATCGCACATGCGTGCAGCGCAACGTGACCTCGTGTTTTGCAGGCATATCCTCTTTCCCGCTTCTCTACTGTGGAGTCCTCGCAATATTTCATTAGAATGGACTATGTGAATATTTCATCTGACAGCCCCTTAAGGAGGAGCACATGGCAGAGTTTGTCTATCAGATGTACAAAGCCCGCAAAGCTGTCGGCGAGAAGGTCATCCTTGATGACGTCACCGTCGGCGTATACCCTGGCGCAAAAATCGGCGTCGTGGGTCCAAACGGAATGGGAAAGTCCACCCTGCTCAAGGTTATTGCCGGCATGGAGGACGTCTCTAACGGCGAGGCAAAGCTTACCCCAGGTTACACCGTTGGCCTGCTCCAGCAGGAGCCGCCGCTGGATGAGACCAAAACGGTCAAGGAGAACATTGAGCTTGCCTTCGGTGACCTGCTTGCCAAGATTGCGCGCTTCAACGAGATTGGCGTTGAGATGGGCAATCCTGACGCCGATTTTGACGCGCTCATGGCAGAGATGGGCCAGCTCCAGACCGAGATCGACGCAGCTAACGGCTGGGACCTGGACAGCCAGCTCTCTCAGGCAATGGACGCGCTCCAGTGCCCAGACCCAGACTCTCCCGTCACCCATCTCTCTGGTGGCGAGAAACGCCGTGTAGCCCTATGTCGTCTGCTTCTCGAGGCACCTGACCTGCTGCTTCTTGACGAGCCCACCAACCACCTTGACGCGGAGTCGGTGCTCTGGCTTGAGAAGTTCCTGCACGATTACCCCGGCGCCGTCATGGCCGTCACGCACGACCGCTACTTCCTCGACGACGTTGCCGAGTGGATCTGCGAGGTTGACCGCGGACAGCTCTATCCTTACGAGGGCAACTACTCAACCTACCTGGAGAACAAGGCAGCGCGCCTTGAGGCTCAGAACCAACAGGATGCCAAGCGCGCTAAGAAAATGCGCGCTGAGCTGGAGTGGGTTCGTTCGTCTCCTAAGGCTCGTCAGGCTAAGAACCGCGCACGTCTTGACCGCTACGAGCAGATGGAAGCAGAGGCTCGCGCGTCTAAGAAGCTCGACTTTACCGAGATCCAGATTCCTGTTGGTCCGCGTCTGGGCCAGAAGGTCCTGGAGGCCGATCACATCCACAAGGCCTTCGGCGACCGCGTTCTTATCGACGACCTCTCGTTTAGCTTGCCAAGAAACGGTATCGTTGGCGTGATTGGCCCCAACGGCGTCGGTAAGTCTACGCTGTTCAAGGCTATTGTCGGCCAGGAGGAGCTCACCTCTGGCACGCTTGAGATCGGCGAGACAGTCCAGATTTCTTACGTTGACCAGCTCAGGCAAGGAATTGACCCAGACAAAACTATCTGGGAGGTTGTCTCTGACGGAAACGACTTCATCAAGGTGGGGGACACGGAGATTCCAAGCCGCGCCTATGTGGCCAGCTTCGGCTTTAAAGGACCTGACCAGCAGAAACGCGCTGGCGTCCTTTCTGGTGGCGAGAGGAACCGTCTAAACCTTGCTCTTACACTCAAGCAGGGCGGAAACCTTCTGCTTCTGGACGAGCCTACCAACGACCTCGATATTGAGACGCTGGAAAGCCTTGAGGATGCACTTGAGCGCTTCCCAGGATGCTCGGTGGTAACCAGCCACGACCGTTGGTTCTTGGACCGCATTGCTACGCACATCCTTGCGTGGGAGGGCGACGACGAGAACCCAGGTAAGTGGTTCTGGTTTGAGGGTAACTTTGAGGCTTATCAGGCTAATCGTATCGAAAGACTTGGTCAGGAGGCTGCTCGTCCTCATCGCATTCACCGCAAGCTCACCCGCGACTAACGTATAGGTGGCGCAAGCGTAGCGCATTCAAATAGAAGATAAAAATAGTAACTATTTTTATCATTGAGATTTCGTGCAATCTGTTTAAGAGACTAACAACTGGGTATCAAAAATGAGAAGCCAAAGAGCTTCTCATTTTTTGAGAAAAAGTTACGAGGAAAGAGAAGAACATGGCACTTGACACAAACGTTGGTAACATCCTTAATCAGCAGATCAACAAAGAGTTTTATTCCGCTTATCTGTATCTAACCTTTGCAGATTTCTATGAGGAGCAGGGCCTGAAGGGCTTTGCAAACTGGTATGTTATTCAGTCTCAGGAAGAACTTGCTCACGCACGTATTCTTCGTCGTTACCTGCTTGATAACGATTGGACTCCAACCATGGAGGCAATCGCAAAGCCAGACCTTACCTTCTCCAAGGTAGTTGAGCCAATCAAGGCAGCATACGAGCACGAGCAGTTCATTACTGCAAGCATTAATGAGTGCTATGCCGTTGCTCAGAAGGCAAACGATTTCCGCACTATGCAGCTGCTTGACTGGTACGTTAAGGAGCAGGGTGAGGAAGAGGCAAACGCTGCCGATCTTCTCAAGGCAGTAGAGCTCTTTGGTGGAGATCCAAAGAACCTGTATGACCTTGACCGAGAGAATGCCGCTCGCGTTTACGTTGCACCAACTATGCCAATGTAAGCGGCAGCTTGCGCGCAGCAGCTTATACGCTACAGTGGAGTTTCGATAGCCTCTGATTTGTTTGAAGAGGAACCTGATAGCTCAGCAAAGATGGCACCGCCTATGATGCAGGCGGTGCCTATTATTTTGAGAAGACCAAAAGGCTCGCCAAGGATAAGTGCCGAGAAAATAACTGCAGATAGTGGCTCAAGATAGCCAAAGACTGCCACGCGCTGAACTGGAATCTTGGTAAGTTGTGGGAAATACAAAAATGATCCAAGGCCTGTGTTAAAGAGGCCGATGGTCAAAACGGCAAGCCAATTTACCGACGCTGGGTCCGCGGGCAGCTCAATGCCATGGAATACAACAGTAACTAGAGCAACAATAGCGCAGCCAAGGCCCAGCTGAATGCTGGTGCCTTCAATACCAGAAACATCTTTGAGCTGCCTGTTACAAATAACCATAACGGCATAAAGAACAGCAGAGAGAGCGCCTAGAAGAAGGCCAACTGGCGAGAGGTTCAGTCCAACTCCATAGCCAATAATAAGGGCAGCTCCAATAACAACTACAAGAAATCCTAGTATCTTTTTAGCAGTGAGTTTCTCGCCAAATAAAAGGGGAGAGAGCGCCATTACAATAACGGGTCCGCAGTAGTACTCAAGCGTTGCAATACCAACGCCTACCAGGCGATACGCCTCAAAAAGAAAGGTCCACTGAAGACCCAAGGCAATGCCTGATCCAACGAGCGCCTGGAAGTCCTTGGGGTAGTTTTGAATGGTAAAAGCCTCTTTTTGTACAAGCTTAACCGCGAGCAAAAAGAGCGTGCCCAAAAGCATACGGAAGAAGACAATTTGGTAGCTAGGAAGATTGATAAAGCTTGCAACGATTCCGTTAGAACCGCAGATGATAAGCGCAATTAGGTAGAGCACGGTAGGTTTAAATGTGGCGTCTCTCATCGGCTACTCGCAAATTTCTGTATCCACGGACTGTGGAATTCTGTCGTTACAAATTACCTGGTAGAACAGGTTTTCTTGCTCTCGTTGATCGGAGGTCTGACCAAGCATCCACATAGTTTTTGCAACCAGAGCTTCGGTAGTCATATCGTCTCCAGAGAGAACGCCGGGCATATCTTGATAGGTTCTACCGACCTCATATACACCCAGGTCAAGACCCTCTTCAGGAACTTGTGTGGTAATAACTACGGTGCGACCAGATGCAATCCAATCGGTGATAGCTTCCTCAAAAGAGCCGTCATATGAGGGGATGCCGCCAATACCAAAGGTTTCAAGCACAATGGCGTCGTAGTCATTCTTCAGAAGGTAGAAGATAGATGGATTAAGCTCGGGGGTCAGTTTAAGCACAATGACACGCGTATTGAGCGTTTCATAGGTTGTAAGACCGCCATCTACCTGCTCTTCATTTGGCGCACTACGAATAATCTTGTTGCCACGGATGTGTGCAAGCGGTGGATAATTCATGCTCGTAAATGCATTGAAGCTCAGTGTGCGCTGTTTATGAGCGCGGGTGCCGGCAATAACCTCGTTGCCAAAAACCACCACGACTCCGGCGCTTCTGTCGTCGAGCGCGTAGAGAACGGAGTGGTAGAGGTTAAGTTTGGCGTCGGTAAACGGATTTGCCATTGGCTGTTGAGAGCCTGTGAGCACAATGGGTTTCTCGCTATTTTGGATGAGGTAGGAGAGGGCAGCAGCGGTATATGCCATGGTATCGGTGCCGTGAAGGATAATAAAGCCGTCATAGGCATCATACGACTCAATAATGGCGTCTCTGATCTGGAGCCAGTTTTGAGGGCGCATATTGGTGCTGTCGATATTCATGACTTGTTTGAAATCAAATTCGCAGAGGTCATGAACAAGAGGGACGTTGGCTAAAAGCTCTTCTCCTGAAAGTGAGGGAGCCAAGCCCGATTCAGTGGAAACAGAAGCAATAGTTCCCCCTGTTGCCATCAGTAAAAGTTTCTTCACACGTCCCCCATGAACTCCAATTGTGCAGACTTTACAGAAAATCAGTCTGTATAGCGCTTTATTGTAACGGGATAGATGCTTTTCAAGGCGAGAAAAGCAAAGTCGGTGTATTCTTTTTTCGGTAAACGAATCTTTTAGCAAGGATTGTTGATGGCAGAGAACAACCTCTTTGGTTTTGGTAAGAAAAAGCGCCCAGCTCAGGTTCCACCTACTGTCTCCCGTAATGGGGAGTCTTCTACCTCTCCGCGTGCGGCACGAGGTCGTCACGCAGCTGTTGGAAGCCGTGCACAGGCGCAGCGTAGGATGACGCAAGATCGCCCAACAAATCCCGTTAACCATGCCCGTGCAGATGCCGCTCGTGCACGTGGTCGAGCAAGAACTGCTTACGGCAATCACTATGGCACGCTCAACCCCAGAGATGAAGCTCAGGCAGCATATGCGGCGAGAAGACGTCGTTCTTCTCGCATGAGACTGGGTCGTGTGGCGCTGGCGGTATTGCTTGCAGCCATCATCTTGTGGGTAGTGTTTACGCTGGTAAGTTCATGTAGCCCAGGAGGCGCTTTTGCGCATGCTCAGGCGCTTGATCCTACCGTTACCCTGACTGGCTCTGTTAAGGTCGGATAGCCTTACGGGCTGCGGCGTGACTGTGGAGCACTCAGCAGTTTCGACGTTTATGCTGCTACTTTGGGCTCTTGCTTGTAGAGACGCGTGAGAAGTCCAAATTCAAATCAACTGAACCGGTAATACCGTCAACTTGTCCTGTTGAAGTGTATTGCCATATCAAAAAGTTAAAGTTTACGTCTGGCTGATCAACATATTGTGCCAGCCAAATAGGCTCGTCGAGTGAGACCAGGTCAAAGCGATTCAGATCCACTTTGTTGCCATACACAATAACGCGGTATCCCGCTTCTTGAATGGTGGTGCAAAACGCGCGCGCAATTGCGTTAGTTTCTGCGGGGGAAAGGTTGTCGGCGCGACCGCTGTAATCGGGAGAAGGCTCCAGATCAAACGCAACAGGAAGAGCAAGCTTTGTAACTCCTGCTTCCCGTAACTGCTGCAGAACAAAAGCTGCCTCCTCGCGAGCTTCTTCCACGTTAATAGCCTGCGAGAAGAAGTACACACCTACATCAAGACCAGCGCTTTGCGCACCCTTTAGATTGGTTTCAAACAGCTCATCCGCGCGAATACCACCCTCGGTGGAGCCACGGTAGCCAATGCGAAGCATGGCAAACTGAATGTCATCGGCAGCAACAGCTTCCCAGTCAATAAAACCCTGGTGAGAAGAGACGTCAACGCCCGTACGAGTGAGCTCTTCTCCGTCTACCACATAATGCGCACGTCCTGTTGCATCATAGCTAAGGTTTTCCCACTCATAGGGGACCTCGTTTTTGATGATCAGATTGTTGTCAAAAGAGAGGGAGAAGAGTCCCTGGCACGATTGCAATAATGCCAGCACAAACACAATGGCCAGCGTAATGAGTCCCCATGTAACAACAGGATTGTTCTGGGAATTTTGCTCAAGTGTATGTATCGCCCGCTGCTTACGTTTTGAAGCGTTTGCAGAAGCAGGTGTGTGTTTAGTTTTAGAACGAGTCGTAGAGTTTCTCGTTTTCTTGCTTTTATGTGAGCTGTTAAAAATCACTGGTGAAAGAATTGTCCTTGTTCAAAAATTGGCTCGCAACACACGTTAATGCCCAGCTTGTGATAGATGGACTCGTCGTCGCTTGGAATAATTGACGAGAAATACGCGTCGCATCCACGGAGTAGTTGCGTGGCATCAACGGCTTTTCCGGCCAATGGATTGGTGATTGAGCTGATAGAGAGCGCAATAAGCATCTCGTCGGCGCAGAGGCTGGTGCGAGACAGCTTAAAGTTACTCTCTTTTAGCGTGCAAATGGGCCTTAAAACCTCATCCGAGACAATAAACGTCTTCTTCTCAATACCAACTACGTATTTGAGGGCGTTGAGCAAAAGCGACGCTGGCGCACCTAAAAGCTCCGAAGTCTTGCCGGTAATAATGGTGCCGTCAGGCATAACCATAGCGCCCGCAAGCTTTCCTGTCTCTTCTGCTTTATGCAAACAAGCTGCATGAGCTGGCGAGAAGTTCTGGTCAACGTTAACGTCTTTCATCAAGAGATTAATCTTTGTGAGTTCACGCTCACCCATGCCCGTACGCTCGAGTTTCTCGGCAGCCCTAAACCACCTGCGTACAATCTCTGCCTTTGAAGCTTCTTGGCAAACCTCATCATCAATAATGCAGTTGCCAACCATATTGACACCCATATCGGTTGGAGACTGATACGGGCTGGTACCTGCGATTTTCTCCATCATGGCTTTAAGCACAGGAAAAGCCTCAACGTCGCGGTTGTAGTTAACGGTAACTTTGCCGTGAGCCTCAAGGTGATAGGGATCGATGATGTTGTTGTCGCCCAAATCTGCCGTGGCTGCCTCGTAGGCAACGTTTACGGGGTGCTTGAGCGGAAGGTTCCAAACGGGGAACGTCTCAAACTTAGCGTAGCCTGCGCGGACTCCACGGGCATTCTCGTTGTAGAGCTGCGAGAGGCAGACAGCAAGCTTGCCAGAGCCGGGACCAGGTGCTGTTACAACTACCAGAGGATGCGTAGTCTTGACGTACTCGTTTTTACCGTAGCCCTCCGCTGAGACAATTAGGTCAATATTTGATGGGTAGCCCTCAATAGGGTAGTGGCGATATACCGCAATACCCATGTTTTCCAGGCGCGCACGATAGGCCTTTGCTTTTGGCTGGCCAGAGTACTGCGTAATGACAACGCCGCCAATGGCAAGGCCGCGAGCACGGAAGATATCCATAAGCCTCAGTACGTCATCGGCATAGGTAACGCCAATATCGCTTCTGCGCTTACCGTTTTCAATGTCATTTGCGTTGATGGCAAAGACAACCTCTGCCTCGTGAGCAAGCTGCTGAAGCATCTGAGCTTTTGCATCTGGAGCAAATCCAGGGAGGATGCGAGAAGCGTGGTTGTCGTCGAGCAGTTTACCGCCAAACTCAAGGTAGAGCTTGCCGCCAAACTCACTGATACGCTGGTGGATTCGATCCGCCTGCATAGTGATGTACTTCTCGTTATCAAAGCCGATACGCATGCGTCCTCCTGCCAAGATTTACTGTAGAAATTGTATCATCAAGCGCAGACTTCCTATACGCTATAAGCTATACAGAAAACAAATAAACAACCAAGGAGTTGTGTATGGATAGCAAGTTTTCACAAACACCTTCTCGTGGCGAGAAGTTCAAAGAGCTGGCACTGAGTGCCTTGCGTGCATTTGGTTATGGTTGTCTTACAGCAGCTGGAATGAGCGCTGCTATCTTTGCATTTGCGTACTTTACCAGCGGTATGGATATGTTTACGGGCATCGACTGGGTGCGCCGTGTTATGTACGTCATTTCTTCTTTGGGAATTATTGCTTGCGGCGTTGGTCTGCTCTTTAGTGGAAAAGAGTACGAGGACCGTCAGATGGGCTTTACGCGCGATATTGATGACCCCATCAGCCTTAAAGAAGGAAAGCTTGATCCTCGTATTTCAAAAATCGAGACCAATCACCTTTCTTGGCAGGCAGCAATCCTTTATGCCTCAATTGGTATGTTTGTAGTTACCACTATCTTTGACGAGGTTATGAGCCACACCTTCTTGATGTAGGTATCCTCGTCTGGACAGAGACAACTTACTAGGACAGTGGTGGCTTGCTAGTACGGAGGTAGAGCGCCTAGTATAAAGGCAGCTCGCCCGTTAACGGATCAATATCTTCTGCAGCCAGTGGCTCAAATGCCAGGCAGGTAAATGTTGGTTCTCCATGGAACTCGGTAAAGCCCGCGTCCCTAATAAGGGCCACGACAAAACCACGAGCTTTTCCCTCGACAGCAAGCTCAAGCAACGCTTCTTCAGAATCAACATAGACACATACTTTTGCAACGCCAGCATCAAACCAGTTAGTGATTGCAGAGGTATCTTCGTCAGCATGGTCCAAATAGACCCAATTCTGATCATCGGTAACACGAACCTGATCAAGTCGACGCTCTTTTGCAAGTGCCATCAGCGTGGCTTCAACACATGCATGGCTTGCCTGAGCGGCAATTTTACCTTTTCGCATCTTAAGATCGCGACGAATAACAATCATTTGTTTTGATTTATATGAAGAACTTGGCATGAAAAACCTTTCTAGAAACTGAGTGCTAAGTGTACCATTCACGGCTTTCCGATTTTTGTCGCAAGTAAATCTCGAAGGATCAAAAAGGCTCTCTAAAACCAAGAGCGGCGAGAAGAACGTTGAATGTTCAGCTTGTTACATCAATAAGTTAAATAACGGCACCTGTGTAGAAAGTTGATTCTTGTTCATGCTGCTAAGGTTGACTGAGGAGGTGTCTATGAGAGAGTTAGTTATTTTTGTCATGTATATCTGGGCTTCAATATCGGATATGCGAAATCGCACTATTCCAAATAGAATCCCTATTTTGCTCGCTTTTTTATGGCCTATTTGGCTTGTGGCAAATGAAAAGCGCACTGAGTTACTGATGAATGCATTATGGAGTGAGCTCTTTGTTATATGTGTACTGGTTACCGTAGGTATAGTTACAAAATTTATAGGTCATATGTCTTCTCTGGGAGGAGGAGATATTAAACTAATTCTCTCAACATGCCTTTATCTTGAAATAAAAGAGACATTTGTCTTTTTATTTTTAGCAAATATTTTAGGTGTTATGTTTTCCTTTCTGTTCTTTATTTGGCGTAAATTTTTAAAGAGAGAAGACAGAAATAAAGAAGAAATTACCAGTTCAGATAGTATATTTATGTATACATTTCCTTTTGCGCCATTTCTTGGATTTGGTGTGGCACTTGCGCTATTTTTACGCTAAAATCGGGAAGTGTTATATGAATTTAAAAATTCTTCTAATTCCCGAATATATAAAAAGTTTTTTCTGCTATCAATAGTTTACACGTTGCGTTGAGAGATTGAGTACCCCCAACACTCAATTTCATTACTGAATGGCCCCAACTGTTCAGATCTCTCGTTATGCGAGGCAACGTATGCCATGGAGGCAGGACGACTATTAACGTGGTCGCACACATGTCGCCCTGCCTCATGGCAACCTTTAAGAGCAAGAAGCTCTGCTTCTGATATACCCATTATTTCAAGTATTTAAAAGTAAATATACAGCTACTAAGCTATTTTCCTGTGGTTTTATACGTGCCAGAAACCAGCTGCATGGATCATCCAAAATCTTAAAAGCCAGATGGCATTGAACTGCCTCTCATTTCTTATGTCCAAGAAATGGGAGGCAGTCCATATGCGGGTGATTATGATTCTGCAGCGTGTTAGCGTCGGCTTTTAGTCCTGGCAGACAAAATAGCGCAGCTTTGGTAGGTTCTGCCGAAGAATCGACATGTTTTTAATCAAGATAGCTAGGCTGCTAGGTGGTCGCACTACCCGATATGCATCTCTATGCATAAACTTAACCTAATATGCTAGAAAATGAATAGCGTCATATAAAAGA
>CALFOQ010000025.1:0-39885 GCA_937921235.1 uncultured Atopobium sp. | reverse complement strand
GCAAATCCACAGATTCTTTAACGTTTTCAGGCAAAAGTTACAGATTCTTTGAGGAAATCAGGTGCGAGGAAGCTGGGGTAAGTCACGCGGAATTTATGAGTTGTCACGCAGGATTTATGCGCCTGAAATGGACACCAAGTCTGAGCAAAAGTCCTCAGATAAGGCGAGAAAAACAGGCAAATAGCTCAGACATGGCGAGAAAATCCGGCAAATCACTCAGACTTGATGTACTTTTCAGGCTATAGCGAACGTATCTCAGACTTGGTGCACTTTTCAGGCTGCAGCGAACGCACCTCAGCTCCATGCGCCCCGAGCGCACGGATTTCTCGCCAGGCAAACAAAAAAGAGGCCAGACCGAAGTCTGACCTCTCCAGTAAGCAATGTAGGATGGACTTACTTAAGGGTGACGGTAGCGCCAGCCTCCTCGAGCTGAGCCTTAGCAGCCTCAGCGTCCTCCTTCTTAGCGCCCTCGAGGACTGCCTTAGGAGCACCCTCGACGACCTCCTTTGCCTCCTTGAGACCAAGGTTGGTAAGAGCACGGACAACCTTGATGACGCCGATCTTGTTGTCGCCGAAGCCCTCGAGGACAACGTCAAAGTTGGTCTTCTCCTCTGCCTCCTCAGCAGCGCCACCAGCTGCAGGAGCAGCAGCGACAGCTACAGGAGCAGCAGCGGAAACGCCAAAGACGTCCTCAAGCTCGTGAACGAGCTCAGAAAGCTCGAGTGCTGGCATCTCTTTAAGGGCCTCAATGATCTCATCTTTAGTGACAGCCATGTCAATTCTCCTTTTTAAACGATGCAGCCTTTGTACTGCATCTGGGCAAAAGCCCGGCTTGTATGTGTGCGTTTAAGTGCGTCTACACTCTCACGCGGTTTGCGCCAATGCGCGGGTACAACAAAACGTTGCTTATGCAGCGTTCTTCTGATCTGCGACTGCAGAAAGAGCGGTTGCGAGTCCACGAGCTGGACCAGCGCAAACCTGTGCAATACCGGTAAGTGGGCTTGCAACAACGAAGACAAGCTTTGCAATGAGCTCCTCGCGAGAAGGAAGGTCTGCGTAAGCCTTTGCCTCGTCAGCGGTAAGTGCCTGACCATCAGCGATACCACCAATGAACTCAACTTTCTTGAGCTTCTTGGCCTGATCCTTGATGACCTTAGCGGCCTCGACAGGATCATTCTCATAGAAAACGTATGCGCAGGTACCGGCGAGCATCTCGTCAATCTCTGGCATACCAGCGTTCTTAAGAGCAATCTTGACGATGTTGTTCTTATAGACCTTCATGTGAGCGCCTGCTGCGGTAAGTGCGCGGCGAAGCTCCTGAGTCTCCTTTACGGAGAGACCACGATAGTCGATAACAAACAGGCCCTTGGAATTGTCGAGAGAAGCGGAAACCTTCTCGAGCAAATCAAGTTTAGACTGAGCTGGCATGTAGTACACCTCCTTTATCATGTCTCGGGCACGAGCGCCAACAGGTGCGGCCCTCACATGAAAAGACCCCACTTTGGCAACCAAAGCGGGGTCTGGATGTACTAATCTCAAGACCACCTCGGCAGGCGGGAATTCCCATTAAGCCTTGGATTCAAGGCGCCGGCTGTCTTTGGCAGCGAACGTGCAACTACAAGACGTCTGTCTTGCGTTGGATATTGTGCAGCAAAAAACTATCCAAGTCAAGGTTGAGCGCACAATTTCTTTCTCTTCACAAAAATTTGACGAGAAGGGCGGCTAAGCAGCTACGCACAACTCAGCCACACACATATCAGCCGCACGCGCGTTGCAAGCCGAGTCCACGTCTACACCGCATGCACGCTGCAAGAAAAATCCGGTACCTGCAAGCAGATACCGGATTAAGCGTGCTAGGTACTTCTAAGCGTAAAGCTTAGTCCTCCATGAGGTTACGAACCTTGGTTGGATCAACCTTGATGCCAGGGCCCATAGTAGAGGAAATAGCAACGGTCTTGACGTACTTACCCTTAGCGCTGGATGGCTTGACACGAATAATCTCAGAGAGAAGTGCGCCATAGTTCTCAACAAGCTGCTGGACCTCAAAAGAAGCCTTGCCGATTGCAACGTGGCAGATACCAAAACGGTCTGCACGATACTCAACACGACCAGCCTTGAGCTCGTTAACCATCTTTGCAACATCCATGGTAACGGTGCCGAGCTTAGGGTTAGGCATAAGGCCACGAGGACCAAGAACACGACCAAGACGACCAACCTTACCCATCATCTGAGGGGTTGCGATTGCTGCGTCAAAGTCAAGCATGCCCTTCTCGACCTCTGCGATGAGCTCGTCGCCACCGACGATGTCAGCGCCAGCTGCCTCAGCCTCGCGGGCCTTCTCGCCCTCTGCGAAGACTGCAACGCGAACGGACTTACCAGTGCCGTGAGGCAAAGAGATGGAACCGCGAACGTTCTGGTCAGCCTTACGAGTATCGACACCAAGGCGAATTGCTACCTCAATGGTCTCGTCAAACTTAGCAGTTGCAAGCTCCTTAGACAGGGTTACTGCCTCTTTTGGGCTGTAGAGGTTTGCACCGTCTACCTTGGCAACTGCATTCTTGTAGTTCTTTCCGTGCTTAGGCATTATGTACCTCCTGTGGTTAGCGGGCGTCTGCCCTCCCACTCCTGCATCTTCCGTCCATAGTTACGCCCTCTTGGCGAGAAACCCAACTATGTGCACTAACGTCGGATGCTCTGACAAAACAACCGTCAGCCACACAAATAGCTGACGGGAGTAAACACTACTCGGCGATGGTTACACCCATGGAACGAGCGGTACCAGCGACGATCTTCTTTGCAGCCTCAATGTCGTTTGCGTTGAGGTCAGGCATCTTAATCTCAGCAATCTTGGTGAGCTGCTCCTGGGAGAGCTGGCCAACCTTATCGCGCTGAGGAACACCGGAACCACCCTTGAGGTGAAGCTCCTTCTTGATGAGCTGAGCTGCTGGAGGAGTCTTGGTTACGAAGTCAAAGGAACGATCCTCGTAAACAGAAATCTCGACTGGGATGATGTCGCCAGCCTTGTCCTGAGTTGCAGCGTTGAATGCCTGGCAGAACTGCATAATGTTGACCTGTGCAGCACCCAGAGCTGGTCCTACTGGAGGAGCTGGGTTTGCCTGGCCTGCAGGAATCTGCAGCTTAATAAAGTTAACAACCTTCTTTGCGGGCATGTTAAGCCTCCTGTTTGAATACGTTTGAGTCTATTCTCGCGCACTCCCGAGAAGCAATCCACAAGGGACGAGAAGTGCGGGATAAGCCGTTAGTTACTAGTCTATCAGGGAAATCTGATCCATGGTGAGCTCAACCGGAGTCTCGCGACCAAAGATGGTGAGCATAACCTTGATCTTGCCGGACTCTGCGTTGACCTCAGAAACAGTTCCGTCGAAGTCAGCGAGAGGACCAGAAAGAACGTGAATTGCCTGACCGACCTCAATATTGGTTGCTGTACGCTTAGGTACAGGGCTACCCGTCTTCATACCGCCGCGACGCATGATCTTATCGAACTCATCACGACGCAGAGGAACTGGCTTGCCGTCAATGCCGACAAAACCAGTTACGCCTGGGGTGTTGCGAACAACAGCCCAAGTATTGTCATCCAGCTCCATGCGAACAAGAACGTAACCTGGGAAAACCTTAGACTCTTTGGTCTCGCGCTTGCCGCCGTCCTTGACCTCAGTAACTTCCTCAGTAGGAATCTGAATATCAACAACAGCACGCTCAAGGCCATAGGTCTCAATACGGTGCTCAAGGTCTGTCTTTACCTTGTTCTCATAACCTGAATAGGTGTGAACTACATACCAGCGCTTAGCCATTGATTATCCCCTCAGTCCAGTAAAGGCGACGAGACCAGCAACAATGCCAGTATCAACCAGCCAAGTTACCAAGCCAAAGAAAATGATTGTTGCAATTACGGCTACAGAGAAACCAGCAAGCTCAGAGCTTGAAGGCCACACAACGCGGTGCATTTCTGTACGAACGCCTGCAAAATAAGCACCCAGGCGGCCAAAGAAGCCAGGGTTAGCGTTACGCTGAATGGACTTCTCCTGCTTCTTTGCCTCGACCTTAGTGGCCTTAGCAGAAGCTTCAGGAGTAGCTTCAGCCTGAAGGGCCTCACGCTGGGCGCGCTCTTCTGCGCGAGCCTTACGTGCGCTCCTCTTATTGCGCTCCTTATTTGCCATCCTACGCTCCCTTGGATGTTATACCTACATACAAACCGGCCAACCCTTATGGGAAGGCCGGTGAAGTTATCTGGCAGGCCAGGAAGGACTCGAACCCTCAACAAACGGTTTTGGAGACCGCCGCTCTACCATTGGAGCTACTGGCCTAGAACGAACCCACCTAGCCTAGCGGGTCTCGCGATGTACCGTGTGCTTGTGGCACCATGGGCAGTACTTCTTCAACTCCATACGATCTGGGTTGTTGGACTTATTCTTGTCCGTAGTGTAATTACGACGCTTGCACTCAGTGCAGGCGAGAGTAACGAGTGTACGCATTGATCCTCCTGAACACGGTCACGAGATGTATTCTCGAAATGTGACGCGGTTGCTTAGGTTAGCACCCACTACCCAGAGATGTCAATACTTTTCTCTAATTACTCTAGGCGTTCACATATTTTTTCTCGACAAAAAACCCGGCGCGCAAAAAGCACGCCGGGCAAGTTAGCAACTTTAAAAGAAGTTACTCGATGACGGTGGAAACACGGCCATCGCCGACGGTGTGGCCACCCTCGCGGATAGCGAACTTCAGACCCTGCTCAAGAGCGATTGGGTGAATGAGCTCGCAACCAACGGTGATGTGGTCGCCAGGCATAGCCATCTCTACCTTGCCACCGTTTGCATCGGTGAGCTCGTAGATGTCGCCGGTTACGTCAGTTGTACGGAAGTAGAACTGTGGACGGTAACCAGAGAAGAATGGGGTGTGACGGCCGCCCTCTTCCTTAGTAAGAACGTAAACCTCACCGGTGAACTTCTTGTGTGGAGTAACGGTACCAGGCTTGCAGAGAACCTGACCGCGCTCGATGTCCTCGCGCTTAACACCACGAAGAAGAATACCAACGTTGTCGCCAGCCTCGCAGAAGTCCATGGTCTTACGGAACATCTCAATGCCGGTAGCAACAGAGTTCTGAGTTGGCTTAATACCAACGATCTCGACTGGATCGTTGAGCTTGAGCTCACCACGCTCAACACGGCCGGTAGCAACGGTACCACGACCAGAAATGGTCATGACATCCTCGATTGCCATCAGGAATGGCTTCTCGTTGTCACGAGCTGGTGTTGGGATGTAGGAGTCAACAGTGTGCATGAGCTCACGGATGGACTCAACCCACTTCTCCTCGCCGTTAAGAGCGCCGAGAGCGGAACCACGGATGATTGGAAGGTCATCGCCTGGGAAGTCGTACTCGGAGAGAAGGTCACGGGTCTCCATCTCGACGAGGTCGATGAGCTCGTCATCGTCGACCATGTCGCACTTGTTCAGGAAGACGACGATGTAAGGAACGCCGACCTGACGTGCAAGAAGGATGTGCTCACGAGTCTGAGCCATAGGACCATCGGTTGCAGCAATAACGAGGATTGCGCCGTCCATCTGAGCTGCACCAGAAATCATGTTCTTGATGTAGTCTGCGTGGCCAGGGCAGTCGACGTGAGCGTAATGGCGCTCCCAAGTCTCGTACTCAACGTGAGCAACGGAAATGGTAATACCACGCTGACGCTCCTCTGGAGCCTTATCGATGTTCTCGAAGGCGGTATAGTCTGCCTTGCAGCCCTCGGTCTCAGAGAGAACCTTGGTGATTGCTGCGGTAAGGGTAG
This sequence comes from uncultured Atopobium sp., assembly GCA_937921235.1. GTDB lineage: Bacteria > Actinomycetota > Coriobacteriia > Coriobacteriales > Atopobiaceae > Lancefieldella. The sequence goes on along the minus strand of CALFOQ010000025.1, from coordinate 34,078 downwards.
TCTTACCGTGGTCGACGTGACCAATGGTACCGATGTTTACGTGTGGCTTTGTGCGGTCAAACTTTTCCTTGGCCATTGCCAATCCTCCTTCTGGAACTAACCCTCGGGCTAGACCGTGGTGAAAAAACGTCTGTTTATACTCAACGGCGCAAATGTCTAGGACATGTACGCCGTAAAGAGTCTGGTACCGGCGACTGGATTCGAACCAGTGACGTCACGGGTATGAGCCGTGTGCTCTAACCAGCTGAGCTACGCCGGCATAAATGCCGCTTGAAACATGGAGCCCGCGACCGGATTTGAACCGGTGACCTCTTCGTTACCAACGAAGTGCTCTACCTACTGAGCTACACGGGCGTGGTGGGGATACTTGGACTCGAACCAAGGAACCCAGAGGGAGCGGATTTACAGTCCGCCGCAGTTGCCGCTGTGCCATATCCCCAAATGCCGTTTTCAAGCACTCTTGAAGTAATTAGTACGCTGTACCTTGCGGTTTAACGTACGCAGAAAGTCTTGTTGAACTTCTGTATTACCTCGTAAGCGGGAAAATATTACGATTGAATAAAAATCTTGTCAACGTAATCCACCCATCCGGGCGTATCTTATCAAATTTTTTCCACAATTCCAAGCGATTTTCTCGCCAACTCCAAGCAGGTTTCTGGCCACAACTCCAAGCGGGTTTCTCGACACAACTTCAAGCGAGTTTCTGGCCAGACGCATACGGGCTTTTACGGTTGTCTGTAAAAGCCATACGCGATACGTCGCGAATGCCCTAAAATTCGCACGAAAAAAGCCAGGCAATGCCTGGCTGAAAATTCAAGTGGTGCCGCCACCAGGCTTCGAACCCGGGACCTACTGATTACAAGTCAGTTGCTCTACCAGCTGAGCTATAGCGGCATCAAGTGCAGAGGATATTCTATAGACTTTTCTGGCTTTGGTCTAGTCTCAATTTTCGAGAAATTTTTTTCCACAAACTGGTCGATGCAGCATGTAGGAGCACTTCCCTTCTGTAGGAACTAGCTTGGTGCAAATGCACTGTCCATCAAGTCTGGCCAGCCTGAAAAGTACATCATGTCTGAGTAAAACAGCTCAGACTTGGCGAGAAAAACCGGCAAATAGCTCAGACATAGCGTACTTTTCCGGCAAATCACTCAGATATGGCGAGAAAATCAGGCTCCATGAAAGCGTCCATGACACCACACCCAGATCTAAAGCTACGTCACGAAAGACCCGCCTGAAAAGTGCAAAGAATCTGTATTTGAGCCACCGATTCTTTGATGAAATCAGGCAAATCCACCGATTCTTTGCTGTTATCAGGCAAATTTTACAGATTCTTTGCAGAAATCAGGCGCGCTGATTGCGCCCAGGCGCGTCAGTCAAATTGTCGCGTCAGGCGCATTGGCGCGTCAGTCAAATTGGCATGTTGAGTACGTGAGACGCTGACCTGGTCACCTATTTGCCCAGAAGCTTCCAGAGTTTCTCGCGCTGTTCTGGAGAAATGCGGTCTTCAAGCGTCATGCGCGTACTGACCTGATCGCGACGCATCTCTTCGACAACGTCATCTGCTTGGGAAATCTCGTGGACCAGTGATGCGCTTGCAATGCGCGTGACCTCGCCAGGGCCAAAGCCGGCTGTGACACGAATGTCCCTGTCCGACGTGACTAGAAATACCTTGCGACCAGCCTCTCGAGCGTCCGTGACCAGGCGCTCGATGACGCTATCCGCGGACTCCCCAGTCTCGGAAAAAACCAGCTGCACGCCAGCGAGAGTGCGCTCTGGACGCTCGTCGTTTACGTTTCCCTTGCCGTCGAACACAATAACGGCCTCGTAGGTGCCCTGCGCAAACGTGGCAACGTCAGAGATGAGCGCCAAACGGGCGCGATAAAACGGATCAGTGTTGAGGTGATAGGCTCTCTCAGCAGCGGTTTCTTGTGCAGAAGAGCCACGCTCATCCAGCAACGCCTCATAGCGAGGAGTTGCCAACATGACGTTATAGCCATCGACTACAAGCAGCGATTTTTTCTGAGCCATACCTTACGCTTCCTGGGCTTACGCTTCCTGGGCTTACGCGTCCTGAGCTTACACTACCTGGGCTTACGCTTCCTGGGTCCTGCGGAGCCACTCGTAACACATAACCGTTGTTGCCTGAGCAACGTTCAGGGACTCTACCTGGCCAAACTGAGGAAGCTTGCACGTAAAATCGCACTTCTCGAGCATAAGGCGAGAAATTCCTGAACCTTCAGAGCCCATTACAAGTGCAAGGCGGCCTCCCATAGGAGCCTCCCACACGGACTGAGTGGCGTGCTCGGTAGAGCCACATGTCCAAAAACCTGCGGCTTTAAGTTCTTCAAGAGCGCGCGGCAGATTTGAAACCTGAGCGATTGGCAGGTGAAGCACAGCTCCTGCGGAAGTCTTGTATGCTCCAACGCCAACTCGGGCGGCGCGAGCGTTTGCAATAACAACGCCGGCTGCGCCAACTACCTCGGCACTTCTTACAATTGCACCAAAGTTTCCCTCGTCCGTGACGTGATCCAAGACCACAACCAGAGCGTTTTCGGAACCAGCGCGCTGGATGATTTCAGAGAGGTCAGCGTAGGCAAACGGCTGCGTACGGACAATAACACCCTGGTGAGCGCCATGGCTTGAAAGCGAGTCAAGTACGGGCTTTGCAACACGCTCGACAGGAATACCCTCCTGCTCAAGCTGACGTGCAAGAGCCTCAATCTCCTGGTCCTTCTGCCCACTTGCAGCTTGTACCAGTGCATTCTTCAAAGGAATACCAACGGTCAGCGCCTCCGCTACTGCGCGACGACCCTCGATAAGATCGGTTGCAGGCTTCTTGTTACCGGGACGTCCAGCGCCAGCACCTCGCTGTCCGCGAGTGCCCTGAGCTGCGCGTGCGCCTTGTGCGGAGCGACTGCCCTTTGAGCCCTGGCCATTCTTGGCACCGAAATAACCGCCCCAGTCGGCAGCCTTCTTGGAGCCGCGACCTGCAGCTCCCCCGCGACCTGTGCCGCTGCGACCTGCAGCCCCACCGCGACTGGAAGTACTACGTCCCGCAGAGCCACCGCGTCCGGCGGCGCCCTCGGAACGAGTGTTTTTAGAGGTAGAGCGCTGATTTCTTGCCATAGTTAGTCTGCCTTACGCTTAAGTCGAGCGCCAGCGGCGGTATCTTCAATCAAAAGTCCAAGCTCAGCAATGCCGTCTCTAATTTGATCAGCAACTGCCCAGTTCTTCTGGGAGCGAGCCTCCTGACGAGCAGCAAGCAAAGCCTCTGCAGCCTCGTCAGCTGACGCGCCCTCATAGCCTGCCACCTGGGCGGCAAGCGCCACAAGCTCCTCTGGCAAATCAGAGGTAGACGCCGCCTGAGTCAAATCAATTCCCAAAGCTCCCGTGAGCTCGCACAACATATCTGCTGCACGGAGAACAGGACTTGCACCAACGTTCTGACCAACCTCTGCAAGATACGTATTTGCAGCAGTTACCAGCGCAAAAATAGCAGCGAGTGCTCCTGCGGTGTTGAAATCATCATCCATCTGAGCGTCAAACTCGCTCTGAGCTGTATTGATTGCCTCAGCAAGCGTGCTATCAGCGTCGGAAAGTTCGTGCTGAGCAGAAGACTGCTTGAAAGCCCAGCGGAGATTTGAAACGCAGGTCTTCATGCGCTCAAGCGTACCAACGGTACCCTCAAGGCGCTCAAACGAGAAATCAAGTGGTGCACGATAGTGCGTCTGAAGCATCAAAAGTCTTACTGCATCTGCAGGGTACTTGTCCAAAACTTCCTTGAGTGTGTAGAAGTTGCCCAAAGACTTGGACATCTTCTCGCCATCAACGCGAAGCATTCCGGTGTGCATCCAATAATTGGCGAGAGGAGCGTGCCAGGCGCAGGAAGCCTGCGCGGTCTCGTTCTCATGATGAGGGAATACCAGGTCAGAGCCACCGCCGTGAATGTCAATTGGAGTGCCCAGGTAGCGATGAATCATTGCGCAGCACTCACTGTGCCAACCTGGACGACCTTCTCCCCAAGGGCTTGGCCAGCTAGGCTCACCAGGCTTTGCAGCTTTCCAGAGTGCAAAGTCAAATGGGTCGCGTTTCTCGTCATTAACCTCAACGCGCTCACCTGCACGAAGCTGATCAAGATCGCGGCCAGAAAGCACGCCATAGCCGTGGTCAGAACGAACCGAGAAGTACACGTCGCCCGAAGGGACCGCGTAAGCGTAACCCTGCTCAATCAAAGATTGAATCATCTGTAGCATGGCTTCAATCTCGTGCGTTGCGCGAGGACGAATATCCGGATCTAGAATATTGAAGCGGTGCATCTGCTCGATAAACGCCTGAGAAAACTCTTCAGAAACCTCTTGAGCAGTTCTTCCCTGCTCAATGGCGCGCTGAATAATCTTGTCGTCAACGTCAGTCAGGTTCTGAGCAAAGGTGACCTCATAACCCTTGTGCATCAGATAACGGCGAATAACGTCAAACGAGAGGAAGGTACGGGCGTTTCCGATGTGAATCTGATCGTAAACCGTAGGACCGCACACGTACATGCGGATTTTACCCTCGTCGATTGGCTTGAACTCTTCTTTTTTATGCGTCTGAGTGTTATAGACAAGCATGCATACTCCTCGCAACCATTGTGTATTGGTGTAAGTATAAACGGTTTATGGAAAACCTTTGAGTTCCATACCTTACTAATCAAGATTCAATTTTGTTACCGTTCACGGATTAGTGCTGGATTGTTTTTTTTGTTTTATTAAACTTGACGAATAAAAATTTTAAGAATTTATATTTGAATCAAAACTGCAAAGAACTAGAAGACAAGAAATCTTACTCTTAACAACTTCAGAAGGTGATTCGAATGAGTAAGTTTTTTAACATTATCCGCTACTGTATATCTACCATTCTGGATAAAGGCAGTCTTGCTATTTTTCTCTTTTTGTCATTCTTTGTCACAGCGCTTATGGTGATTCAACCGCTTCTTGTTGGATTTGTAATTAATCTTTTTATTACGGGAACTACTTGGAGCGAGATACTTTTCTATTGCGCTGTAGTTGCCGCACTAGGAATCCTTATTGCCGGCTGTTCCTATCTTTCTAAAACGCGCTATTGTCAATTGCAGATTGATTCTGCGTTTACTATTGAGCGACAGCTAATTGACAAGATTCAACATGCAGATTCATCGTTTTTCTCGTCATATGATTCTGGACATTACCGCCAGACAGTAAATAACGATTCTAATGACGTTTCAATTTTTATACTTACACAATGCGTGAGCTTTGCAACAACTATGGTCTCTGTCATAGGCACGCTTGCGATTATTTTATATTTGAACCCATTAACCGCTCTTGTAACAGCTGTTCTGCTATTGGTGAGCTTTATTATCTATAAGCAAATCCAAGCTGCGGCCTATAAAAGATACAAAGAATCTAAAGAACTGCGGTCCCAGTATGGATCGATTGAGCTCTCGCAGTTCACTGATGTAGATTTCATTAGGCGTCATTCCCTCTTTGAGCGTTTCTTTAATCAGCACTATGCCGTCAATCAAAAGCTTCGTAGTGCCATTCATGAGCAGTACAAGCTTGAGTTTGGCGTACAAGAATTAAACAATGCTGTGATTGCCGTATTCCAAGCCATTGTCTTTATTACCTGTGCATATCAAATTTTCCTTGGAGCACTGCAGCCTGGCTATATTGCAACCATTTCAAGCTATTTTGTATCGCTCTTATGTTCTATTACGCTTCTCATGGAATTTGGTATGGCTTATCAGAGCATTACGGTAAGCCTTAATCGAATTGAGCAGATTCTAGATTTACCTCAAGAATCCGTTGGAACTATCGTTCCATCAGACGATGTCAATCAAATTACCTGCACAAATGTGTCTTTCTCTTATCCACATACCAATAAAGTACTGATGAACAACTTGTCTTGTAGTTTTGCAAAAGGAAATATATATGCCATTACCGGTGGAAACGGTACAGGCAAATCAACATTTCTGAAGCTCATTAACGGAGAGTGGTCTTCTCACCTATCAGGCACTATTGCTATTAATGAGGATTTGTTAACTCAAATTAATCAGTATGAACTTCGAAAAAATACGCTTGGATTTACCGAGCAAGAGCCAAGCATTGTTGACGATACGGTAAGAAATAATCTGACACTGCTGTGCAAAAACCAACCAACAGATGAAGAGATAATCAGCTATATCAAGCTATTCAACCTGGAAAAATTGCTGCTTGGTGACGATCAAAATCTTGATGTTCGCCTGGCTGAACGAAGCTCTGCTATCTCTGGTGGAGAAAAGCAAAAGATTGCAATTATCCGCATGATGCTTATGAATCCAAGTGTCATGTTGCTTGACGAGCCAACTTCTGCGTTAGATCAAAACAGTGTTGATGTCCTTCTTACTCTTCTCAAGAAGGTCAAGCAGGACCACATAATACTTCTCATATCTCATGACCCTAAAGTGGTGGAGGCAGCCGACCATATCGTAGAGCTATAACTTATTGCGCGCTACGTCCCAGCAGTACAACTGCCCAGGCGGCAATACCTTCTTGATTGCCCACAAAGCCAAGGCCTTCGGTGGTGGTTGCTTTTACGCCAACTTTATCTGGCGTAACACCCATGACCTCTGCCATACGGTTTCTCATAGCATTGCGATGAGGAAGCAACTTAGGCGCCTGAGCTGCAACGGTGCAATCACAATCCAGAAGCTCAAAACCCTCATTACGAACAAGCTGCATAACATGGGACAGAAGCATCATAGAATCAGCGCCCTCATAAGCAGGGTCTGTATCGGGGAAAAGCTGGCCAATGTCGCCTGCGCGCATAGCTCCTAGCAGGGCATCCATAAGAGCATGAGTCAAAACATCGGCATCGGAGTGGCCGAGAAGACCTTTGGTGTGCTCAATTTTGATGCCACCTAAGATAAGATCTCTGCCCTCCACCAGGCGATGAACATCGTATCCGTGGCCAATTTTAAGCTCTGGTATACTCACTCTACAGCCCCACTTCCGGTTGCGCCTTCTACCAGGCGACGGCTGAGCGTAGCCTCAACAATTGCAAGGTCAGATGGGTACGTGACCTTCACGTTTTCTCGTTGTGACTCAACACACAGCACCGTAAGACCAAGTCGCTCAACTAACGACGAGTCATCAGTTCCCTGGTAGCCTTCCTGGCGAGCTACTTCGTGGGCTTCAAGAAGCGTACGCGTCTTGAACACCTGAGGGGTCTGAGCAGCCCAGAACGTTGAGCGGTCAGGCGTATCTACAATGGTTGCACCATCTACGCGCTTCAGCGTATCAGTTGCGCGGTGAGCCAAAATTGCTCCCGCAATCTTAGGCGACTTGCGAACTGTACCAATAACCTGCTCAATGGTCTCTACCTCAATGAGCGGGCGAACCGCATCATGAACAGAAACAAAATCATATCCGGCAGGCACTACCTGGAGCGCGTTGTAAACCGATTCCTGTCTGGTAGCACCAGATGTTGCAAAGTGCACGGGCTTGTGGAGCACAAGCTTAGCCAAAACACCCTCTTGAACTGCAGTGCGTTTCTCGTCAGAGCAAGCAATCACAATGTGAGCCACGCTGGGCGCGTGATCAAATGCAAGGATTGACCAGCTCATCAGCGGAAGACCGCAGACAGAAATAAACTGCTTGCCATCAGGATACCCAAAGCGCTCGCCAATGCCACCGGCCACAATGACGGCAACGGTATCGGCTTTTGCTCCATGTGTAGAAAAGCGAGAAGGACGTGGCTTTGACACGACCTTTGCACAGGTGCTGCTTGCAGCCATTATTCCGACTTACCCCACATTCTGCGGAGACTGTTAGCAAGTGCACCGGGGTTCTCGACACCCAGAGATTTGAGGCTTGATGTATCGTTTTCTGCAACGTGAAGCAGCTGTTGCAGGTTATCGTAAGCGTCAACAATTCTGGCCGCAATCTCATCGTTGACCACGTGAACGCGGGAAAGCGTGCGCAGGCCCAGAGGCTCCATGGATGCATCTTCTCCGCGGCCATCGGAGTAGCCAAGAATCTGGCCAACGCTTTCTGCGGAGCGGAGCTCGGTGTTAGCCGTCTCGTGGAAGCGGCGGCGAATGGCGCGCGCCTCTTCAGCGGAAGAATCTACGGCGTAGTCGCGAATCATCAGGTTATAGGCCTCGTCGATACCGCCCAAATATTCCTCGCGCTGCATAGCGGTGGTTTTGCCCTCGCTACCTAGCTCCAAAAGACAAGAATCAAGCTGATCAGCGGCACTCAAAAGAACCTCAAACAGGTAGAAAATGCCTGCTACATCGCCCAGGGTGACGTAGTTATCAAGCTCAAGCGCGGTCAGGCGCAGAAGCGCGCGATCAAGTTGCTGGCGCGTATTTTGCATGGCAACCGAAAGCTGGTTGACGGTAGACATAATGGCTGGTACCGACTTCAGCGGAATAACGTGACCATCAACGTAGACCGTAATCAACGAACGGCGAGAAGACACTGCAATCACAATAGACTTGGTGAGCAAACTCATGCGAGCAGCAGTACGGTGGCGAGTGCCTGTTTCTGCAGTTGGAAGCGTTGCGTCAGGATTGAGATGGAAGTTGGCGCGCAGAATTCTGGTGAGGTCTTTGTCCACCACCACAGCGCCATCCATCTTGCAGAGCTCAAACAATCGATTTGCCGTGAAGGAAACATCAAGTTTGAAACCATCTCCGCCCGCAGCAAGGACGTTTTCTGTATCTCCTACACAAATGAGGGCGCCCAGACGACCAGCGATAATCATGTCCAGTGCAACGCGGAGCGCTGTGCCAGGAGCAGTCATCTTCAGAGCGGTGGCAATACGGTCCTCGTTTTCTGTTGCGCTTGGATCAAGTTGCGTTGGCTCCATGGCTCTCCCTCAATTACTTGCAGCTTACAGGCTGCGTTTTGCGATCTGGTACGTTTACGGCTTCAATTTGTTTCAACATTTCAAGTATACGGTTTTGTTGCCGGCGCGTGTAGTGACGGTTTGGAGAAGACGGGTTTCTCGCCGGGCGACTGGGTGGGCTGCTCGACGGGTTTCTCGACAAGAGAACTGTGCGTTTTAGCTGCGATACAAAAAGACCCGAGGCAGAACCTCGGGTCGGAGTGTCTTACTCGGCGGAGGACATCAGGTCGGACGAACCGCCTGGGCTACCCTGTGGCAGAGAGGATGGTCCCATGCTGACATCCATCTGATCAAGCTGCGCCATTGTCTCTTTCTTGCGAGGCTCAGGGATGACGCCCGTGGTCTTGGTGAACACAAGCTTCTTACCCTCAGCATCAACATCAACAGCAACAATGTCGCCTGCGGTCCACTGGCCAGAGAGAAGCTCCTCAGACAGTGGGTCTTCAATCATCGACTGAATGGTGCGGCGCAGCGGACGGGCGCCGTAGACAGGGTCGGTTCCGTCTTTGGCAATCAGATCCTTTGCAGCCTCGGTGAGCTCAATGGACATGCCGTTGGCAATCAGGCGATCGCGCAGCTCAAGAACCATGAGGTCAACAATGCCACGAAGCTGCTCGGTAGAGAGCGACTTGAAGACAACAATCTCGTCCACACGGTTCAAGAACTCTGGACGGAATCCACGCTTGAGCTCGGACATAACACGGCTAGTAATCTCTTTGTCGGAGAGTCCCTTAGAGCCTTCTGACGAGAAGCCCATAGTATTGGTGCGGGCAATCTCGCGAGCACCAATGTTGGATGTCATGATGACAACCGTATTGGAGAAGTCCACGTGACGACCTTGACCGTCAGTCAAGCGACCCTCGTCCAGAATCTGTAGCAAGATGTTGAAGACGTCTGGATGTGCCTTCTCAATCTCATCAAAGAGCAGGACAGAGTACGGACGCCTGCGGACAGCCTTGGTGAGCTCGCCGCCCTCATCGTAGCCTACATATCCTGGAGGTGCGCCAACCAGCTTAGCTACAGTGTGGCGCTCCATGTACTCAGACATGTCGTAGGATAGCAGGGCGTCTTCGGAGCCAAACAGGAACTCTGCCAGGGCTTTTGCAAGCTCAGTCTTACCTACACCGGAAGGGCCTAGGAAAATAAAGGAGCCGCCAGGGCGCTTAGGGTCTTTGAGAGGACTACGGCTTCTGCGGATTGCCTTTGCAACCTTAACAACAGCCTCATCCTGACCAACAACGCGCTGGTGAAGGATGTCTTCTGTACGAAGCAGCCTTGAAGCCTCAGTCTCGGTGAGGTTAGAAACAGGAACGCCGGTAATGCCAGAGACAACCTTTGCAATATCGTCCTCGTCAACGGTGACAATATTCTTGTCCAACTGCTCACGCCACTCAGTCTCCAGGCGATCCCTCTCTGCTACCAGGGACTTCTCCTGGTCACGCAGACGAGCTGCCTGCTCAAACTCCTGAGCGCTTGCTGCCTCAGACTTCTGAGTACGAACGCGGAGAAGATCTGCGTCTACCTGGGCAATCTCTGGTGGAAGGCTCATCTTGTGGATGCGAGCGCGAGCACCAGCCTCATCGAGGACGTCAATTGCCTTGTCTGGCAGGAAGCGGTCCTGGATGTAACGGCTCGAAAGCACAACGGCAGCCTTGATAGCAGCCTCGGTGTAGTGGACGTGGTGGTGCTTTTCGTAGCGGTCCTGAAGTCCGTGAATAATAGAAATGGTGTCGTCGTTGTTTGGCTCACCGATATTGACAGGCTGGAAACGCCTCTCAAATGCAGCGTCCTTCTCGACATGTTTACGATACTCTTCTGCCGTAGTTGCACCGATGACCTGGATTTCTCCACGAGACAGTGGTGGCTTAAGAATGGACGCAGCATCGATGGAGCCCTCTGCGGAGCCGGCGCCAATGACGGTGTGAATCTCGTCAATGAAGAGGATGTCATTCTTGGATTTCTCCAGCTCAGCAACAACCTTCTTCATGCGGTCCTCAAACTCACCGCGATACTTGGATCCTGCTACCAGACTTGCCAGGTCAAGCGTCCAAACCTGCTTTCCGCGCAGGATGTCAGGGACGTTGCCGGATGCAATGAGCTGAGCCAAGCCCTCAACAATGGCAGTCTTACCAACGCCAGGATCTCCCAGGATAAGTGGGTTGTTCTTCTGGCGGCGGGCAAGAACCTGCATGACACGCTCGATCTCGCGGTCACGGCCAATGACAGGGTCAAGCTTTTTATCTGCGGCAAGCTTAGTAAGGTTGCGGCCAAACTGCTCCAACATGGAAGCATCGTCGTTTGCGTTAGGACGCATCTGACCAGCGCCAACAGGCATGCCAAAGATGCCACCCTCAATACGAGGCTCTGCCATACGAGGACCGGCTGGCGCATCTTCTGGAGTCTGAGCAACCAGCTCATCAACGGCGTTTCTTACGGCATCGCCCGAGACACCCATAGTACGCAGGGCATCCATAGCACGACCGTTACCCTCGGATACAATACCCAAAAGCAGGTGCTCAGTTGCAATATAGCTCTGACCGTGGGTCATGGTTTCTCTGTACGCGTCCTCAAGCACGCGTTTTGCACGCGGAGTAAACGGAATGTGGCCGCCAGGAATAGGATCTCCTGCGCCCGTGGTGAGCTCTTTTACGGTTGCTAGGGCCTCATCATACGAGACCTCCAGCTTAGCCAGAGCCTGAGCAGCAATGCCCTCCCCCTCTTTGATGAGAGCAAGTAGCAGGTGCTCGGTACCAACATACATCTGGCCAAGACCGCGAGCCTCGTCCTGAGCCAAGCTCATGACTTTACGCGCTCTGTCAGTGAATTTATCAAACATGTGCTGAAACCTCTCAAAACTCTCTATATATTTCTGATTTATACCCATCAGAAGGCTCTGCAAACATACGACTCGCGTTGGATTTTTCTCCTTCGTACGAAGCACACAAAAAGCCCGGTACCTGCAACGAGCAGATACCGGGCTGATGCGTTTGTGTGCTGCGTGAGGCAGCTAAAGTTCCAAGCTCTTAGCGTTTCTCGGGCTTGAGCTGTGGGAAGAGAAGAACGTCGCGGATAGAAGGCTGATCGCAGAAGAGCATCATCATGCGGTCGATGCCATAGCCGATGCCGCCCGCTGGTGGCATGCCGTACTCAAGTGCGCGGATGAAGTCGTAATCGTACTCCATGGCCTCTTCGTCACCCTGACGCTTGGCCTCCATCTGGGCGGCAAAGCGCTCCTCCTGGTCAACAGGGTCGTTGAGCTCGGAGTATGCGTTTGCGTACTCGGCGCCGCAGATAATGAGCTCAAAGCGGTCGGTCAGACGAGGATCATCTGCCTTGCGCTTGGTGAGCGGAGAAACCTCTGCAGGATAATCGCAGACAAAGGTTGGGTTTACGATGCTCTTCTCGCCAAGCTCGTCGTAGATCTCAAACAGCAGCTTGCCGGCCTGCCACTCTAGATTCCACTCAATCTCGTAACGGTCCAGGACTGCGCGGAGTTTCTCGACAGGGGTGTCAATGGAGAGCTCCTCGCCGGTGACCTCGGACGCAATCTCTGCCAGGGACGCGACGCGCCAGTTGCCGGAGAGGTCAACCTCGGTGCCCTGGTAAGTGATGACCTCGTGGCCCTCCTCGCAGCCGCAGGCCTTGCGGGCAATCTCCTGGAAGAGGTTCTGGGACAGCTCGCGCATACCGGCCAGGTCAGAGTAGGCGGCGTATGCCTCCATGGAAGTGAACTCTGGGTTGTGCGTGAGGTCGGTGCCCTCGTTTCTGAACTGGCGACCAAGCTCGTAGACGCGCTCAAGTCCGCCGACAAGCAGGCGCTTCAGCGGGAGCTCGGTTGCAATACGCAGGTAGTTCTCGGTGTTCAGCGCGTTGTAATGCGTAATGAATGGCTTTGCGTTTGCGCCGCCAAGAATCTCCTGAAGAACAGGGGTCTCAACCTCCATGTAGCCGTCCGCCTCCATGAACTGGCGGATGATGGAGATGATCTGGGAGCGCTTGCGGAACACGTCGCGGACCTCGGGGTTCATGATGAGGTCAACGTAGCGCTGGCGATAACGAACCTCGCGGTCGGTGAGGCCGTGGAACTTCTCAGGCAGAGGACGCAGCGACTTAGAGAGGACCTCCAGCGAGGTGACTGCCAGGGAAAGCTGGCCACGGCGCGTACGCATGATAGCGCCGGTTGCGCCGATGATGTCGCCAAGGTCGAGAAGACCCAGGAGCTCCCAGTTCTTCTCGTCAAGGTTGTTGATGCGGCAGAAAAGCTGAATCTGGCCGGTGTAGTCCTCTACCACGACAAACGCGATCTTGCCCTGGTTGCGGATGGCGCGGACGCGGCCAGCGACGGAATAGACTTCCTCGCCAGTCTGGCCGTCCTCGAGGTCAGCGTAGCGCTCCTCCAGCTCAGCGACGTGAGCGGTGACGGTGGACTTGATTGGGTATGGGTCAACGCCGGCGTCAAGCAGTGCCTGGCGACGGGCTTTGCGCTGGGCGCGCTCGTCGTTGATGGAAGCCTCTGGGGTGACCTCGGTTGCGTCAACGTTCTCGGCGGCGGTTGCGTCAGCGGCCGTTGCGTCAGCGGCGGCCGAGCTACCAGCGATGTTGTTCTCTACTTCGGACATGTATCCTCCACGTAAAAACGCCCCGCGCCAGACGGACACGGGGCGACCAAAATCTTTTGTGCCAGTCTAGCGAGTAATAGAGGTAATGGTGTACTTCTTCACCTTGCCGTTTGGCGTGGTGAACTCAACCTCGTCGCCCTTCTTATGACCAATAAGAGCCTCGCCAGCTGGGGACTCATTAGAGATCTTGTGCTCGAGGGAGTTTGTCTCAGTAGTACCAACAATTACATACTTAGTTGTCTTGCCTTTTGCATCAGCAAGCTCGACGGTTGTACCAATTGCAACGGTGACATTGCGCTTGCTGCCACCCTCGACAACCTTAGCGACAGAGAGAATCTGGCGAATCTCGTTGATGCGGGACTCGTTGTGAGACTGCTCTTCTTTTGCAGCGTCATACTCGGAGTTCTCAGAAAGGTCACCAAAACCACGGGCCTCTTTGATGCGCTCAACAATCTCGTCGTGTTTCTCGCCCTCACGATAAGCCAGCTCATCGACAAGCTTCTGACGGCCTTCTGGGGTAAGTACAATCTCTTTAGTAGTGTCCATCGTGTTCTTTCTGTTGATGGGTCAGTCGGTCTATACGTGTGAGATGGGGTTACTCAGCCTTTTTGGACTCTTCGTCCTCAACGACCTCAGCCTCTGGCTCCTTGGCTTCTTCCTTGGTCTCAGACTCCATGCCCTCACGAACGCTCTTGACGGTCTCGCCGACAGCCTTGCCGAGCTTTGGAAGGTTCTTAGGTCCAAAGATGACCATAACAACGCAAACAATAATCAGAAGCTCAGGAATACCAAGTCCTAAAATCATATAAACCCCCAGAAAATCTTTTCCTGTAAAAGCGTTCAGAAAAAACGCCGTATCGGCTAGTATAACCGAGGGAAACCTTACTAACAAGGAATTAACATGGTCTTACATGATTTTTGGACATTTTTTATCTGGTCGACCGTAGCAGGGCTTGCCTTTATTGGCATTTACCAGCTATTTCTGTTAATTCTGCGCGCTCGAGGCGTTTTTGTGACGCGTACCAAATTTGGCCTCACGATGATTTTTGACTCAGAGGACGCCAACGGTACGCCCATTAGGCTGCTCAACGTTAACGGCACCTTCCAGTCCGTGAGCTACATTGCGCCTGAGCTGCGCTTTGAGCTCTGCGTCCACTATCACCGCATGATGGCGAAGGTTATCCAGCAGGTGTCTGCTCGGGGTCACGTAGTAGTCATGGGCGGCGGCGGCTTCTCGTTGCCAAAACACCTGGCTACGCACATGAGCGGCGACGTTATTGACGCGATTGAGATTGATCCAAAGATAGTCTCGCTTGCGCGCGAGCATTTCTTTCTGGACGAGGCTCTAGCTGCGGCTTCAAGTGAGTTGCGAGTCATCGAAGATGATGCGTGGAAGGTGTTGCAAGACGCAGAAGCCGGCAGTATTGACGTGCTGGTAAACGAAGTGTTTGCTGGTCGAAAATCACTTGGCCCTCTGGGAACTCCAGCCGGTGCACAAGTGGTTAAAGAAAAACTTGCAGATGGCGGGGTATATCTGGTCGATGTTCGCTGTCCGCTTGAAGGTCACGGGTCTACGCTACTTCCTCAGGTGGCAAACGTCTTTGCGCAGGAGTTTACGCATATCGCTTACGTGCCCGAGTGGCCTGATACTCCTAAAACACCAGGTAACAACCTCTTAATTGCAACTGATGCGGATATTACGCTTCCTGAAGGTGCTGTTGTGGTGAAATAACATCGCTTTGAGAGCCGACCACTATCCAATTGACCGAGCAACATCCAATCACCTGAGAAAATTGCATATTCCACCTTGTTTATGCGGAGTTTTGTATCAAAAATTTGACTCACCAAAATTCAACTCCTATTTTGGGTAAAAAATCCGTTTAGTTGGAAGTCAAATCGCAATCACGGAAATTCCTAACTTGCGTTTGCGCAGGTGACAAAAAGTGTCCATATTTTGCTATTTTTATCCGTAACAAAACCGCAGTTAAATGGCTTGCATAAAAACTAATCGCTACTGCATATTCCAACTAAACGCATTTTTTACCACTTGCATGACAAGCGCTCAGCAAAACCGCAGTTGGCATTAAATCGGTCTTACATTTATCCGTTAAAACGATTCTTACAAACGGATTTGAAAACATCACCTTGAGATTTGAAAACACGACCTTGGGATTTGAAAACATCACCTTGTCAGTTTAACCAAATTTATATATACACATGTGAACATATATGTTTAGCAATAAAATTTTTCTAAAAAAAGTAGGGGATTTCTTCTAATTCTCGTAAATTCATAACAGAATATGGGTATTGTTATCGCAGATAGAAAACATATTCTATCTGCGCCAAATACGGCAATTATTAAAGCTGATGCACTAAGGAGGCATCATGAAGACGGGTTTTGAACTACTGAATGATCCATTTTTGAACAAGGGAACTGCTTTTACGCAGGAGGAACGTCAGAAATATGGCCTGGTAGGCCTTCTTCCTCCAAACATTCAGACCATCGAGGAGCAAGCTGAACAGGCATACGTACTTTTCCAGCAGTATCCTGACCTCGAGACAAAGCGTCACTATCTCATGAGGCTTTTCTCCGAGAACCGCACGCTGTTCTATAACCTGTTCTCCAAGCACGTTGAAGAGTTCATGCCTATCGTCTACGATCCAACTATTGCTCCGGATATTGAGCAGTATTCTCAGCGCTATGTCGATCCACAGTATGCATGTTTCCTATCAGTTGATCGTCCTGAGGACCTTGAGACCTCGCTGAAGAACGCAGCCGCAGGTAGAGACATCGACCTGATTGTCGTCACCGACGCAGAAGCAATCCTGGGTATTGGCGACTGGGGCACCAACGGCGTCGAAATTTCCGTCGGTAAACTCATGGTTTACACTGCCGCAGCTGGTGTTGACCCTAATCGCATCATGCCTGTTGTTATTGACGCTGGCACCAATCGCCAGGAACTTCTCGATGACCCGCTATACCTGGGCGAACGCCACAAGCGCGTTGATGAAGATCGCTATAACGCATTCATTGACAACTTTGTAACCACCGTCGAGAAGCTCTTCCCTAATCTTTACCTGCACTTTGAGGACTTCGGCCGCGAGCACGCTGCAGCAATCCTGGACCGCTACAAGAACACCTACCCTGTCTTCAACGACG
Organism: uncultured Atopobium sp.; assembly: GCA_937921235.1. Taxonomy (GTDB): domain Bacteria; phylum Actinomycetota; class Coriobacteriia; order Coriobacteriales; family Atopobiaceae; genus Lancefieldella. The sequence goes on along the minus strand of CALFOQ010000025.1, from coordinate 17,392 downwards.
ACGTCGAGGGCACTGGTATTGTTACCCTTGCAGGCATCCTCGGTGGCCTCAACATTTCTGGCGAGAAACTCGTCGACCAGGTATATCTCTGCTTTGGTGCAGGAACTGCTGGTTGCGGCATCGCTGATCGTGTGCTGCAGGAATTTGTGGACCAGGGAATGGACCGTGAAGAGGCTCGAAAGCGCTTCTACCTGGTAGATCGTCAGGGCTTGCTCTTCGACGATATGGACAACCTCACTCCACAGCAGAAGCCATTTGCTCGCAAGCGTTCTGAGTTCGCAAACGCTGATGAACTCACCACCCTCGCAGCCGTTGTAAAGACGGTCCACCCAACAATCATGGTTGGCACCTCTACCGTTCACGGCGCCTTCACCGAGGAGATCATTCGCGAGATGGCAGCTCATTGCGAGCGCCCCATGGTCTTCCCGCTGTCCAACCCAACTAAGCTTGCAGAGGCAACCGCCCAGGACCTGCTGACCTGGACCGATGGTCGCGCGCTTGTAGCCTGCGGCGTTCCATCCGATGACGTGGAGCTGAACGGTGTAACTTACCAAATTGGTCAGGCTAACAACGCTCTAATCTACCCTGGCCTTGGCTTAGGTGTTCTTGCATCAAAGGCTCGCCTGCTCACAGACCAGATGATTTCCCTGGCAGCTCACTCGCTTGGTGGAATCGTCGACACCACAAAGCCTGGTGCGGCAATTCTTCCTCCAGTCTCCAAGATTACCGAATTCTCCGAGCGTATTGCTGTTGGCGTTGCAGAAGAAGCAATTAGACAAGGTCTTAACCGCGAGCCAATCGCCAGTGCAAAAGAGGCAGTTGACGCCCTTAAATGGTTCCCTGTCTACAAAGAGTTAGAGGCATAGTATGTCTGTCTTTTTGACATCATTACAAAATGTACTTCCTATCATTTTGATTATTGTGCTCGGTTATGTGCTTCGTAAGATTAACTGGCTCAACGAGACATTCGCTGGTCAAGCATCAAAACTCATTATGAACGTAGCACTCCCCGCGTCCATTTTTGTAGCAGTGCTCAAGAACTTATCTCTCGATCAGCTGCTCCAGCTTGGTCCCTCGGTGCTTATTGCAGCGATTAGCTTTACTTTGTCATATGCTGCAGGATTTTTGGTTATCAACGTTTTCCGCGTCCAACCAGGTCGCCGAGGCTTGATGCTCAATACCTTTGCAAATGCCAACACCATCTTCATTGGTATGCCGCTTAATCTTGCGCTCTTTGGCGAGCACGCCGTACCGTACTTCTTGGTGTACTACATCATGAACACTATTTCTACCTGGGCAATTGGAATCTTCTTCATTTACGGTGATCCAATTCCAACAGAAAATGATGGCGAGAAAAACAACGCAGCTGAGCACAAATTCAATATCAGCAAGTTGTTACCACCACCATTGCTTGGTTTCTTGGTAGCCCTCGTTTTTCTCGTGTTCAACATCCCTGTTCCAGCAGTTGTAAACACTGGTCTTACGTATTTAGGCAACCTAGTAACGCCACTTTCGCTGATTTACATTGGCATTATTTTGCAGGAGACGGGACTCTCGAGCATTCGAATTGACCGTGACACGGCAATTGCGCTTATTGGTAAATTTGTTATTGCCCCGCTTATTATGGTTGGCGTAATCATGGCGTTTACCGGCGTGTTTGGTACACAGAACGTACTTGAAACTAGAACGTTTATCATCCAGGCCGCAGTTCCAGCGCTAACCGTTCTGCCAATTCTGGCAAACGAGGGTAAGGCTGACGTCAAATTTGCAACTAACGTTGTTGCAACTTCAACGGTGCTTTTTGCGATTGTCATCCCGATAGTAATGACTATCATCGGCTAATTTACGTTACCAACCAGCACTTTTACACACAACAAAGCCTCTTCTCAACGGCGAGAAGAGGCTTTTTTCTTGTAAGTTTTGGAGCGACGATGTTAGTTCAGCAGCATCTAGTCCAACAGCACACTGCCCCGGCAACGTTTTAGTTCAGCAGCACGCCTTCAACTGCAGGTGCGGAGCCGTCGAGGACGTTGCACTTTTGGATCTGGTGGACAAACCAAGTGCGGAATGCCTTTTGGTCAACTCCAACGCACACGGTTGCATTGGGTTTCTCGCCAAGGTATCCGGCCAGGTCAACGACGGTGCAGCCAGCGGTTAAGCCTCCAGCGCACTCAACGTCCACAAACACGTCTTTGGTCTCGAACATCTGAGGAGCCAGCAGGTAGGCCACGGCCGTTGGGTCGTACATGCTGAAGCCCTCCTCCTGGTAATGAACGCGGTAGTTGAGCAGCAGCTTGACCAGCATGTCGCCGCTCTTGCCGGAGTTCTGGATGTTCTCGATGTCCTCGGGCATGACGCGAGCAGCGTCACCCACCTCAAGGCCAACCATGGCCACGTGAACGCCGGATGCGAAGACAATTTTTGCTGCCTCGGGGTCAACGCCCACGTTAAACTCAGACATGACGCCAAGGTTTCCGCGGGTCAGAGCGCCACCCATCATAACAATACGCTCGATATGCTCTTTGACCTGTGGGTATGCTTTCAGTAGCAGTGCAATGTTGGTCAGAGGGCCAAGCGTCACCAGCGTGGTTTTCTCGCCAACCGAAGCGCCCTCCATGATGACACGATGTTGTGCTTCAAGTGCAGTTTCTTCGAGCAGACAGTCCGGCTGAATGCCGTCAAATTCGTAGCCCCTCATGCCCGAAGCACCGTGGACGTCACTTGCGTCCATAGGCTTTCTGAGCAGAGGCTCGGCAGCACCACGCGCAACAGGCACATGCTGATTCCAGAATTTGAGCAGCTTGAGGGCATTATTGGTGACGCTCTCGATGCCAACATTTCCGCTAACGGTAGTAATAAGCTTGATATCCAGCGCCTTTGCGGCCAGGGCAAATCCCAGCGCAATGGCGTCGTCAATGCCGGGATCCGTGTCAATAATGACACGCGTTTTAGTTGAAAGCGTTGTCATAAGTCTCCTTTGTGCGTTTAAACTGCGTTTGAGCTGCGTGTACGTTACGTTTGAACTGCGTTTAGACTGCGTTTGGACTTGGTTGGAGCTATTTGAACTGCGTGTAAGCTGCAAATTATGGAGCAATAATCACGGTAATTTTAACCTAAAACTCAACTACCTGCTGATACGTTGGAATTGATTGCTGAGCGCCAACCTTAGTGGTAGCAAGCGCCGCAGCCTTCGCGGCCACATCGAGAGCCTGCTTGATATCGTGCCCCTCTAGCTGTCCCGATGCCTGAAACGCAGCAAGCGTACCCATAAACGTGTCGCCTGCACAGGTAGTGTCCACGGTGTCCACGCGGTAACATTCCTGCTGGTACACGCCGTGCGAGTCGGCAGCAATGGAACCCTTGGAACCCAGCGTCAACACCGCAGTTGCCACGCCACTTGCAAGCACCTTCTGCACTGCAGCCTCAGGATCTGCCAGCGGACTGATCTTGCCCTCGCCAAACAAGTCTGCAAACTCAATCTCGTTCAGGCAAAGCACGTCCACGCTGGCGAGAAGACCGGTGGTCATGGTAGCCGATGGCGATGGGTTCACCATCGTATAGAGTCCCAACTCATGTGCGTACCTGATGAGCTCAAACGTGGTCGACAACTCACACTCGAACTGCGTCAAGAACACATCTCCTGGCTCCGCAATGCGATCGAGCACTGCTTTTACGTCGTCGGCTGTGCACGCGTGATTTGCACCGTGGTCCAAAATGATACGGTTATCGCCGCCAACGCGCACGATCACAGCAACACCAGTGGAGACTCCAGACAGCTCATCTACCTGCTCTGCATTGACTCCGTAGCCAATAAGCGACTGCTTGAGATCTTGTCCAAACGAGTCAGCACCAACCGCGCCAATCATGTGAACGTCCGCACCCATTCGAGCTGCAGCAACAGCCTGATTAGCACCCTTTCCACCTGGGCTGGTAACAAGGTTTTTGCCACCAATAGTCTCGCCTTGCTGAGGCATCTTGTCTGCCTCGATAGAGATATCCATGTTCAAGCTTCCAAATACAATCACTTTGCCCATGTGAGGTCCCTTCTTTGCAAGAGTACCGTGCTCGGCGTTGCTGCTCGACGTTGCCGGTCAACGGTTTAGTTCAGCACTCACCACGATGTGCAACGCTCTTCTCGACGTTGCAGCCCGACGTTCTTCTCGACAGTATGTATTAAATAAATGTCCTGTTTATAGGGTATATAGTAATTACTTGACCAATCTCGTCAACCCAACTACTCTTAGAGTGCTTGAGTGAACGGACGTTCATTTTTTAAGTGACGTTGCTCTTGCAAAACACCTAATTTTAAGGAGGTGCTTTATATGCCTGGTCGAAGTAGCGGCTTACGTATGACAGCCGACGATGATTCTGTTCATGTGCGTATGGGATATAAAGGAACCTCCCATAAAAAGTTTTAGATTTGATTTTAACTGAATTGAAACTGCAAGAGCTCTTATTGGCTTATACATTTACAGATTTACCTGCTCATTTGTAATTATTTTGATTCTGTAGATATATAAATCTATGACCCGATTTCAGACCATTCGGTTTCAAATCTCGCACATAACAGAACGCTTTCAGTTTGCGTCATACACCAACCAGTTAGTCATTCGTTTTTACTAATCTTCGGAGGTGCACATGGCAATCATGAAGCGCACAACTCAAACAAAGACAGCTCAAACAAAGACAGCTCAGACCACCTCGGGAGAGCTTGGACAGTCCTTGACCTTTGCCGCAACTCACTCGGTAAAGAGCGTCTGTAGAAAGTTCCATACCACCCCGGACGGCCTTGCCATTGACATCGCGCAGGCAAAATACGACCTCGACGGCCCAAACGTTATCACCAGCGCCGCCGAAGAGCCCTTTATCATCCGCCTACTCAAAAGCTTTGCAAGCCCCTTCACCTTCATTTTGATTGCGCTCGCAGGCATTTCTTACGTCACTAACGTGGCCCTTGCCGCAGATGGCGAGAAGGACCCGTCAACCGTCGTCATCATCACCGCAATGGTGCTTATCTCCGGCATTATCGACTTTGTCCAGAGCTCCAAGGGAGCCTCGGCGGCGGCAGCGCTCTCAAAAATGGTGACCTCAACCACAAGAGTTATCCGTCGCCCCATCGATTTTGATGACACGGGCGTTGACCAGGACGCTGACCAGCACGTTGACCAGGGCTTCGACCAGGACTCGGATGGCGCCGTAAACGCCGCCGTGGACTTCGAGGACGAATACGCCGCAGATGAAGCCGCCGACGAAGTCGAAGACCCCGCCGACGAGGCCGAAACCCCTGAAGAGCCCAAACTTGCTTCCGCCCTGGGAGAAGAAATCCCCTTTGAACAGGTAGTTATTGGCGACATCATCCGCCTTGCCTCAGGAGACATGATCCCCGCGGACTGCCGCGTTCTGGACGCCAAGGACCTCTTTGTCAACGAGACCGCACTCACCGGAGAATCAGAGCCTGTCGAGAAAACCGCTGGTGTAGTACACGCTCGCCGTCGCGCAGATGGAACCCGCTATCCCCTCTCGCTCTCTGAATGCACAAATCTGCTGTTCGCGGGCACTACGGTTCAGTCAGGAAGTGCAACGGTAGTGGTAGTTGCAACCGGCAACAAATCCTACGTGGGAACCATGTCTGAGCTGCTCCAGCAGCCTGCCGGCGAGACCAGCTTTGACGAGGGTCTCAAGTCCGTCTCTAAAGTGCTTGTCTCGTTCATGCTGATCATGTGCCCTATCGTGTTCTTTGCAAACGGATTCCTCAAGGGTGACTGGTTTGACGCGCTGCTCTTCAGCGTCTCTGTTGCCGTTGGCATTACCCCTCAGATGCTGCCTGTTATTGTGACCACTTGCCTTTCTCGCGGTGGAACGCAAATGGCCAAGCAGGACGTTATTGTTAAGAATCCGGCCGCAATCCAAAACCTGGGTGCCATGGACATCCTGTGCACCGACAAGACCGGTACCATCACCGCAGACGAGGTTGTGCTTGAGCGTCACCTCAACATTCTGGGTGAAGAGGATCCTCGCGTGCTCCGTCACGCGTATCTGAACAGTTACTTCCAGACCGGCCTTCGCAACCTCATTGACAACGCAATTATCAAGACTTCCAACGACGAACTGCCCACTAACCTGCTGAGCATTGAGTACGAGAAAATCGACGAGGTCCCGTTTGACTTTGAGCGTCGCCGCATGAGCGTTGTGGTGAGAAACACTAAAACTGACAAGACGCAGATGATCACCAAGGGCGCCGTCGAGGAAGTCCTCAACGCATGCTCCTTTGTTGACCTGGACTCCGAGATTAAGCCGCTCACTCCCGCCCAGCGCAAGAGCGTCATGGACCGCGTCTACCAGCTCAATCAGGAGGGTATGCGCGTGGTTGGCGTTGCTCAGAAGAGCGACCCTCGTGGCGTCGGCGAGTTTGGCGTAGACGATGAGCGCGACATGGTACTTATTGGCTACCTGGCCTTCTTGGATCCGCCAAAAGAGAGCGCTCGCGAGGCAATTGCCAAGCTCAACCAGAGAGGCGTGCAGGTCAAAGTGCTCACCGGTGACAACGAGGGCGTTGCTGCTGCCGTCTGCAAGAAGGTGGGCATCCACGTTGACGAGCTCTTACTTGGAAGCGACGTAGAGAATCTCAACGATGAGCAGCTCAAAGAGCGTGTCGAGAAGACCCAGCTTTTTGCAAAGCTTTCCCCTATGCAAAAGGCTCGCGTTGTCTCTGCGCTCAGGTCCAACAACCACGTGGTCGGCTTCATGGGCGACGGCATTAACGACGCTGCCGCCATGCGCTCTTCCGACGTAGGAATCTCCGTCGATACCGCCGTTGACGTGGCAAAAGAGTCCGCAGACATCATCTTGCTGCAGAAAGATCTGCTGGTACTTGAACACGGTGTCGAAGAGGGTCGCAGAACCTACGGCAACACCATCAAGTACATCAAGGCAACCGCAAGCTCCAACTTTGGTAACGTGCTGTCCGTTTTGGTGGCCAGCTTCTTCCTGCCGTTCTTGCCTATGAGCGCCCTCCAGCTGCTCCTTTTGGGATTGGCATATACCGTTACCTGCATCGCAATTCCATGGGACAACGTTGATGATTCGTTCCTTTCAAGCCCTCGCTCTTGGGATGCTCATTCGATTACAAACTTTATGCTTTGGATTGGACCAGTCAGTTCAATCTTTGATGTACTGACCTTTGCGCTTATGTTCTTTGTGGTCTCTCCCGCCCTTGCCGGAGGAACCTGGGCAGAACTTGTCGCAGCCGGAAATACCGCAGCTCAGGCACTCTTTATCCTGTCTTTCCAAACAGGCTGGTTCATCGAATCCATGTGGACCCAGACCTTTGTTCTTCACGCACTTAGAACCAACAAGATTCCGTTTGTTCAGAGCATGCCTTCTACCTCACTGTTTGCCCTCACAACTGCGGGAATCATTGTGGTTAGCGCTCTTCCGTATCTGCCCATGTTTGCCCAGCCTTTAAGCCTTGTTGCTCTGCCTTTGTCGTTCTTTGGGTGGTTAGTGGCACTCATGAGCGGGTATATGGTTCTTATCACCATAATCAAGAGCCTCTACGTTAAGCGATTTGGCTCTCTGCTCTAACCTTGCTCCAGGAAGGACCACGATGGACGTAAAAGAAGCCATGGACCAGCGCATTTCTCTGCGCGCCTACGACCAAAAGCCTATTGAGCAAGAGAAACTCTCTCAGCTTCAGGAAGCTATTGACGTCACAAATGCCCAGATGGCAGAGGTTGCACCCGATCACCCCGCAATCCTTACCATAGAAGGTCCTCACCTCGAGGACGGCACCTCCGTCCACATGAAGAACAGGTCTATTGTCGGCCCCATTTACCACTACGTAGCAGGTTATTGTGAAGACGCAATTGCCCGTGAGCTCATCGGTTACTGTGGCGAGAAGATCGTTCTTCTCGCCACACAGCTGGGCATTGGCTCGTGCTGGATTGCCGAGACCATGGACTGGAAGACCCTGGCTCGCGACGAGTATAACGGCCTTAAGCTGGGCATTATTATCTCCATCGGATACGCTCCGGAGAAGATTCCGCTCAAGCAGGAGGGCATTCGTACTGCAATTCGCCTGCGCACCAAGAAGCCTACGCAGATTATGACTGCGAACGGCCAGCCAACTGAACCAGAGAAGATGCCCGAGTGGTTTAACCGCGGCATTAATGCGGTTTTGGCATGTCCAACCGCTATTAACAAACTTCCCGTTGTATTTGACCTGACAGATGGCGTGGTAAGCGCGTCTATGCCTAACCAACGTCACCTTGTCCAAGACTATGACCTGGGTATTTCCAAACTGCACTTTGAGCTAGCCGCCGACCTCAAGGGCACGTGGGAGCTGGGACAGCCCGGTCGCTTTATCGTTTCCGAGTAGCACGCTCTCCGAGTAACGCCCAGCTCACTGCATCTCTCAGCTCACAGCCGTCCAACAGCGTACCTCCAGCTCACCAGAGCACCACAACAAGAAAGGACCACGTATGGCCTGTTCCGCACAACACGTTGCAAACAAAGTTCTCTCGTCCTACCAGTGGAGACTTGCAACCAAAAAGTACGACCCTACCAAAAATGTCTCTGACGAGGACCTTGAGGCAATTCTCGAGGCTGGTCGTCTGGCACCAAGCTCCTATGGTCTAGAGCCCTGGCGTTTCCTGGTTGTTAATCTGCGAGAGGATCAGGCCTCTGAGCAGTCACTTCGCCTTAAAGAGAAACTTTACGAGCCATGCTATGGTGCTCGCGCATCCCTTAACGGTGCTCACTACCTGGTTATTCTTCTTGCTCGCAAGAACGTCAACGCAGAGTCTGCTTACGTAAAGCACATGATGCACGACATCAAGCAGCTTCCTGCAGACTTTGAACCAACCTATGCGGCTGCTTTCAAAAACTTCCAGGAGAACATGTTTGACCTGGTAGGCAACGAGCGTGCCACCTTTGACTGGGCTTGCAAGCAGACCTACATTGCGCTTTCAAACATGCTCACTATGGCCGCTATGATTGGAGTCGATAGCTGCCCAATCGAGGGCTTCAACCGCGAGGCTGTCGATAAGATTTTGGAAGAAGAGGGTCTTCTCGACGGTGGACAGTACAACGACTTTGGCGTTTCCTGCATGCTTAGCCTGGGCTATCGTGATATGGATCCTGTCCAGAAGCGTCGCCAGCCAGCCGAGGATGTTATCGTCAAGCTGTAAAGCGTTATTACACTAACTTTTGAGCTGCCTCCTATTTCCCAACACCGGAGAAATAGGAGGCAGTTTGTTTAGCAGGCAATTCTTTGTTGAGTGGGAAAACCTTTGCTATTTAGGAAGCTTATTGCTCGTGCGAAACACGGTTGCACATAGCTTGGTCGCCTGCCATTTTGGCGCCAACTGGCCTTTTTTGGCCGAAGTAACTTACTTTGTTCCAAAAATGGCCCATTTCAGTGCAAAGTGGTAAAAAACGCGTTTAGTTGGGGTATGCAGGATTGGTAAACTTCTATGCAATCGTTTTACCAGCGGTTTTAATTGGACGAATTTTTCGTGAACATTCACATTATTTCTGAACTGCTTAAACGTAAATGCCAAAATGACAAAACTAAAAAATTATCCCCAACTAAACGGGTTTTTTACCCAAAACAGCACCCTCTGAATGACATATCAATTTCTTGATTAGTTTTTGTGCATATTAAGCGGTCTTTATGCACGCGAGGTACATTCGTACATTTTGAGCGCCCTGTAAGCCTCGCTCGCTCAGTACGCCTCGCGCGCTCCAGCGCGCCTTACACGCCGCTTAACCACGACGTGCATGGCACGCTCGTACGAACAGTGTAGATGTCCAGCTCAACCAGCAAAAAACCGCTGTTTACCTGTGGATAAATCTAAAGCCGCGGCCGGAGTGAATGTACGGCAAGAAAGCTCGATCCTCTTCGCAGATACTACCTGCAACGTTGTCGCGAGCATCAAGCTCCAAAAGACCACGAGCAATCGAAAGCTCGCCTGCATAACGGCCATATGCCTTGCTACTTACCAAGATGGCACCGGTAGCAACAGTTTCCCAGGTAGAAGGCTTTGCGTCGTATACGGGAGCGTCTTTCCACAGCCTGGACTCCTGCGAGCGAATAATATACGAGCTGGAATCAGGTCGATCGGTCTGAAGTCGATTATACAGATACTCAAATTCAGGCTTGAGCTCCGTCTTTAGCTCAATGCAGTTTTGCTCAAGCTGACCAATGCGCTTCCACGTAGCCTCAGTAACATCTGGGTCGCCAATAAGCACCACGTCAGAGTCAGCGTCGTAAAGAGCAAGCATTGCCTGAATAAGCGCATCGCCCGAAAGTCCACGGTGTTCCTCGACAGTTGGCAGCCCCTCATAGAGAGGACCACGGAAAACCTCACCAGGAACAAACGAGAAAATCTGGAATCCAAGCGCCGAAAGGCGTGCGTTAATCTGTGCAACGCGCTCCAGCGAAAGGCCCGTGTAGCTCTTGGGATAGTAATTGTGGCAGGCGGCAAAACGAGTGAAGTCGGCACCAGCTGCACGCCATGCGAAAATGTCGTCCTTGGTGATAGTCGAAGCGTTAAAGACCACGTGGAACTTGCGAGAAAGCTCTACGGTCTCCGCCGCGTCAAACCCAAAGTCAAGACGCACGTACGTAATGCCAAGCTCTGCAAGCTCGTCAAACTTCTGAACGCCAAGTTTGGAAAGAGTAGCAGGAGAAACATCAGCAATGAGGTTAATCTCCGCCTTCCTACAAAGTTCCAAGAGCTTACGAGCCTCAGTGCGATAATCAATCCCCTCTTCCTCAGGAATCTGGAGAGATGTAAAGGCGTAGTGGCATCCGGCTGCCTGCGCTTTTGCTACAACCTCGGCATTAGCTTCATATCCACTGGCAAAATACAGTGAAATTCCGGTGCGCATAAATCCTCCAAGTAAATTGCAAACGCTTCTAAAAGACGGGTTTCTCGCCAGACGAAAAGATCGACGGCCAGCCAGAACACCGAGCGAGAAGAAAAATCCCTCTTCCTAGGATACCTAAGAAGAGGGATAAACGTTTCTAAAACGTGTGGTTTTTACTCGCCGAAGACGTCGTTAATACGATCCTCGTCAACGCCAAAGAACCAAGTAAGTGCGAAGCCTGCAGCGTAAGCAAGAAGCATTGCAAGCAGGTAGAAGACCTGGTTACCAGGCTGGACAATCAGCAGACCAAAGAGGCCGGAGACGCCCTGGGAAACGGTACCAAGGTGGAAGAGGTAAGCAACTACGGAGCCAATACCGGAGCCAAGGCATGCGGTAATGAATGGCTTACCAAGAGGCAGGGTAACTGCGTACATAAGAGGCTCGCCGATGCCGAGCATACCAACTGGGATGGACTCGGTCAGGTACTTCTTGACGCGCTTGTTTTTGGTCTTGAAGAGGATTGCAAGACCAGCACCAACCTGGCCGCCGCCTGCCATCATCAGCAGAGGAAGCAGGTAGTTGATACCCTGAGTTGGGCCCTCTGGGTTGTTAAGCATAACGTGGATTGGGGTAAGTGCCTGGTGAAGACCAACGGAAACCAGTGGCAGGAAGGTAGAACCAAGCAGGTAAGCACCAAAGACGCCAAGCTTGTCATAGAAGAACTGAAGGACAAAGAAGATTGCCTGAGTGAGCCATGCACCTGCAGGCTGAAGAATCAGGACAGAACCAATAACACCGATGATGACGGTGCAAAGTGGAGTCAGGAAGGTGTCAAGAACACTTGGCATAACCTTGTGCAGGTTCTTCTCCAGGAATGCGAAGAAGATTGCGCAGATGATTGCACCAATCATGCCGCCTGCTGCTGCGTTGAACAGGTCAGAGGAAGCGACGATAAATGCGCCCTCCTTGAAAGCAACAGTTGGAAGGCTGAATGGAAGGTGAACCAGACGAGTTGCAACGCCATCAACAGTCTTGGAAGCAAGAAGAGGCATACCAGCGTTAGCAATGGAAAGTGCACCAGCCATAGCACCAAGAACGCGAGAACCGCCAAACTCCTTGGCAGCGTTCTCGCCAGCGAGAACTGGCAGGTAAGCGAAAAGTGCCCAACCCATGGTCCAGATAGCTGCGAACCACCACTCGTTGGCATAAGCCTTACCAGTGGAGAAGTTGATAACGTTGATGATACCGTTAATCAGACCTGCAGAAATGATGCCAGGAAGCAGTGGAACAAAGATGTTAGCAATCTTCTTGAGGAAGCGCTGAACAGGCTTGTTCTCATACTTAGCCTTCTGAGCTGCCTTGTTGTCCTTAGCTGCAGAAACAACGTCGTCCTCAGATGCGTCACCAGCAGCAACGCCGGTAAGCTTGGAGAACTCAACAATAACCTTGTTGACAACGCCAGGACCAAGAACAACCTCAAGGTACTCTGCATCCTCGACCAGACCCATAACGCCATCAATAGCCTTGATAGCCTCAGAGTCAACCTTTGCAGGATCTGCGGTCTTAATGCGGAGCCTGGTCATGCAGACCATGTTGCTCTGAACATTTTCTTTGCCACCGACGGCAGCAAGAATCTGTTCTGAAAGCTTGGTGTAATCCATACTTTCCTTCTTTCTCTCGTTGCGATGTTGCAACAAATACTTATCAAGAATACATAAAAAATGAACTTGATGGTATAACAATCCATACCTGTGGTTCATTGTTTCATGTTTTGACCTAATTTGAACGCCCCGTTACTGCAGGTAAATTAAGCGTTTTTTAAAAACTTTGCAACCATTTGCACGTCACGCTGATACCACTGACCGATGCGGCCGGAACAAAATGCTCACGCTTGTGTCATTTGTTCCTACAGTATTACTACAGAGCACCTCTAACATGACCATGAGCCGCCTCAAGCTTAGCTTTAGCCTCTTCTACAGGCATCTTGGTCAGCAGCATGACAATAGCAAGCTTTGCATTACCATCAGCCTGATCAAGCGCCTGAGCTGCCTCTTCACGAGTACACCCAGTTGCTGCCATGGTGATGTTCTGCGCACGAACTACCAGCTTCTTATTGGTCTGCTGCACGTCAACCATGAGGTTTTGATATGCCTTACCCACGCCAACCATAGAACCGGTAGAAATCATGTTCAGAATCATCTTCTGAGCAGTACCGGACTTAAGACGTGTAGAGCCTGTGAGCACCTCAGGTCCACAAGAAGGCTCAATGGCAAGATCTGCCTCTTTGCCCACTTCAGAGCCCTTATTGCAAGCAATGGCAACGGTCTTGCAGCCCAAAGAGCGAGCATAGCGCAGGCCACCAATAACGTAAGGTGTGCGACCACTAGCTGCAATTCCAATAGCAATATCGTTCTTGTTCAGGCCGATCTTCTTGAACTCTTCTTCGCACAGATCAAGAGAATCTTCCGCGCCTTCAACTGCACGTACAAAGGCCTTCTCGCCACCGGCGATAAGACCAACAACCACGTCGGGAGAAACGCCAAAGGTAGGTGGACACTCAACTGCGTCCAAAACGCCCAGACGACCAGAAGTTCCTGCGCCAAAGTAGACGATTCTGCCGCCAGCCTCAAGCGAGGAAACCGCCCACTCGATAGTCTGTGCTACCTGCGGAAGCACCTCTTTTACACCAGCTACCACGTTGAGGTCTTCCTGGTTCATAACGCTGACCAGCTCAAGCGGGGTCATCTGATCCAGGCCCATGGTGTTGGGGTTTCTCGTCTCGGTGACAAGTTTTGTTAAATCAATCACGTTTTCACCTTCTGTGTTGTGATTTTTACGCAATAACGTCGTTGGCTATACCAGGCAAATCTTGGTCAGAAGAAAGCGTATTGACATGCTCGGCTAAATCCAACTTGCCAATATAGTTTGTCGAGAAACGCTTAACGCTCTTCTCGTAATTTCTATTTACATAGGCTGCAAAGAGCGCATCTACTACGTTGAGCTGGGCAATTCTTGAAGACATAGCGCCACTTCTCATGATGTGCTCTGTTTCTGCAACGCCCAAAACGTAATCGGAGCGGTGAATCAATTCCGAGTCAATGCCACCGCGGGTAATGGCAACCACCTTGGCGCCGTTTGCCTTTGCAATCCACGCACACTCAATGGCTTCTCGCGTAAGGCCTGAGTAGCTGACCACAATAGCAAGATCTTCTCGCCCCATGTTTTTGGCGTAGAGCATCTGAGAGTGGTAATCGTCGCTCAAATTGCAGTTGATGTTAAGGCGCATGAGTTTGAGCTGTAGATCTCTTGCAACCAGAAGCGAAGCTCCCATGCCAAAGAGGCAGATGGAATGAGCTTGCATCATGAGTGAAACAACTGAGTCAACAACCTGAGCGTCAAGCAATTGCCTGGTAAGCTCCAGCGAAGAAATGTTCTTTGCCGTAACTTTTTCGATAATCACATCAGTGGTGTCACCTGCAATAACGCCGCCGACAGCAATATCGTTGCTTTTGTTACTTACTGCCAGCTCGTAAATAAGTGCCTGCTGGAACTCTTTATAGCCACCGCAGCCAAGCTTTTTGCAAAGCCTGACAACCGTTGATGCAGATGTATACGTTTGAGCTGCTAGTTTATGGATTGATTGACCAACTGCCGCCTCTGGATCGGACAGAATATAGTCGACAATATCGCGTTCAGCTGAACTAGCATTCTTGCGATACTCTTCCAGGCGTAGACGAACACCTCTCACGCAATCACCTCCGGCCGTCCAGTTGACTAAAACGTTTGACTATATTGTTTCACGATGCCATAAAAATTTCATCTGTAAAGTAGGCAGTACCGTAAACGGTAGTATTGCATACGCAAGTGTAAGCGCGCTCCATGTGCGTTGCATGCGTGACTGCTCATGTTTTCCCAGCATAATGCGGGGACAATTGTCGCAAAAACTGAGCCTTATTTTAGGTACGTTACTATCACTTCATAAAAACTTTTACTATCGAGTAGACATTTGACCACGTAAAACCTGATTAAAATATTTCATCTTTGCCTAAAAAATTCAAATTTAGATACCATTGACAGCTTTTTTGATACCACTCGCAGTACGTTAACGTACCCATTATTTCATCTTGGACAAACTAGCTGCAATTTTGATGAAACGCACGTCATTATAAGCGCAAATTATCTCAGCCAATTGAGATAGCAGGTGTTTCACCTAAGGCAAAACCGAAGGAGACGATATGCGCACCAACGAAGATTTGCACCAGAATCAAAACGCTCTCTCTGAGCACTCATCTAACGCAGGCTCCCCTGCTGGACAGACCAGAAGGCAATTTCTGAGCAGAAGTGCTCTTGGTCTAGCCGCTCTTGCAGGTCTTGGCCTTACCGCCTGCCAGACAAAGGGTGGCGCAACTGCTGCTAAGGGAACCGCAAAGAAGGTTGACTCTGTAGACGGAACCTTCCAGTACGAGAAGGTCTTCCCTGTTCTAAACGACAACGAGGCATTTGACGACTCTCTTGTTACCAACCAGCTCAACAGCTTTGTTTGCTTTGCTGGTCAGGGCGCCATCTATGTAAAGAGCTCCGAGCCTCAAAGCTTTGCGCTCTTTGTAAACGGTCACCAAGTTCCAACCGACAAGCTTGACGGCTCTTCCTGGAACCAGATTGACATCTCTGACGTAACTGTCAACGGCGACAACCGCCTGCAGGTCAGCACCGTTAAAGAGACTCAGGCAACCTTTGAGGTCAAGATTGGCTACCCAACCCTTATTGACGGCACCAAAGATTACGCCGACAACGACAACTTCAAGCTGATTGACCAGATCATCAACGCAGAGATTGCCAACGGCTTTACCTCTGCTCAGCTGGTAGTTACCAGGTACGGCAAGATTATCAAGAAGACCAACTACGGTAACGTCAATTCTTACAACAAGGACGGCTCTCGCATCAAAGATGGCAAGGCTGTTGACGACAATACCCTCTATGACCTGGCCTCTAACACAAAGATGTATGCCACTAACCTGGCAATTGAGAAGCTGGTTACCGACGGTCAGCTGGACGTCTCCAAGAAGGTTCAGGAGTACATTCCAGACTTCAAGGACCAGGAGGGCGATAAGATCCTGGGCAAGAATGACCTCACCGTTCGTGAGATCCTAGAGCACCAGGCTGGATTCCCACCAGATCCTCAATACCACAACCGCAACTACAACCCAGAGAAGCCTGACGATCCACAGCCAAACGCAAACCAGAAGCTGTACTCTCAGAATCGCGACGAGATTCTGCAGAAGATTATCGAGACCCCTCTGCAATACGTCCCAGGTACTAAGACTGCCTATTCCGACGTAGACTACATGCTTCTTGGTTTTATCATCGAGAAGATCACCAACAAGCGCCTTGATCAGTACGTTAAGGAAGCTCTCTACGAGCCACTGGGACTCAAGAACGTCACGTTCAACCCACTGGACAACGGCTTCAAGGCTGACGGAATCGCAGCTACCGAGCTTAACGGCAACACCCGCGACGGCCTCATTACCTTTGACAACATGCGTACCGACACCATTCAGGGCACCGTCCATGACGAGAAGGCCTACTACGCCATGGGTGGTATCTCTGGTCACGCTGGTCTGTTTGCCAACGCTTCCGACCTGGCTGTTCTTGTCCAGACCGTTATGAACCGTGGTGGCTACGGAAACACCATGCTCTTCAGCGAGGACGTTCACGACCAGTTTATCAAGCCAAAGGACACCAGCGTTACCTACGGTTTGGGCTGGAGGCGTAAGGGTCATATTGGCTACCAGTGGGCCTTCTCGCCAATTGCAAACGCAGCAACCGTTGGTCACACCGGCTGGACTGGCACGCTTACCGTCATCGACGTCTACAACAACACCAGCTTGGTGCTGCTCACCAATACCAAGAACTCGCCTGTCATCGACAATAAGGTCAACCCTAACGACTTTGTGGGCAACCACTTCCTGACCGGCGGCTACGGAGTTGTTTCTACGCTGGCATTTGATGGCCTTGACGACGCAAACGCCGAGGGCAACAACGCCAAGCTCATGGACATGGTCATTGCCAAGTACAAGCTCATTCAGGCCGAGGCAGATTATCAGACTGACCCCGATAAGGCTTCCCTGAAGGCTCTGCTTGAGGTCTGCGACCAGAGGAAAGATTCCAAGGTCATCAAGGACTTCCAGGCAAGCGACCTGTACAAGACCATCTCGGAGTTTGTTGGTAAGTAAAGCTCGTGTAAACAAGCTGTGAAGCGGGAATAAACGCAGTACACGAACAAGGTACGATACACATCTTGTCTAGCAACGGCCCTCTCCTCCGTCTAGACACACCAAAGCCCGGATGCTATTGCGCGGCATCCGGGCTCTTTTTGTGCGAACGCTTGGCCCGCGAGCTGCGCGGGTGCACGGGTTTCTCGCCGGGCGCGCCATGCGCGCCTAAAAAGTGCATGAAGTCTGAGTAAATTTACTCAGACGTGGCGAGAAAAACCGGCAAATAGCTCAGACTTGGTGCGCTT
>CALFOQ010000024.1:0-8939 GCA_937921235.1 uncultured Atopobium sp. | reverse complement strand
CAACACATACGTACAACGTTGTAGGCGGACTTTGCGAGAATAACGATCAGTTTGCAAAGAACCGCCAGTTCCCAGAGGTTGCCGTGGGTGACCTCTTGTTCATTCACGATACCGGCGCTCATGGTTTCTCGATGGGCTATAACTACAACGGCCGTCTGCGCTCCGCTGAGCTGCTGCTTCTAGAAGATGGATCCGTGCAGCTTATTCGCCGCGCTGAGACTGAGGCCGATTACTTTGCAACGCTTGCATTTGATGGCTCCGATTTTTCTGATCTTGCGCAACAAACAACTATAAACACCACACGTTAGAGGGCGAGAAAAACTATGGACATGAAGAATTTGACTGGTGCAATCACCGCTTTAGTAACCCCATTTGATGCTCAGGGAAATGTTGACTTCGAAGCACTTGAGCGCTTTGTAGACTTCCAGATTGAGCAGGGAATTGACGGCATTCTCGCTCTTGGTACCACTGGCGAGTCCTCAACCATGACAGATGAGGAGGACATCGAGGTAGTTAAGGCAATCCTTGCCAGAGCTCAGGGCAAAGTTCCTGTTATTGGCGGTGCTGGCTCCAACTCTTCTGCTGAGTCTTTGCGCAAAGCAGAGGCTCTAGAGAAGGCGGGTGTTGATGGTCTGCTTCTGATTACTCCTTATTACAACAAGAGTAACGAAGAGGGCATCTACCAGCACTTCTCGTATGTACTAGACCGCGTTGATGTTCCGTGCATCTTGTATAACATCCCTGGCAGAACGGGTTGTTCAATTTCTGAGCGTAACGTTCAGAGGCTTGCGGCACATCCAAATGCATGGGGCATTAAAGAGGCTTCTGGAGACATTGCATACGCAACAAAGGTTGCTCGTTATCTGAGCGATGACTTTACTATGTGGTCCGGAAATGACGATATGATTGTGCCTCTGCTTTCCTTGGGTGCCTCTGGTGTTATTTCTGTTTGGTCTAACCTTGATCCAAAGATGGTTCATGACCTAGTAGTTGCATGGCACCGCGGCGAGGTTTCTCTTGCCCGTGAGCTACAGCTTCAGTATCTTGACCTGGTTCACGCGCTCTTCTGCGAGGTTAATCCAATTCCTGTAAAGGCCGCGCTGGCTCGTATGGGCTTTATGGAAGAGAATTATCGTTTGCCTCTGTGGAAGATGACAGAAGAGCATGCAGAGGTGCTTGAAAATGCTATGAGAAAGGCTGGTCTTCTTGATGCCTAGTGCAGTAGTAATTGGTACCGGCAAGATGGGAAAGCTCATCGAGCAAACCCTGATTGCTCGCGGCTTTGAGGTACTTGGTGCGTTTGGTCACGAGAATATCAGTCAACTGAGCACCGTTGAGCAGACGCCTGATGTGGTTGTGGATTTCTCTGGTGTTGCTGCCTTTGACGCTGTTGTCGGCTTTGTACGTGAGCGCGGGTGCGCACTGGTTTCTGGCACCACGGGTTTCTCGCCAGAGCAGCTTTTGGAGTTGAAGCAGCTGGGGGAGAACGTGCCGGTGATCCACGCAGCAAACTATTCGGTGGGCGTTGCCGTGTTGAGGCGTGCGGTTGCTATGGCTGCTGAGGCACTTGACGGCTGGGATACCGAGATTGTGGAGACGCACCACAACCAGAAAGTTGACGCTCCATCCGGTACAGCAAAGATGCTGCTTGCTGCTATTGATCCTGAGGGAACTCGCCCCGTTGTTTCTGGGCGCGAGGGTTTCTGTGGAGCTCGCTCCAAAGACGAGATTGGCGTGTTTGCGCTCAGGGGCGGTACTGTTGCTGGTACTCATGAGGTGCACTTCTTTGGACAGGATGAAGAAGTCTGTCTGACACATCGCGCAACGTCTCGTCAGATTTTTGTGAATGGTGCCGTTGCGTGTGCTGAGAAATTGCTTACAAAAGCTCCAGGTTTTTATACCTTTGAAGAGTTGATTTTTGGATAACCGCATGTGCTGACCTGTATAGGTCAGCATCTGTTTGATTGAGAAAGGACGTGCATGGACGCCCAGGAAATTATTAATTACATTGCCACTTCAGAGAAGAAGACCCCCATTAAGCTCTACGTCAAAGAGCGTGAGGGTGCTTCTGTGTCGTATGGATCTTCTCGCGTGTATGGAGAGGACGCCTCAAAGGTAGTCTTTGGCGATTGGTCCGAGCTCAAGAGTGTTGTTGAGCAGAACGCAGACGCCTTTGAGTATTTTGACATCGAGAATGACCGTCGAAACTCCGGTGTTCCTCTGCTTAACATGAAGGACGTAAACGCCCGTATTGAGCCAGGTGCACTGATTCGTGAGCGCGTTGAGATTGGCAACAATGCCGTCATTATGATGGGTGCTGTTATTAACATCGGTGCCGTTATTGGTGAAGGCACCATGATTGATATGGGTGCTGTTCTGGGTGGACGTGCAACCGTTGGTAAGAACTGCCACATTGGTGCCGGCACTGTTCTTGCAGGTGTTGTTGAGCCCGCTTCCGCTACACCAGTTATTGTTGAAGACAACGTACTTATTGGCGCAAATGCCGTGGTTATCGAGGGTATTCGTGTTGGAGAAGGCGCTGTTGTCGCAGCAGGTGCTGTGGTAGTTGAAGACGTTCCAGCAAATGCTGTGGTAGCGGGATGTCCTGCACGTGTGATAAAAATGAAGGACCAGAAGACAGAGGGCAAGACAGCTTTGGTCGATGCTCTCCGCACGTTGTAATCGAGGTTACATGCCAGACGGCTCTAAAAAAGCACAGGGTTTTACCACCAACATTTCCTGCGTACACACAGAAAATTGGGCAGAGAAAAAAGAAGATTCTTGGTTTACCTACGAACTTCTCGCCGAAGATCCTAAGACGCATGCACGCGCCGGCATCTTCCATACACCTCATGGTGATATTCCAACGCCTATTTTTATGCCGGTTGGTACTAAGGCAACCGTAAAAGGTTTGATGACCGATACCGTTCGTGACCTTGGCGCCAAAATTATTCTGGCAAATACGTACCATCTGTCTCAGCGCCCAGGAGATGAGCTGGTTGCACAGATGGGTGGCTTGCATGACTTTATGCAGTGGCATGGACCAATTCTGACGGATTCAGGTGGATTCCAGGTCTTTAGTCACGAGGAGTTCATGAAGCTCTCCGATGAGGGCGTTAAATTCCGTGCGGTAGATTACGACGGCGCATGGTCGTACTGGACGCCAGAAACTAACATGCAGATTGCGCAGAACCTTGGTGCAGACATTGTTATGCAGCTTGATCAGTGCGTAGGCTATCCTGCCGAGCGCAGAAAAGTTGAGCGCGGAGTTGAGCTTTCAAGCGCATGGGCCGAGAGGTGCTTTAAGGCTCATACCCGTCCTGATCAGGCGCTCTTTGGCATTGTTCAGGGTGGCATGCACCTTGATTTGCGAAGGCGTTCCATTGAGCACCTTGAGTCCATTGGTGATTTCCCCGGTTATGGCATTGGCGGCTATTCCGTTGGAGAGCCTCACGAGGTTATGTTTGAGACGCTGGCGCCACTTTGCGCTGATTACATGCCTCGCAATAAGCCTCGCTACCTGATGGGTGTTGGTAATCCGTCCACGCTTATCCGCGGTGTTGCTTGTGGCATTGATATGTTTGACTGCGTGCTTCCAACGCGCACCGCTCGTATGGGCACCGCGTTTTCCCATGAGGGCCGCATGAACCTTAAGAACGCAAAGTACTTTGCAGATGCAGGCCCTATTGATGCCAAGTGCACCTGTCCTGTCTGTACGGGCGGATATTCTCGCGCATATATCAATCACCTGGTCAAACAGCACGAGATGCTGGGCGGACAGCTGCTTTCTATGCACAATATTTACTTCTTGCTTGAGCTGATGCGTCAGGCGCGAGAAGCAATTCTCGCAGGTACCTACAGCGATTTTGTTGAGGAGTGGGAAAACTCTGACGGCGTGGTTGATTTCTAAGTTCGCCTGGCGAGAAACCCGTCTTCTTGATAGCGCTGTGCAAGAAATCTTGATAGCTCCGCGCAAGCAACTTTGATTTAATTTTTTTATGACTAGCTCACTAATTTGTGGGCTAGTCATTTTTTGTCCGGTGACACGGGTAGAATAAAAGAGATAAACATTCGCGGGCGCCCGAGGTGCCCCTGGCTGGCTCTGCCGCCACAGAAAAGAGGACATGATGCCCGGCATCGAGAAAAGCACTCGTTGGAGTGTTCTTACACAAGACGTATATCTAGAGTCGCTGTTTAAAAAAGAATTGCACGTTACTTCACTTGTTGCTCGTGTATTAGTAGCACGTGGATTTACTGATGTAGCCGCAGCTCGAGAGTTTCTCTCGCCATCCTTGCAAAGGGATTGGCTTGATCCACAGTGTATTCCTGGAATGGCTGAGGTTGCCGCCCGCGTTCATAAGGCAATTGTTGAGCATAAAAAGATTGCCGTTTTTGGTGATTTTGATGTTGATGGAATGAGTTCAACGTGTTTGCTTACCCTGGCTTTACGTCGATTGGGAGCAGATGTTTTGCCGTATATTCCGCATCGTTTTGGTGAGGGATACGGACTCTCTAAAGAGGCTCTTGCAAGAGTTTTGCAAGATAGAAAGCCAGATTTAATTATTACGGTAGATAACGGCATTGCTGCTGCTCAAGAAGTTGCTTGGCTTTTACAGCAGGGGATTAATGTTGTTGTCACCGATCACCATGAGCCTGCAGATTTGGTGCCCCAGGGTGTTCCAGTAACTGATCCAAAGCTTGTTGAGGATTGTCCTTCCAGAGAACTTGCTGGTGCAGGCGTTGCCCTTAAGCTGGTGCAGGTTTTAGGACAGCTTCAAGATCAGCCTCAGCTTTGGCTTGATTACATTGATGTTGCTATGTTGGGCACACTGTCTGACATGATGATGCTCAACAAAGAGAATCGTGCGCTGGTTTCTGAAGGTGTGAAACGCCTGCAGAAAGGTCTTCGTCCAGGTCTTGTGGCTCTAGCTGCTGTTGCTGGTCAAGATATTGCCCAGATTTCTGCAGATAATCTGCCGTTTTCTATTATTCCTCGCCTTAATGCAGCTGGACGCATGGGCACTACCGATATTGCGCTTGATCTTCTCCTTACAGAAGATGCTGAAGAGGCAACTATTCTTGCTGGAAAACTAGAAGAGATTAATGCCGAGCGTCGTGCTATTGAGGCAAAGCTTACCGATGAAGCACTTGAGCAGGCAAAAGAAATTTATGACGGCGGCCGCGCAATTGTGCTTGCCAAAGAGGGCTGGCATGAGGGCGTAAAGGGCATTGTTGCTTCAAGAATTGTTAATCGCTATCACGTGCCTTGCATTCTCTTTACCATCCAAGATGGAGTTGCTCGCGGTTCTGGCCGCTCTGTTGGCTCCGTTGATTTATTCCACGCCGTTGAACAGTGTGCAGACCTTACCGTCCGTTTTGGTGGCCACCAAGGAGCCGTTGGCGTAACGGTAGAAACAGCAAAGATTGATGCTTTTAGAAAGCGTTTATCAAAGGTTATGGCAGAGCTTCCAGAAGAAGAGTTTGAGGCTTCAGGAGAAGTTACTGCCCTGGTAAACCTTGATGAAATTACCATTAACTCCATTGATGCCCTTGAGGCACTACAACCTTTTGGTCAGGGTAATAAAAAGCCGCTCTTTGGCGTCAAGGGTGTAGTGATGAAGAATCGCTCACGTGTTGGCGCAGGCGGAGCTCATCTTTGTTTTATGGCTTCAAATGGCATTTCTTCAATTTCATCCATCATGTTTAGAACGCCTCATGTTGAGGCGGCAGCTGAGTATGACGGCGCTGTTGATTTGATTTTTGAAGCAGTTAACGAGACCTGGCAGGGTAGAACCAAGCCAAAACTCATGGTCAGAGATATTCTCTACAGAGACTTTACTGATGAAGATGACGGCCCCATTGAAGCAGATCTTCTCGGCAGCGCTGCTGATTTGCCTCTGGTGGTTACCAAAGAGACTACAGAGGCTGATGAGGCCTCCCAAGAACAGGCGCAGCAAAAGCGCCGTGAGCTGGAGAGTCTTTCTTCTGAGGAGCTTACCCAGACCCTGGTCACGTCCATGATTGGTTCAAGAGAACTCTTGCCTCTGCAAAAGAAAACACTAGAGGCTCTCTCTCAAGGAACGTCTTGTCTCTCTGTCATGGCAACAGGTAGAGGTAAATCGCTTATTTTCCAGGTTCATGCTGCTCGTGTTGCGCTGCTGCAACATAAAATGAGCGTGTTTGTCTATCCGCTGCGCGCCCTCATTAACGACCAGGTTCAAAGCATAAAAAACACCTTTGAGCCTCTAGGAATTTCTGTCGAAGTACTCAACGGAGAAACAGACCTTTCCAGCCGAGAAGACCTGTTTGCTCGCATGAGAAACAATGAGCTTGATATTGTGCTGACTACTCCAGAGTTCTTCTCGCTCCACGCTGATCAGTTTGTCGCGGTGCAAAACATCTCGTTTGTGGTGTTTGACGAGGCACATCACGTGGGCATGAATGCTTCTGAGGGCAGACTTGCTTATGCACAAATGCCACAGGTACTAAAAATGCTTGGGAGTCCGCAGATACTTGCCACAACAGCTACGGCTACCACGAAGTCGGCTCAGAATATCTGTGAGCTTCTCTCCATTGAAACAGAGCATGTATACAAAGACAAAACGGCTCGTACTAACCTTGAACTCAAGGACCTTCGCGGTGCTAAGGATAGGGAATGTGCACTGCTTTCTCTTGTGTCAGATGGCACAAAAACGGTTGTTTACGTCAATTCAAGGGAGCAAGCGCAGGCTTTGACGCGTATGTTGCGCCATCGTATTCCAGAACTTGGTCATAAGATTGCGTTCTATCATGCGGGCCTAACACCTCAGATACGCAAGAACGTTGAGCGCGCTTTTAGGCGTGGCGACGTTTGTTGCATCATTGCTACCAGTGCATTTGGCGAAGGCGTCAATATCTCTGATATTCGCCAGGTTATTCTGTATCACCTGCCGTTTGGTCGCGTTGCCTTCAATCAGATGAGCGGACGCGCAGGTAGAGACGGTAAGCCTTCTGTAATTCAGATGCTATTTGATGCGCATGATATGCGCGTTAACGAGCGCATCCTTTCTTCTCATGCACCACAGCGAGAAGCCCTGGTGGCTGTCTACCGCGCGCTTACGGCACTGCAGCCAAAGCTTGGCGTAAATACCGATGAGCCAGCGCTTACTGATGAAGATATTGCTCAGATGGCACTAGAAATTGACCCACGATCTAAGGCTGACGAGCAAACCGTTCGTGTTGCACTTGACGTTTTTGCTGAGCTAGGGTTTATTAGCATTGAAGGATTTGATCAAACGCGAACAATCTCCGTCAATAGTCAAGCTTCGCACATGGACTTGCTGGAGTCTGCACGCTACGCTGAGGGGCTTAAAGCGCACGCTGAGTTTGAATCATTTGCTCAGTGGGTACTTTCTGCTTCACCAGATGAGCTGGCAGATGCTATAACAAAACCCATCGTTCCAGAAATTGGTTCAACGTTTGATGGGGGAAGGGAGTCCTCTGATGAGTGACGAGAGGACCACAAAAGAGGCCAAGGCGCCAGGCGCGGATAATTACCGTCTGCTTGAGGGAGCCGTGCGCACATATTTGCCTGAGGAAGCTCAGGCAAAGATTGCTGCTGCATATGCCTTTGCTGCTGACTACCACAAAGATCAACGTCGTCGTTCTGGCGAGCCTTATATCAACCACCCAGTTGAAGTGGCCCTTATTCTTGCACACGATCTTCATATGGATGAAGACACCATCTGTGCTGCTCTCATGCACGATACCGTAGAAGATACGTCTGCTTCACTTGATGAAATCTCTTCTCGCTTTGGTAAGTCAGTCGCTGAGCTTGTTGATGGCGTCACAAAGCTTACGTCCATCGAAGTCAGTTCAATGGACGAGAAACAAGCGCTTAACCTGCGCAAAATGTTCCTTGCCATGTCAAAGGACATCCGCGTTGTTATCATCAAGCTGGCTGACCGCCTCCATAACATGCGTACGCTGGCGGCACTTCCACCGGACCGTCGTCTGTTTAAGGCGCGAGAAACCATGGACGTGTATGCACCACTTGCTGACCGCTTGGGCATCTCATCGGTTAAGTGGGAACTTGAGGATTTGTCCTTCTTCTGGCTTGAACCAGAGGAGTACCAGCGTGTTGCTCGCATGGTTTCTGATTCTCGTGCCCAAAGAGAGAATGACCTTAACAATGCTAAGAAAACTCTGACTGATGAGCTCAACGCCGCGGGCCTTACTGACTTCCAGATTACAGGTCGTCCTAAGCACCTCTGGTCCATCTATCAAAAAATGGTCCGCAAGGGCAGGGAGTTCTCCAACATCTACGATCTTATCGCCCTACGCGTTATTACAAACTCTGTAGGTGATTGCTACTCTGCACTCGGCGCTATTCATGCGCTATGGCACCCAATGCCTGGTCGTTTTAAGGACTACATTGCAACACCAAAGGCCAACCTTTACCAGTCGTTGCATACAACGGTTATTGGACCAGACGGTCGTCCCATTGAGATTCAGATTAGAACTGCCGAGATGCACGAGGCATCTGAGTACGGTATTGCAGCTCACTGGCTGTATAAAGAACAGGGCAATTCAAAGGGCAAGATGTCCTCTGAAGATAAGCTTATCGACTCAACTATCAACTGGATTCGACGCAGTCTTGACTGGGCCGTTGAAGACGATATTGATGATCCTCATGAGTTCTTGGACAACCTACGCGTAGACCTCTTTGAGCATGAGATTTTTGTCTTCACGCCAAAGGGCGAGGTCATGAGCTTACGTGTCAATTCAACACCTCTGGACTTTGCTTACGCTGTTCACACTGAGGTGGGCAATCACTGTGTTGGCGCGCGCGTTAACGGCTCTGTTGTTCCGCTGACGCATACACTTCAGATGGGCGACCGCATTGAGATTTTGACTAACAAGAACGCTCGTCCTTCTCGCGACTGGATGACGCTGGTAAA
>CALFOQ010000023.1:0-1071 GCA_937921235.1 uncultured Atopobium sp. | reverse complement strand
TTCTTGAAGATGCCGGATTTGAGGCGTGGATTGTAGGCGGCTGGGTACGAGACGCCCTACGCGGCTCATTTGCCCATGATATTGACATCACAACATCGGCAACGTGGCAGCAGAGCAAAGCGACTTTTGTAGCCGCAGGTATTCCTGTGCATGAAACAGGTATTGCATATGGAACCGTTACTGCTGTTGTCGAGAAGCACCCTATTGAGGTCACAACGTATCGCTGTGACGGAGAATATCTTGATGGTCGTCGTCCTGATTCTGTGCAGTTTGTCTCTCGTATAGAGGAAGATCTTGCTCGTAGAGACTTCACTATTAATGCAATGGCATATCACCCAAAGAGGGGATTGCTTGATCTTTATGGCGGTCAAGAAGATGTATCTGCACGTGTAATTCGCGCTGTTGGGGAGCCTAAGGTTCGCTTTACAGAGGACGCTCTTCGTATGCTGCGTGCCTTGCGGTTTGCATGCAGACTCTCGTTTTCAATTGAGGAGAAGACACATCAGGCACTTACTGAGTGTGCGCTGCTACTCTCTCAGGTTGCGTCTGAGCGCATTGGCTCGGAAGTGGCTCAAATTGTTGAGGCTGGCCATATTGCCCATGCTATCAAGCTGGGATTTCCCGTTCTAGCGATAGCAATTCCAGAGCTCTTACCGTTGCAAAATTTTGACCAGAGAAGCCCTTATCACGCCTATGATGTGCTGGAGCATACTGCTCGGGTATGCTCTGCAGCAGAGGCTCTTACAGCAGGGTGTGCTACTCCCGCTCTTAGGTGGGCGGCGCTTCTGCATGATATTTCAAAGCCAGAAATGTTTAGCGTTGACGCAGACGGTAGAGGCCATTTTTATGGTCATCCAGAAAAAGGTGCAATCGTAGCAAAAGCCTTGCTTAAACGCTTGGCTTTATCGCAGCATTTGAGTAATGAAGTTTGTGCTCTTGTAGCATTGCATGACTATGACGTGGATGTTACAACGGCGTCGCTTAGGCATATGGTTGCCCTGTTAGCCGAGGCGAGTAAATCGGACGGCATTGCTCTTGCGTATGACCTTTTGACGTTAAAGCAGGCAGATG
>CALFOQ010000022.1:0-1777 GCA_937921235.1 uncultured Atopobium sp. | reverse complement strand
GAAGATGAGTTCTACAGCATGTTCTCTGAGTTTTCAGCGTTGATTGTTTCTACGGCAAAACTCTTTGTTTCTTACATTGAGTCATTCCCAAGCTCTGAAGATTATGAAGTTCAGATTAAGAACTACGAGACACTCTGCGATGACCAGGTGGGAAAGATTATTTCCACCCTCAACACATCCTTTATCACGCCATTTGATCGCGAGGACATTTCACGTCTTGCTCTGCTTATGGATGAGATTGCAGATGGTATTGAGAGCGTCTCTGCACACCTTAGCATGTATGACATCAAAGAAATGCGCCCAGAGGCTGTTCAGGTAGCCCATCTGATTCTGTTTGCAGCAGAGGAGTTGCAGAAGGCTTTTGATCGTCTCCCCGACTACCACAAGGATGACTCGGTTATTCAGCATACACGCTCTGCAAATGAGTATGAGGACCAGGGTGATGTTGTCTATCGTAACGCCCTGAGCTCTATTTTCAGAAACGTTGATGATCCGATTGAGGTTCTTAAGTGGAAGAGCCTTATGGATAGACTTGAGTCTACCCTTGACGCTTGCAAGCACGTTGCAAACGCTATTCAGAATGTCATTGTGAAAAATGGCTAGTATCTTGCTTATTGCGGTACTTGTTTCCGCACTAGTATTTGAGTTCATTAATGGCTTTCACGACACCGCAAATGCTATTGCAACTACGGTGTATACCAAGGCTCTGCCTTTGCGTACGGCAATTGCTATGTCTGCAATCATGAACTTTATCGGCGCACTTATGAGCGAGAAGGTTGCCATGACCATTGCGTCTGGTCTGGTTGATATTCAGCTTCAGCTCTACGTTATTTTTGCTGCATTGATGGGTGCTATTATTTGGGATCTCTTTACCTGGTGGTTCTCAATTCCAAGTTCGTCTTCACATGCGCTTATCGGCAGCCTTATCGGTGCAACCATCGTCTTTACCGGCAGCACTGGTCACATCCTCTGGGTTGGCGTTGTGGAGAAGGTTGTTATTCCTCTGTTTACCTCACCGCTCATTGGTATGGCACTGGGCTACTTTATTATGAAGCTGGTTTTTGAGATTTTTGCTGACTGGCCACCTAAAAAGGCGCATGGTCTGTTCCACCGTCTTCAGGTGCTCTCAGCTGCCTTTATGGCATACAGCCACGGTAATAATGACGCTCAGAAGACTATGGGAATCATCACGTTGGCGCTGGTTACCGCCGGTCTTCACGACCCTTCTACCGGCATCCCTCTGTGGGTCAAGCTTCTCTGCGCAACTACTATGGCTTTGGGCACCTCCATTGGCGGCGGCCGCATCATGCGCACCGTTGGCGACGGCGTCACCAAGCTCACGCCAGTTATTGGCTTTGTTGCCGAGGCAAGTTCAACCGTTGCAATTGAGATTATGACCGCTCTTGGCGCACCAGTTTCCACTACGCAGGTCATCACCACATCCATTATGGGCGCAGGATCTGCTCGTCGTCGCAGCTCCGTGCGCTGGGGCGTTGCGCGCAAGATTATTGCTGCTTGGTTTGTGACGCTGCCTGCTACCATGGCGCTCGGTGGACTTATTGCCTTTCTGACTGGCTTTGTTCTGGCATAACCTATGCTCAACGTTGTACTGGTAGAGCCTGAGATTCCTGCAAATACGGGAAACATTGGCCGCACCTGCGTAGTGAGCGGAACTCATCTGCACTTGGTGGGCCCGTTGGGCTTCTCGCTTGATGACAAAAGCCTCAAACGAGCAGGTATGGCCTATTGGCAAAGCCTTAACGTTTCTGTCTACGAT
>CALFOQ010000021.1:0-16730 GCA_937921235.1 uncultured Atopobium sp. | reverse complement strand
CGCATGCTTTTCTTAGCTCGCGCAGCTTCTGTCCGTTCATGTGTTTCACCTCCTCGGATACACGGTGACATTGTAGCATCTGTATATAAAAACTTATATACACGCTAACCGTGTACTATTTATAATAGGTAACCGTGTACTTGTCAAGTATATTTTTATATAAAATAATTAGTAAGCGAGTATTTTTCAGAAGGGGCAGGTTAAGATATGCTTTACGAGTTAAAAAATCTCCGCAAAGCG
This sequence comes from uncultured Atopobium sp., assembly GCA_937921235.1. GTDB lineage: Bacteria > Actinomycetota > Coriobacteriia > Coriobacteriales > Atopobiaceae > Lancefieldella. The sequence continues at coordinate 16,490 of CALFOQ010000021.1, read as the reverse complement.
AGTGGTTTTACTCAAGCAAGCATGGCCGAAAAACTTGGAGTGCCGCTTGGAACATATAGAAACTGGGAGCAGGGAATATATGCTCCACAAGACATATCGCTCATTAAACAGATTGCTGACATCCTCCATGTGAGCATGGAAGCACTGTTTGGATACGATGCCTTTGAGCCTGGAACACTTGATGAAGGACTAAGTGACGAAGAACAATTTGTCTATGTCCCTCTCTATGGTCGAATTGCAGCCGGCCAGCCACTATACATGGATGCAGTAGAAGACCACATTCTCGCACCACGTGAAATTCGCCGCCGTCATCCTAACGCGTTCTTCTTGACGGTCGATGGTGACAGCATGAACAACGTTCTGCCAAACGGGTGCTATGCGTTAGTAGATCCGGAGAAGAAGTCTCCCGTCGTGGATGGTACGGCGTATGCGGTCTGTGTGAATGGTTACGACGCGACCATCAAGCGCATCAAGCAACTGGAGAATGGCGTGGAGCTTATCCCAGACTCTAAGGACCCTACCTTCCACGCGCAGATCTACGATAAGACGGTAGAAGGAACTGAGTCCATCACGGTCATTGGCGAGGTGGTGTGGTACTCCATACCGTTCGATTTCAAGATTTAGGCAATAAAAATGCCCCTGTTCCGGCCAGAGGCGAACCACGCACAAAACTGTAAGTAATGGCTTAGTTAAGAATAACAAAAAAGCTCCCCGCGTCCGCCAAGACACAACAGGGAGCAAGCCACCACCGAAGGAGGCAATGAACATATTATGCCACGAAAATCGATGCGCAGTAATTGGGGCAGCGTAACTGAAATCGAGAAAAATAAACGCTACCGTATTCGGTATTGGTCGGAGACGTCCAAAGGATATCGCCGCGCGTCTGAGACGGTGCGCGGCACCAAGCGCCAAGCATACGACAGACTGGCAGAGCTTCGGCTCAATCACTCAGAAGACGCCCCAGCGCCCACGTTTGGCCAAGTATGGGATATGTGGGTGCTTCCACGTCTAGAAGAACGCCGCGTGTCTGGTGACCTCTCAGCGTCAACTGTAGACGTATACAAACGCACCTGGCGTCTCGTGTTTATAGATCATAGACGCGATAAGAATCCCGTCAACACGGTTCGCCCGTTGGTCGTCCAGTCGTGGTTTGACGAAATGACCGTCACCCATGCGAGGGAGGCGAAGGTTATTCTCAGGCTTATATACTCAGAGTGTGAGCTTCGTGACATCTGCTCCGCTGATATTGCTAGACGCCCCTACCACATGCCGAAGAATGGCCAAAAGCGCGAAAACGGTATCTGGACGCTCGATGAACTACACAAGCTTTATGGATCTATCCGTGGCACATACTTAGAGGCGTGGTTTATCGCGGCGGCCTTCGGTGGCGCGCGTGTTGGCGAGACGTTGGCCATTAGAAACGATGAAATTGAGCTGGTCGAGTTCAACGGTGTTCCCGTGGCCATCATTCCAATTACTAGGCAGATGACGCAAAAGCACGGCCTCTCTAGCCGTCTAAAGACTACACAAAGCGTTCATGCGTCTGTTGTTCCAGGACCTCTCGGAGCGCGTCTCTATGAGCTTGTGAGAGCGTCTGAAGATGAATGGATACTGCAAGGGACAGACGAAGAACCAATGACCCAGAAGCGCCTGTTCCATGTATGGCAGTCGTTAGTCGAACAAGTGGATGGTGTGCCTTATCGTCCAATGAGCCGCCTGCGCAATTCGTGGCAGACGTTCACCAACTGGGAGCTAGGCGTTGAGCGTGAGAAAATCGAGCGCATGATGGGCCACAAAGGCACGAGTGTCACGGAGGTCCACTACGATAAACCAGAAGCGGAAATGCTCGCGAAGACTATCGCTGGCGCATACAAAGCGCATCCGTATGCAGATAATTGGGACGAATTGGGACGTAAATAATTTCTATATAGCTGTTTAACTGCGGAAATAATAAATATGAATAGATGCAGCTATTTTACCCCGTCTCAAACATAAAAGCTTGGCGAGAAGCTCGCTCAACACAAATGCTCTTTACATGCCCGTTTGCCACACCGTGACTGAGTGGTAAACCTTACGCGCGTACTCCTTCTGCAAAGTAGCTCCTCTTTGGAAAGAGCTCCTGAGCTTCTGGGAAGAGCGCTTCGCAGGTAGCTACAAAGTAGTCATCAGTCATTGCAGAAATAAAATCAACAACAGTACGATGCACGTCACTCTTCCAGTCATAGGTATAGCCGTACCTAGAAAGGTGCCTGCTTACTGGCTCAATATGATGCTTAAAGATTGCAAGGCTCTGATCACCAGATTTAAGCGAGGACAACTCGTATTCGTACAACTTCTCAAACAGGCGCTTAATGTCTTCAGAGAAATCACCATTGGCTTCTGATGCACCATAAATCTTATGGTAATTCTCGCGCTTTGCTCGTTTCATCTCTTTAAACGCCTCTTCTGAGAGAGAAATCTGAGGCTTACCAAAGCTATTCTGAACAATGTCTGCAACAAAAGCAGAAGTAGCCCATGCGTTATAAGCACCACCAAGACCATCATCAAACGTTTCCTCTGTAGCAGCGCCCGCACGAAGTGCATCCTGTCTGTCTTTTCCAACATACGCAATAATGTCAGAGATGCGCATGACGCAACCTTCAAGCGTCATAGGACGCAGGTGTGCAATAGCCTGAGGACCTCTCTCCCAGCAATCTTCTACCACCTTATCAAACTCATCAAAAGTTGAAAGATCACTCATTTGAAGTATCTGCTGTTCAAACTCGCCGTTGTGGCAAATAACTCCGTCAAGCGTCTGTAAAGAGAGGTTTCTTGCATAGAGGCCGTCAAGCACGCGCACGCTCTGTACGTTGTGGAAAAACCAACGTCCCGTTTGCTCGTGATAAAAATCATTGAGGAAATACTCCCCTGCATGACCAAAAGGAGTATGTCCCACGTCATGACCAAGAGCAATTGCCTCGATCAAATCAAGATTGAGGCCAAGAGCACGTCCAATATCTTTAGCAACCCTACAAACAAGCTGCTCATGAAGGCCGCGGCGCGTAATATCGTCATGCGAACGAAACGAGAAGACCTGTGTTTTGCCGTTTAGTCTGTTATACGCGGGAGTGTGCATGATTTTCTCGACATCTCGCATGAAAGCCGGACGCAAAAGCGATGCCTGGTCATGGGTAGAATCTCGGCGAATGATGTCTTCATTTTTGCACGCGTAAGGACTTAAGGTGCCCTTAGCTATTTGCTCAGCCACAAGGGCCTGAGTTTCTTTTGAAAGTTGCCCGGACATATGAGGTGCAAAAGGATTAGTAATGTTCATGTGTATCCTCTCTAGATGTTTTTCACCTCTAGTGTAGAAGTTTCACCGGACAAAAACTCGTGTTGAATTTTGAGAGAGCTTCTAGGGAGGCTTGACGTCTAAAAAAGGCTATCTTGAGCTGGTTATTTTAAGGCTTCAAACAGATTTTTTGCTAACAGTGCGGCTCCCTTAGAATTTGGATGTACATCGTCAGCAAAATATTTCTTCTCCTGCGGCAACAGTTTTTCTCCAGAAATACACTGCAAACCAAACTTACCGGCAACCTCTTCAATAATTTGAGGAATCTCGGCATAACAAGAATGAGGGTGTGTGGGATACGCATCCTCAAAATAAGGCGTAGGTGTCAGAACCACCACGCGCGTATCCGTATACATCTGAGAAATCTGCCAGAGCGAATTTTGAATATCGTACGTTACCTGCGACTTTGAGCATTTTTCGTATCGATAATTTGCTCCTAGTGCAACAATAACTAAAGAAGCATCCTCAATAAACGTATATGAGCCAGGCTGATAAACTTGTCCACCAATTCCCTGGTTAACCACCTCAAGCTTCATGCGTTTAGCAAGACAGCGTGGCCAAGTTTTGTCTGGACGCCCCACAACAAAACCCTGCGCAATAGAATCGCCAAACACCACCAGCTTTTTCTTAGGTTCATCGGGCGAGAAAAACGTGCCATTGCCACGGAGATTTTTAACGGAAGCGCTCTGCAAACAGGGCAAGTAAACACTCACGTGATGCGTGTCATTAAAGCCTGGAAGCCTAGCAAGGTCATCCTGAGAGGTTTCTGTTTCTAGATGAATAGAAAGTGTCTGTTCACCTGCATCATCCAACGAGAAGTTCTTGTAAGGTTTACCGTTAACTGTCACAAATACAGAACTGAGCTTTCTAAAATACGTGGCTTTAAGTAGCTGTAAAACAGACGAGGATCCCTTAGGAACTTCATCAATTTTTAGATCAAGTACCACTTCTGAGCTGTCTGTGGTAAAAGCAACTTGAATATCTGAAGTGCACGCTGCCATCTGTTTAAAAAGACCGGGATGCCAAGAAGAACAAGAGCCAATAACTCTAAACTGATTGGAAGAGATGCGCAGCGGATGAACCCATCCGTGAGCAAGCTTTTCTGACCATGGTGCACCAAGTAAAAACTTAGATGCTGGCGAACTAATACTCCACTCCCCAACTTCCATACGCACCTCCAATCACAAGTTAAATTACTATAGTTATATATTACGAGGTTATCAGACAGTATTACAATCTTTAGTAACAAATAAACTGCTCTTGTTGTCCATAAGGAGGCAACAGATATGTTTGGTGAAAAGATTTTTAATTTTTCAGAACAGTTTTCTAGAAAAACAGTTCGTATCGTACTATTGGTCAGTTTTCTAACTTATCAGGGTATGCGGCTACTATGGAAACAAGGATTTATTCCACCATTGCTATTTTTTCTAGTATCAATTCTGACTGAGGTTATCGATTTTTATGTCTTTTTTAAAAGCGGTATCAAAAAATGGGTAAGAATTTTGTTCTTAGTTTTCCTCATACTTGCGCTTATATTTGAGATAAGCCACATCATTTATTTTCTTTAACCGGTGAATAAAACCCTCTTCCACCTGCACGGAAGAGGGTTTGTTCGTACTGATTATTTGAGACTCACGTAATTACTCAGTAGCAGGTGGTTCTTCTGGAGCTTGAGCCTCAGCAGTGTTATTTTTCTTAGCCAGCTTCTTATCGAGCCAACCCGTAAACGCAGGAGCTACCAGTGCTGTAATAACTACCGCAGCTGCAAGCTGAGCGTTTGCGTTTGCAACAACCTGAGCCGTATACGTTGGATCAACAGAAGCAACTGCAGCAGGAGTGGTTGTTGCGGTGCCTGCAATAGTTGCGCTTGCAAGACTTGCCTTACCAGAGCCGCCAAGAAGACGCTCGACAAGCATGGTAAGAATACCGGTAATGATGCAAAGTACTGCTAAGAGAATACCTGATGGACCACCAGTAATGAGATTCTCAACACTCATGCCACAACCAAGAGCAAAGCCAACAACAGCAATACAGGGGTTAATACCAGGAACCAAAAGCCCCCTGATAAAAGGACTAAGGTTACCAAGAACAACACCAAGGACCAGAGGAAGAAGGGTACCCGCAAGTGCGGTAGGAGAAATTGCTGCAACGCCTGCTGCACCAAGAGCAATCATGGTAACTGCAGGACCAGCAACAAGGGACAAAACTGCAGCCGCTCCCTGTTCATCAGGAGTTCCGTACTCAGCAGTAATACCAATGTACAAAGCAACATTGCAGAAGGTAATGCCCCCAATGATGGAAAGTGCATTAAGACCAAAGAAGTTATCGCCCATGAATTTAGCAACAAACAGACCAAAGGCAATAGCAATAGCGAGCTTAGGAATAAGAATGGTCAGGCCAGTCTTCAAAACCTTGGGAACCGTCTTAAGATCAATAGAAGCACCAACAAACAGCAAAACAATGCCAACAATTGCAGGAGCTCCCTTAGCAACAGCAGTGGTGAAGCTACCAATTTCTAGAACCTGAGGAACAAATGAATGAAGAAGTAGGCCCACAGAAAGTGGATACAGCATAATATCGCCGGGGAACCTGGGAACGCCAATTTTACGAGTTGCTTTTTGCTGTTCAGCTGCCATTATCAGCTCCTTTGCCCTAGTCGGTCAAAAAATAGTTGACCTACTTTATCAGCAGGAAGAAACATTTTTAAAAAGTACTGTACAAATTAACAATTTGGCTACAAACGCGAGAAGACCTTACAAACTGCAAGGTCTTCTCGCGAAATGGGTGTATTGAGCTGTAAAGACGGACTAAGCCCAGAACTTAGATTTTGCCGCCCTCGACGACCATAGTATTTGGATCTACCTCGTCGCCGTAAATTGGAGCAAGTGTCTCTTCATAAGCCTTGTGGAAGAAGTTCTCCTCTGCAAGAGGACCGGTAATCTCGTTGTTGATAAACTCCAACAGCGAAGAGTTGCCCTTGTGAACTGCAGCGGCAATAGTATCGGAGTCGCCCAGGTCATCAATGCCAACAACAAAGCCAGGGTTAGACTTGATCCATGCAAGTACCTCGGTATTATCGGTTGAGAAAGCATCGCCGCGGCCGTCGAGCAGTGCGTTATACGCATCAGCATAGCTATCAAATTTGACCAGCTCAACCTTAGGTGCGTTCTTAGCAAACCAAACCTCAGCCGTGGTTCCCTTAGAAACAATAAGCTTCTTGCCGTCAAGCTGCGAAACATCTGTGATTGGCGCAGAGGATGGAGAAACAACGCCCAGCTTAATCTTCATGTATGGCAGAGAGAAATCAACCTTCTCTTTACGGTCATCAGTTACCGTAAAGTTTGCCAACATGATGTCTGCCTTATTAGACTGCAAGAAAGGCACGCGATTTTGTCCGTCAGTGGCAATGTAGTTGATCTTGACGCCCATATCCTTTGCAAGGCGCTCAGCAAAAACAATGTCGTAACCAGCGTAATTGCCGTTTGCATCAACATAACCAAAAGGAGCCTTGTCGCTAAAGACGCCGATATTTACTGTGCCTGCCTTCTTGATGTCATCAAGAGTTCTAAACTTTGAGTCTGTATCAGAAGATCCACCCTGAGCTCCGTCGGAATCCTTTTTCTTGCAAGCAGCCAAAAGAGCTGCAGCAGAAAGTGCGCTTGCACCAAGGAAAGCACGGCGAGAAAGAGAAGCGGAAGTATTTTCAAAGAAGTTCATTTCAAATCCTAACAAGTTGTATCAATTACTACATCATCTACGTGCAAAAACACGTTGTTTACTTATGTACACGTTCAAATTCAAAGGTACGCAAAAACTCTTGTGCCCTCTCTGTTTTAGGTGCCGAGAAAAACTCTTGTGCATCGGACGACTCTTCTACGATGTGTCCCTGATCAATCAAGATGACTCGATCAGCAACTGCTTGAGCAAAGCGCATCTCGTGAGTTACCACCAGCATGGTCATTCCTTGCTCTGCTAGCTCCATAACTACCTGCAAAACCTCGTGAACCATCTCAGGGTCAAGAGCTGCAGTAATCTCGTCCAGCAAAAGAACTTCAGGGTTAGTCATAAGAGCACGAACAATTGCCACGCGCTGCTTTTGACCACCGGAAAGAGCTGATGGGTAGGAGTCTTTCTTCTCCCACAGTCCCACACGACGCAGCAGTTCTTCTGCCTGTGCCAAAACCTCATCCTCTGAGCGCTTCTGCACTACCAGAGGAGCCAGAGTTACGTTTTTCAAAACCGTCATGTTGGGGAACAAGTCATAGCTTTGAAAAACCATACCAATACCTGCTGCGGCGCTTTCCTTCTTCTGACCAGAAATAACCTGATCGTGGAGAAGCACTTCTCCCCCTTGGATGTCTTCCAAGCCAACAATGGCGCGAAGCAGCGTAGACTTACCGCAACCGGAAGGACCTAGCACCACGACTACCTCGCCTTTATTAATGGAGAGCGAGATCTTATCAAGCACGGGTTTCTGACTTGAGGGATATACCTTAGTGAGGTCCTTAACTGCTAAAACGGTGTTACTCATGTGAGGCGCTCCTCTCAAGCCTGCGTGAAAGATACGAAAGTGGGAAGCAGGCAGCAAAATACAGGAAGAAAATAGCTCCGTAAATCCAAAGTGCTCCGTCGGTTGGGAACTTAAAGCGATAAAAATCGGTGATCTGGCTACCAACTCTGAGCAGCTCAACCACGCCAATCAGATTACACAGTGACGTTGTCTTAATCATGCGTGTAATCAAGTTGATAGCTGGAGGCAAAAGACGCTTGAAAGCCTGAGGTAGGATGACCTTAAAAAACGTCTGTTGGCGAGAAAGGCCAAGTACAAACGCACCGTCATACTGAGATGCTGGGATTGACTCCAACGACCCTCGTACCAAGTCTCCAAGCTCGGCGGCTCCCCAGAAGGTAAAGACCACAATTGAAGCTTCAATGCCATCAAAGTTGACATCAAACCATTCAGAAGTACCAAAGAACACCACAAAGAGCAGCACCAGCTGAGGCATAACACGAACAATCTCAAGGTAAAAGCAAAGAATTGCACGAACAACCTTGTTGTTGGATGTCATAAAAAGTCCAACAAGAATACCAAGAGGAATGGAAAGCGCCACAGAGATAAGGCCAATGTGCACCGTTGTTGCAAGACCTCCAAGAAGGCGCGTTATCACTCCTTCCTGCAGCAAAATGTTATCGACGGGCATAGTCAAGCCTCCTCTCCAGCCAGCTGCCAAGCAAAGAAATAGGAACAAGGATAATCACATAGGCAATTACCAGCATAAAGAGGGCTTCTGTAGTGTCGTACTGCATGCCAATAATGTCTTTGGTTACGTACATCAAATCTGCAAGAGCAATGCCGGAAACAACGGAAGATTCCTTGATTAAGAAAATGATGTTAGCAACGAGGCCTGGAATTGCTACAGAAAGTGCCTGTGGAAGAATAACGTGCTGGAGAGCTTGAATCTTTGAGAGGCCCAAAACCTTTGCAGACTCAAACTGAATAGCTGCAACTGATTCAAAGCCTGCGCGAAACACCTCTGCCATATAGGAGCCACCAAGAAACGTTAAACCCACAACAGCAGCTACTTCTGCATCCATTTTGAGACCAATTTTAGTTAGGCCAAAGTAGATAAGAAACAGCTGAATAAGCAGGGGTGTTCCTCTGGAAAGCTCAACATAAACAGCATTAAGCTGACTTAAAACAGGAATTTTTGTCAGCGAAATCTGAGCACTTATCAAACCAACGATAAGCGAGAAGAGAACTCCAAAGAAAGAGATAGTAAGCGTTATTTTTGCAGCTTCTGCATACAGTGGGAGGTGTTCCCCTATGAAGCTCCAGTCCATGCGAATAAATCCTCTCGGGATGTGCGAATACTCACACAAGAGTTACAAAATAGCTTTACGCCCGAGTCTGTACCAGGAAAATTTTGCTCAGCGACAATTACACCCTGGTCGTATGTGACCCGGGCACCAGACACATCGCGGTGCATGCACAAAGTGCAGTGTATGTTGTAGCCATAATTCGCATGCGTATAATCCTAGCCGCAACTAGGATATTGTCAACTCACAATTGGTAAATTTTTTGATAATGGAAAATTCCTCCACCAAATCCTCAACTGACATACGTGCGTTAGCGGGACTTGTAGAAGGTAATTGACGTGCAGGAATACCAGTTTGTTGCTCAGTGTAGCGCTTATAAAATTTTGTTGCCGTCCCACCAAGTGTAAAAATGGCGCAGATTGATGAATCTTGAATAAGAGCGCCAATATTGTGTGGAATCGGATTTGCAATAGAAGCATCACTAGCACCCTTAATATCACAAGCCTTAAGCACATCACAAAGAGCAAGATGATGTCTTTTACAGAAGTCAATCTTTTCAGATATGGACTTGAGGGGTTTCTCGCCATATAACGCGGCAACTACGCGCCAGAATCTATTCTGAGGATTACCAAAGTAAAAGCCAATTTCTCGAGACTTGGGACTAGGCATGGATCCCAAAAGCAGCACGCGAGAGTCAGGGAAGATGATGGGGTCAAGCTTGTTCTCTACATGCGCAAGCACTGTTTTTGTACTATCGCCGGCAGGCTGTGGCATCTTTGCAGCCACAGCTACTCACCTTCTTGCAGCGGCTCAACAAACTCCTGCAAATCATCAAGGCGCAGCACAGTTACTTGGCCGTAGCCGGCTCCACCTGTAGTGCCTGTGTCAATTCCCCACTTATCGCCATCTGACTGGACCCATTGCGCAAGGCCATCAGGAGTGGTGGCACTGCGGTTCAAGTTTTTTGCACCAAAACTTGCTAACAAAGGAGTGGGTGTATGGCCACAAATTACAATAGGATACGCTGCTTCTGACGTGCGGAAATCCGTAGGATATTGCCAGAACTCTTCACGAATCCACAAAAGATCGTTTTCAGACTGCTTACTTAAGTACTGCTCCAAAGAAGCCTTATCCCAGGCGGTTGGCAAGGGAACACCGTTAGACCTTACGCCCGCATGAACCAGAACAAAATCTCTGCCTTGGACCTCAACGGTGGCGTACAAAGGAAGCGCCTGCAACCAGTCAATCAGCTCACCATATTCTTCTTCAGAAAGCGTCTTGAGCTCAGCAAGTGTTGCGTCTCCCCCGTTAATCTGCCACATGAACTGAGCTTCAATATCGGCTTCTGGGTCCAACGCTTGCAGCGCAAGCTGCTCATGATTGCCCATTAAGACCGTACAGTTAGGAAGCTCGCGAATTGTCTTAATAGTGGCAAGCGAGCTAGGACCACGATCAATCATGTCACCAAGACAATAGAACACGTCTGACTCGGTTGGATTAATACGCTCTAGAGCACGCCTAAGCGGCTCCACATGACCGTGAATATCAGAAAAAACGTACGTTGCCACAAAAACCTATTCTGTCGAACCTTCATCTGCAAGCGTCTGACCATCAAAGTTCAGATTTTGCGTAAGCTCTTTTGCAGTATCAAGATTAAAGTCTGGCGAGAAGAAAACGTCAAGTGCATAAGGCACATTTGCCAGCGCATGGTCATACAAATCCCAGAAGCTCTCTTTGCGCACCTCTCCCGTAAAAGGATCAATCCACTCATTTCCCGCTCTGTTATCAAAATCAGAATCAGAAGATTCCCTTGCCCCGTGCGAGAGTGCCTCAATCAAAGAGAACCTATTTGTACCAAAGGTACGCTCAAGATGACCAAGTAGCTTTCTCTTCTTACCTGTCGGCGAATACGCTAGATGCTGGATAATCCTAAAATCAACAGCAGCTGACGAGAAAATCCTGGTATCGGTAGGTTTTTCATACGTCCATAGCAACGCAAAGAAAAATACTCTGTCCAAAACGTAAAGCGTATGCAGCGATGCCTTCAAAACCTCGCTATAAGGCCTATAGGTAGCTACCGTTTTACCAAGGTGAGCGTAAAGAATTGCTTCATCAAGGTCCTTCTCGATTTCTGCATGTACTTGATTTTTAGCAGATTCATCCAAGCCCTCTACGCCTTGAGAGGTAAGCATATTCTGCCAATAATAAACAAAAGGATGAGCAGCGGAATCAAGCATATAGTGGCAGAGGAATCCCGCAATATAGGCGCGAGCAACCGCAACGTCTTTAAGTGGCAGAGGCGCAATTGCGTCTCGCATAGAAAGAAGAAGTTCGGGCGTTTTTTCTTTATGCATAATCGACGCATATTTAGCGTAGCGATGTAGCAGCGGATCTGCTGCTAAATAAAACAGCGGATCTGGACCTTGGTTGCCCAACAGAAAAGCTTCTCTCTCTTCCATCGTAGAAAAACCAAGTTTGCCTGCAGCTATATCAAAGGCATCCTTACCAAAGAAGTCATGAGTCAAAATTGCGGGCATGTCCATTCCTTTCAGATTGCTACCATCCATTTTACCCAGCAATGGCTCCCTACGTTAGAGAGAATATAAAACAGCATGTAGTCACTATTGTGAGCAAGTTACCTCTAAGCTCTCTTCAGCTACCGTCTGCCGATTAATCAGCCTTACCCCCTGTAGTAATACTTAAATATTTGATATCTTTAAACATACTTGGGGGAGATATTTTCTGTCTGAGCCATCTAGCTTGTATTGCGACTACAAGCTGGGAAAGTAAGGATCTAAGGAGTGAGGCATTCCTTACGGCACAGTAAAAAAACCTGTAAAGACAGAGAATATCTAATTGAGGGGAGCAATCATGGCATGCTGCTATGAGAAGCTTATCTCTGCAGGTAAAAATAGTCTCTGCAGAGCCAAAACATCACGTTCTTCTGGCATGAAGAAGCGTGAGTAACATGAACACGGCAAGAAAAATTAAACTCTATAGGATGCTTACGGCCCTTGCCTATGGCGACGCCTATGGCATGCCAACAGAGATGATGTCACCACACCAAATCGATTTTGCATTTCCTGATGGAGTTCAAAGTCTTTCAAATCCACCTAAAAATGACTTTTTTGGAAGACCTTTTACCGCAGGTCAGACTACAGATGACACAGCAAATGCAATCATTTTGACTAAAAACATCATTGATAACCAGGGAGTTTTTAACCAATCCCGCTACTTTGATGCACTAGAAAATTATGTGGCAACAGAGCCAAACGCTGCCCAGGTAGTTGGCCCTTCTACAAGAGCTGCGTTAGCCAATCGACTTTCTGGCCACTCGCTTAAAACATGCGGTCGCCTTGGAACCACTAACGGATGCGCCATGAAATGTGCGCCAATGGCTTCAATTGTTAGTTGGAAAGACAAACATGCGCTCATTAACAGCGTTACTGAGCTTGCACTTCCCACGCACGGAACCAACGTAGCTATCATGGGCGCATCAATGATTGTTGCCGCCATAAGCAGAGGTCTTTCTGAAAACTCGTTTACGGTAGAGGACGCTCTTGAAACTGCTTTAAGCTACGGACACCGAGCGCTCTATACAAAAATTGGTACACAAATGCCTATGCCTAGCATGTATCAAAAGTGCATCATGGCATTGGAATTCTGCGAGGGTACCAAAAACCTTGAGGCTCCCCTAGCAGCATCAAGGGACATCTACGACTACTGTGGCTGTGGTTACGAAACCATAGAGACCATCCCTGCAGTTCTTGCAGTGGTAAAGCTCTCACAAGGAAAAGTCTCTAAAGCAGCGAGAATAGCTGCGGAGATGGGTGGAGACACGGATACCATTGGATCTATTGCCTGCGCTATTTGTTCACAGATTCACTATGACGTTTTGCCTGATGAAGTGCATCTGCTTGAGCGCGTCAATGGATACCAGTTTGAAAAACTTGCAAACGATTTGGAAAACGCCACTTCCCTACCGTATGATGTAGCTATCTAGTTTGCGCTCTTTGCGCCATAGCATACGTTTCTTGTAGGAGGCGCCATGAGCTCCTGTGCTCTTATCGATTTGCATGTTCATCTTGATGGATCAATCCCACTTCCTGCCGCAGTTCAACTTGCAGCAGAAGAGGGGCTTGATTTCTCTTTGGCTGAGCTTCAAGAAAAGATGCAAGTCCCAGCTCATTGCCAGGATCTTAACCAGTATCTTGCAACGTTTGAGTTGCCACTCAAGCTTATGCAGTCAGCACAGGGCATTCGTACGATTGCAAAGGCATTTCACGAGCAACTTGACACAGAGGGCATTCTCTACGCTGAACCTCGCTTTGCACCAGGAAGTCTTACTGCAGGAGGTCTTTCTCAGCAAGAAGTTCTTGAGGCTGCTCTTGCTGGTAGAGCTGACTTCTATGCAGAGCATCCACAGTCAGCGCTCCACACGGCATACATTATTTGCGCTATGCGTGGCACAGGTGAAGCGCTTAAGCACAAAAATGAAGAGTCAATTGATCTGGCTGCAGCGTACCTTGGAAATGGCGTCGTAGCAGCAGACTTAGCAGGAGCAGAAGCGCTCTTTGCCACAGAGAATTTCTCGTCACTTTTTGCTGAAGCACAAAGAAAAGATGTTCCTTTTACTATTCACGCGGGAGAAGCAGCTGGCCCAGAAAGCATCAAGGCTGCGCTTCGACTTGGCGCACAACGTATTGGCCACGGTGTTCGCTCTTTGGAGGACACAGGCGTTATCCAGGACCTTAAAGCTGCAAATGTTGCGCTTGAGATTTGCCCTACCAGCAACCTTCAAACGCGCATCTTTGAGTCAATAGAGCGCTTCCCGCTTGAGCAACTGCTTGATGCTGGCCTGACGATCACTATCAACACGGACAACATGACTGTCTCCAACACTACCCTCTCGCGCGAGTTTGAGCTTTTGCAGCAGCACTGCGGTCTAGACAAAAATACCGCACGTGAGCTTGCTGAAAATGCTGCACGTGCGGTATTTAGTGATTCTAGCGAGAAAGACCGTCTACTTGCCTACCTTAGGCAACAGTAGCCTCATATCCTGCCTGAACAACAGCGTCAACCAATGCACTGTCTGCTACATCAGAAGATAGCTCAACTACAGCGCTCTTCTCGTCAAGTGAAACGGTTGCCTTAGAGACACCCTCGACAGCCTCAAGAGCCTGTGTGACGTGTGCAGCACAGTGCTGGCAAGACATGCCCTCTACGTTTAGTTTCTTCTCCATATAAGATTCCTCCTTCTGTGACGCGGATGCGTCGTTTGTGGACTTAGTTTGAACGTCAATGACTGGTTTTGTGTCATGAGCGTCTTGGCGAGTTGCTGAGCTGGTATTCTTTGGCTTCCAGGTACGCAGGCGCAGTGCATTGCATACAACAAAGACTGACGAGAAGCCCATGGCGGCTGCACCAATCATAGGGTTAAGCGAAATGCCAAATGGATACAACAGGCCCATAGCTACAGGGATACAAATGGTGTTATAGAACAGTGCCCAGAACAGGTTTTCTTTGATGTTGGTCATAGTGGCACGAGAAAGCTCAATTGAAGTTGCAACATCAGCTGGATCAGACTTCATCAAGACAATGTCAGCGGACTCAATAGCAACATCGGTACCTGCACCAATTGCAATTCCCACGTTTGCTCGAGCGAGTGCTGGAGCATCGTTGATACCGTCGCCAACCATGACAACGTTTTCTCCAGCGTCCTGGAACTGCCTAATGTAGGACTCTTTTTGGCTTGGCAAGACGTCAGAGATTACCTGATCAACACCAAGCTCTTTACCAATGACGTTTGCCGTTGTTGCCTGATCTCCGGTAAGCATGACAGACTTAACGCCCATAGCACGAAGACGAGCAATGGTAGATGCGCTAGTTTGCTTAACCTTGTCGGCTACAGCAATGACACCAAGGAGCTTACCCTCAAGTGCAAAGTACAGCGGTGTTTTTGCCTGTTCAGCTAGCTGCTGAGCCTGGGAAGTCAGCTCTTGTGTGCTGATGCCCTCCTGTTCCATAAGACGAGCGTTTCCTGCTACAAGGCGTTTTTCGTTAACCTTTGCTGAAAGGCCTCCGCCAGCAACTTGCGAGAACTCCTGTACATCAAGAGAGCTGCCTGCAGACTCTCCTAGCTTCTCTTGAGCGTACGTAACAATTGCCTGCGCAAGTGGATGTTCGCTCTTTTGCTCAAGCGCATATGCATACTCAAGTAGCTGGTGCTCGGAAGTTCCACCTGCACAAAGTACGTCAGTTACGCTCGGCTTGCCCTCAGTGAGCGTTCCCGTCTTATCAAGAACAACCACGGTTGCTCGGACCGCACCCTCAAGCGCCTCGGCGGACTTGACCAAAATACCATTTGAAGCGCCCAGACCAGTGCCCACCATAATGGCGGTAGGCGTTGCCAGACCAAGTGCACAAGGGCAGGAAATAACCAGAACAGCAACAGCATGCGAGAGAGCAACCGCAAAGTCACCAGGTGCCACAAAGACAAACCATGCTGCAAAGGTTACCAGCGCAATTCCAATGACAACAGGTACAAAGATGCCAGCAATGCTGTCAGCAAGACGCTCGATAGGTGCTTTGGAGCTTGTTGCCTCGTCAACCAGGCGGATAATGCCTGCAAGTGTAGTGTCATCGCCAACAGCGGTGGCACGCATCTTAAACCAGCCGCCGGTAGATACCGTAGCACCTGTCACGGAATCGCCAACGGTCTTACTTACAGGAACGGGCTCTCCGGTAATCGCGGACTCATCGACAGATCCTTCTCCCTCGATGAGCTGGCCATCAACAGGAATTGACTGACCAGCCCTTACCACAAGCACGTCTCCCACCACAACGGTATCTGCAGGAACTTCTTGTTCAACACCGTCTTTGACGAGAATAGCAGTCTTTGGGGCAAGGTTCATAAGTGCGTTAATTGCACCTGTGGTATGACCTTTTGCGCGAGCCTCAAAGAACTTACCCAAGGTAATCAGAGCAAGAATCAAACCTGCGGACTCAAAGTACATGCCGTGCATTGCCTGGTGAGCTGCAGTAATGTCTCCTGCAACAAAAGCGTTTGCCATCTGGTACAAACTGACAACACTGTAGGCAAACGACGCTGCTGAGCCCAGCGCAATGAGCGAGTCCATATTAGGAGCGCCATGCAGCAATGAGCGGAATCCACCAACAAAATAGTGGCGACAAATAAACAGAATAGGAATGCAAAGCAAGAGTTCGGTAAGAGCCAAGTTCATCATGCCATTCATACCAGAAACAGCAGGCGGAACAGGTGCTCCCATCATCTCACCCATGGCAAGATAGAACAGTGGAATGGCAAACGCCATTGAGGAGA
>CALFOQ010000020.1:0-2731 GCA_937921235.1 uncultured Atopobium sp. | reverse complement strand
GGCGATTTACTTTGCGGCCGCCCGTGTTGCAATGGAGGCGTATTCTGCAGTTGTGCGTCTTGGTGGTGCTGCCGCGCTGAAAAGTTTGGTGTCTCAAAAAGCTGCTGTCGATGCATTGACTGTTTCATATGGCAAAGCCGGTTTGGCGGCTAAAGAATATGGAATAAGTGCGGCGGCAGGTGCGGCGCAAACACGCGGCGTGAGTGGTTTGGCATCGGGACTCTCTGCGGTCGCCTCCCGATGGGGACTGATTGGGACGTTGGCGGTAACCGCCGGTGAAGCCCTCGGATCATTCATTCAGGACCTATACGAACACATCCCGGGCCTACGCGGTATTTTTGACGAGATAGCACGCCCGATCGCCATGATAGAGAGTCTGGTAACAACGGGAAGTTTGGATAAATATCACGAATTTTTCAAAACTGACGCTGAAATCAAGCGCGAGCTTGCAGAATCAAACAAAAAGGCTACTGAAGCCGCCGAAAAAGCTGCCGCCGCCAAGAAAAAGGCAGCTGAAGAAGAGGCAACCGCCGTCAAAGCCCTGCAAGCCGAATATCGTGCTTCTGCTGCCGAACAAGCTGCGTTGGAGCGCAGTATGGCTGCCTTGCGTGCCGACGGTCGCGAAACGGTGTCTTTGCCGGTATCGGATAAATACGCCATTCCTATGGCGAATTTAGGCGAGATTTGGCAAATCAATGAGCCTACGGGGAGCTGGCAAGGCGTGGTGGTTGGTATGTCGGTCGAAGTCAAAATCGAAAACGATGCGCCTGTCGTGACTCAAAATGTAACGATAGACCGCTATTTTGACGAATGATTAAAGCTGGTTTAAAGATGCTTTAAAGGCCGTCTGAAAGCCATGTTCAGACGGCCTTTTATCTTTTTGTTGAGGATAACAAAATGACTAATCTGTATCAAAACCTGACGGCACTACTCAAGCGCGAACAGCGCGGCATTGCCAAAATAACGGGCGATTTGGGCGGCGGCTCATGGGCGGCGCAAACGCAAAGTGGCGGCAATCTTGTTTTAAGCGGGCAAGCCGCTTTAAATCAGCGCGTGTTTTATGATGTCTTGAGCAACCGTATCCTTGGTCAGGCTCCCGATACGACTGTTTTAGAGCTTGGCGTATAAGGCTAAGTGCAGTATAGCCAGGCGTTGCGTTTGTATAACGTCTTAAAATAATTATGCGCCGAACGTATCATCGCAAAAGCCAAAGAGTTGCGCTATTTGTGGGCAAATATAAATAAAAGGCCGTCCGAATAAGGCGGCCTTTGGGAGGATTTTAAATATAAGTGGGACGGCGACGTAACAGTGCGGCAACACTGTTACGCCAGCCAAGCAGAGCATACCTGCATTGACTTCTAAGGCCGCCTTAGTCTCTAGAGACCGAGGCATTCTATCTGATACAGGAGTGGATGCAAATGCAAATCTATCGTGAATTACGCTGTAAGTTTTGTGGGAAATTGCTGGCAAAAGGCAGCGGTTGTGTACAAATAAAGTGCGCTCGTTGTAAAAACATCAATTCTTTCAGCTAATTAATAAATCAAAAGAATGCCTTTGAGCATCATATTAAATCTGATTTAGAGCATCGCGAATGCCATAATTCAGGAGTATATATGATGCAAAAAATGCAACAGACATTACCTATTATCCCCTGGATGGGTGGCAAACGTCGTTTGGCAAAACATCTTTTGCCCATGTTCCCCGAGCATTCTTGTTATGTTGAGTTGTTTTCCGGTGGAGCGGCGTTGTTCTTTATGCGCCCGGTTCCTGCAAAAGTTGAGGTGCTCAACGATATCAACGGACAGCTCATCAATCTCTATCGTGTGGTACAACACCATTTCGACGAGTTCGTCCGTCAGTTCGAGTGGACGCTTACCAGCCGCGAGACATTCTCCTGCCTGCAAAACACGCCGCCCGAATGCATGACAGATATTCAACGTGCCGCTCGTTTCTTCTACCTTCAACACAACGCCTTCGGCGGCAAAACCGTCCATCAGCATTTTGGTACAGCTACCACGTCAAAAGCATGGGATGCATCTCAGATTGAGGTTAAATTAAAGGCTGCTAAAGACCGTTTAAAAGGTGTTTATATAGAGAATGAATCCTGGGATCGTTGCTTCAAGCGATATGACCGTGAGCACACCTTCTTCTATGCAGACCCACCATATTGGCAGACCGCAGGCTATGACCAATCATTTGGCTGGGAGCAGTATGAATTACTGGCCAAGGTAATGGCAGAGAGTAAGGGTAAGGTCATGCTATCCATTAATGACCACCCTGATATCAGGGAATTGTTTAAAGATTTCCGTATCACTCAACTTGAATTGGCTTATACAGTCGGAAGAAATAAAACTGGTAAAGCCAGTGGAGAATTGGTCGTATGTAATTGGTAAAATAAAAAGCGACGGTATCGTCGCTTTTGTTTTCATTTCTGAATTGCAATTTATTTGGCACAGTCGATATTTTTAAAAGTGTCAAAATTTCCGCGAAACTATGACAAATCCGCCACGACCTTACACTTTGGAAAAGATGCTGGTTCAGGATTTACGGTGTAGAAAATAAGCATAATTAAAGCCCCTTCACTGGCTTAGTTAAGGGGCTTTACAAGAATTAAGAATATGCGCCCCTGATGGAACGCAATATATAAGGCCGTCTGAACATTCAGAAGGCCTTTTGTTTGATCAGCCCAACTGTTTTTGCTTTTCGCTCAACAGGGCGTGTACTTGAAGCG
>CALFOQ010000019.1:0-6060 GCA_937921235.1 uncultured Atopobium sp. | reverse complement strand
ATGTATACGTCTTTTTAACAGATTATCCGACTTAGGTGTGTTTTGAACTGCCTCCCATTTCTTGGACATAAGAAATGGGAGGCAGTTCAGAAGTGGAGGCTCTCTTTCTAGTTCTTGAGTGAATTAAGCGGAGCGGGAAAGCGACCGCCTCGGTGGGCAAGCACCGTACCCGCAAACTGGTTGACCGGCATGATGGGCGCGGATCCAAAGAGGCCACCAAACTCCAGGACGTCGCCCTCGTTGTAACCGATAGCTGGGATAACACGGACCGCCGTGGTCTTGGTGTTGATGACGCCAATAGCCATCTCATCTGCGATGATGCCCGCAATGGTTTCCACGGAGGAATCGCCAGGAATAGCAATCATGTCCAAGCCAACGGAGCACACTGAGGTCATTGCCTCGAGTTTCTCGAGCGAGAGCGCACCGTCTTGAGCTGCGCGAATCATGCCTGCATCCTCGGAGACCGGGATGAATGCGCCGGACAGGCCGCCAACGCTTGACGACGCCATGACGCCGCCCTTTTTGACAGCGTCATTGAGCAGGGCAAGTGCGCAGGTGGTTCCGGGGCCGCCGCATTCGCCAACGCCGATGAGCTCCAGAATCTTAGCGACGGAATCGCCAGCTGCAGGGGTAGGTGCAAGACTCAGGTCTACGATGCCCTTCTCGACACCTAGACGCCTTGAAGCCTCGCGGCTCATCAGCTCGCCTGCGCGGGTAATCTTAAATGCGGTCTGCTTGATCTTCTCGGCAACGTCCATGAGGTTTGCGGAGTCGGGAAGTTCAGCGAGGGCTGCAGCCATGACACCAGGACCAGAAACACCCACGTTAATGACGGCGTCTGCCTCTCCGCTGCCGTGGACCGCGCCGGCCATGAAGGGGGAGTCCTCCACCATGTTGGCAAAAACGACCAGCTTAGCGGCACCGTAGCACTGAATGTCGGTGGTGCGACGAGCGGCTTCGAGCACGGTTTTGGCCATGAGCAGGACAGCGTCCATGTTGATGCCCGCGCGCGTAGAAGCGACGTTTACCGAGGAACAGACGCGCGACGTGGTGGCCAACGCCTCGGGGATGGATGCGATGAGTCGGCGGTCGGCGTCGCCAAGGCCCTTGTGGACCAGTGCCGAGAAGCCACCCAAAAAGTCGATACCTAGTGTCTCGGCCGCACGGTCCAGTGTGTGGGCCAGCGGGGTCAGGTCTTGCGCCGAGGTACATGCCGCAATCTGTGCGATTGGCGTGACGGAAACGCGCTTGTTGGCAATAGGGATGCCGTACTCGCGCTCCAGGTCCTCGGCCACGGACACCAGGTGTTCGGCCTTGCGCGTGATGCGGTCGTAGACCTTCTGGCACATGCGATCCAGGTCCTCGTCTGCGCAGCTATTGAGCGAGATGCCCATCGTGATGGTGCGCAGGTCAAGGTTTTGCTCGCTGACCATGGCGAGGGTTTCGGCGATTTCCTGTGGAGTAATGTTCATGCGCGTCCTCTCGGAATGCGGTTGTCGTGCGAGCGCCGGGGCGCAGGTGCAGCTTGCGTGCGGTATCGGGGTCCAGGTGCGGTTGTCGTGTGGAGACAACGTCTGGCTTTTGGCGGACGACCTGCCGCAGGGGTTTCTCGACTATTATACTTAAGCAACAACGATAAACGGGGCAAGTTGCGAGGTAACGTGGCAGAAAAAGTCACCCTAAAAACGATTGCGCGCGAGGTGGGGCTGTCGCCCGCCACGGTTTCGCTGGTGCTGAACGGCCGGCCGGTGCGCGTGAGTGACGAGAACCGCCGCCGCATCCTCGACGTTGCCCGCCGCGAGCACTACATTCCCAACCAAATTGCACGAAGCTTGGTCACGCAGCACACACAGACGCTGGGACTGATCGTGCCGAATATCGAGAGCCGGTTTTTCTCGTCGTTTGCAAAGATGCTGGAGATGAAGTGCCGCCGCCGTGGGTACGCGCTGTTCATCACCAACTCGGATAACAGCACGTCAAACGACGCGGACCTTGTGCGGCTGCTGGTCAATCGCGGCGCCGACGGCATCTTTATCATCACGTCCGACGAGGTAGAAGCCTCAAAGCAGCTCATCGCCGACCTGGAGCAGCTGCCCGTGCCGTACGTCATGGTGGACCGAACCATCGACGCGCTCGACTGCGACAAAGTCACGTTCAACAATGAGCTTGGCGGCTATCTGGCCACAAAATACCTGTTAGACCACGGTCATCGCCGCATCGCGTGCATGGTCAACACCGCCTCCAACACCGGCTGCGCGCGCCTCAACGGCTACGTTCGCGCACTTGGCGAGAAGGGCCTGGAGCTTGATCAGTCGCTTGTGCTGACCAGTGATTATTACATTCCTGATGCGTATCTTGCAGCTCAGCAGCTGATTCGCGTGAATGCTACGGCGGTTGTTGCAACGTCGGACAACATTGCGTTGGGCTTGCTGCGCTATCTGTACGAGCGCGGTTTGCATGTTCCGCGCGACTATTCTGTTGTCGGATACGATAACAGCATTTCAGACGCACTGTTTGAGCCAGCGCTGACCTCGATTGAGCAAAATGTTGATGAGCTTTCTGACGCTGCGCTTTCTATCATGTTTCGTCGTCTGGGCGAGCACGGAGCGGATGTTGTGCAGAGAGCTGCGACGCAATCAGCCGCGACAGGCAAAAATAACGGCATCGAAGCGCAGGATGACAGTGCGTCAATCCAGATAATCCTTGAGCCACGCATGATTGAGAAGAATAGTGTGCGATTTTTGACTTGTTAGCCAGTTTTCTGCATATTTGAGCGTTTGTATTCATTCTGATGCATACGTAATTTTTGGCCGTAAAATTATGTGCCGAAAAAGGTAAAAAACCCGTTTAGTTGGAAATGAAAATTGAAAAATAGACGTTTTATTTCCAACTAAGACGATTTTTTACCGCCTCAAAAACTTTTATCTGGGCAAACGTTGTATGCAGAAAAATGAAATTTCCAACTAAACGACTTTTTTACCACTTTGGTGTGTATACGCTTTACTTGGGCACCACTTGGGCACCATTTTGGTTGCACTTCGACATCACGGATACTGTTGGGCGCTGTTCTGCTGCCCCTTTAGGGCAAAATTTTGCTTGTGTACGCATTTTGGTGCTCAAAAGACATCTCAAAAAACTTCCGTGAAATAAATTTCAAGAAATCTCACAGTGATAAAACGTTTTATCACTTACAGTAGTACTTGAAACATAGCCGAAGCATCATACTGTTATGTATGTGTTGTTTTGCTCGCTTCAACGCACCCGCAAGGCGCTTGCGTCGCAGCTCGCAGCCGCCCGCAGCCGAGTGCGAACAAAACAAACGCTCAGGTGATGGAAGCAACGAGGTTGCCTAACCTGCGTAAACGCGCAGGTAGCAGCCCAAGAAAAGGAGGAGCACATGGCTCAGCCCGTGTACGGCACACCTTGGCAGACCCTGAATCAGCCTGTATCTGAGGACGATCTTGCCGGCGTCGATAGGTATTGGCGCGCAGCTAACTACCTGTCTGTTGGTCAGATTTATCTTCGCAGCAACCCTCTTATGAAGGACGGTTTCTCTCGCGAGGACGTTAAGCATCGCCTGGTTGGCCACTGGGGAACCACCCCAGGCCTGAACTTCCTGTTCGGCCACGTTAACCGCTTCATCCGCGACCATAACCAGAACACCATCTTCCTTATGGGCCCTGGTCACGGTGGACCTGCAGGTACCGCACAGTCCCTGCTTGACGGCACTTATCGTGAGACTTACCCATTCATCACCGACGATGAAGAGGGCCTCCAGAAGTTCTTCCGCCGCTTCTCTTATCCAGGCGGAATTCCTTCCCACTACGCACCTGAGACTCCAGGCTCCATCCACGAGGGCGGCGAGCTGGGCTACACCCTGTCCCACGCATACGGCGCAGTCCTGGACAACCCATCCCTGCTGGCAGTCGCTGTTGTTGGCGACGGCGAGGCAGAGACCGGCCCACTTGCAACTTCTTGGCAGACCAACAAGTTCATGGACCCACTGACTGATGGTATCGTTCTCCCAATCCTGCACCTCAACGGCTACAAGATTGCTAACCCAACTATCCTTGCTCGTATTTCCGACGGCGAGCGCGACGAGTTCTTCCGCGGCATGGGCTACCACCCATACAACTTTGTTGCAGGCTTCGACGACGAGGACCACGCATCCATCCACCGTCGTTTCGCAGCTCTTCTCGAGGCTGTCTTCAACGAGATCTGCGCTATCAAGACTCGCGCAGCCGCAGGTGACGCATCCCGTCCTTACTACCCAATGATCATCTTCCGCACCCCTAAGGGTTGGACTTGCCCTCCTTACATCGACGGCAAGAAGACCGAGGGCTCTTGGCGCGCACACCAGGTTCCACTGGCATCCGCTCGCGACACCGAGGCTCACTTCCAGGTTCTTCGCGACTGGATGGGCTCCTACAAGCCAGAGACTCTCTTCACCGAGAAGGGCGCAATCCGTCCAGAGGTTACCGCCTTCATGCCTAAGGGCGACCTGCGCCTCGGCGCTAACCCTAACGCAAACGGTGGCGCAATCCGCCGCAACCTCGTCCTTCCTGACGCAAAGAAGTACGAGATCCCAGTTGCCGAGAAGGGCCATGGCTTTGGTGCCACTGAGGCTACGCGCATCCTTGGCGAGTACACCGCCGAGCTCATCAACAGCAACCGCTCCGAGTTCCGTATCTTCGGACCTGACGAGACCGCTTCCAACCGTCTGCAGCCTTCCTTCCAGGTAACCGATAAGCAGTGGTTTGGCGGCTTCAACGACGACTTCGAGAACGACGAGCACATCTCCCCAGTTGGTAACGTTATCGAGCAGCTTTCCGAGCACCAGTGCGAGGGTCTGCTTGAGGGCTATACCCTGACCGGTCGCCACGGTATCTGGTCCAGCTACGAGTCATTCGTTCACATCGTTGACTCCATGATCAACCAGCACGCTAAGTGGCTTGAGGCTACCGTTCGCCACATTCCATGGCGCAAGCCTATCTCCGCTCTCAACCTGGTCCTCTCCAGCCACGTTTGGCGCCAGGACCACAACGGATTCTCTCACCAGGATCCTGGTTTTGTTGACATCATGCTCAACAAGAGCTTCAACAACGATCACATCACCAACATCTACTTCCCAGCAGACGCTAACCTCCTGCTTGCAGTTGGCGAGAAGTGCTACACCTCCACAAACTGCATCAACGCAATCTTTGCTGGTAAGCAGCCTGCTCCAACGTGGGTAACTCTCGACGAGGCTCGTGAGGAGCTTGCAGCTGGCGCTAAGGAGTGGAAGTGGGCTTCCAACGCTGAGGCTGGCGAGGAGGACATTGTCCTCGCATCCTGCGGCGACGTCCCAACCCAGGAGCTCCTGGCAGCTCTTGACATGCTTGGCAAGCTGGGCATCAAGGCTCGCTTCGTCAACGTTGTTGACCTGCTCAAGATTCAGAACGCTTCCGAGAACAACGAGGCTCTCTCCGACGAGGAGTTCACCAAGCTCTTCTCCGCAGACAAGCCAGTTCTCTTCGCATTCCACGCTTACGCTGGCTCTGTCCGTCGTCTGATTTGGAACCGTCCAAACCACGACAACTTCAACGTTCACGGCTACGAGGAGCAGGGTTCCACCACAACTCCTTACGACATGCTGCGCCTGAACAACATGGACCGTTGGGCACTTGCTGCTGACGCTCTCCGCATGATTGACGCTCAGAAGTGGGCAGATCAGATCGACGAGTGGGAGAAGTTCCGCACCGAGGCCTTCGAGTTTGCTGTCGAGAAGGGCTATGATCACCCAGCATTCACCGACTGGTCTTGGCCAGACGCTTCCGATGCTGATCAGGCTATCTCTGCAACTCAGGCAACCGCCGGCGACAACGAGTAACACGCCGCGTTCCGTACGTGCCTTCAGCCCGGTATCCACTTCGTGTGGGTACCGGGTTTTCTTGTGCGAAAGCACTGCTAGTGGACGGGTTTCTCGCCTGTCAGGTGGCGCGACCGCCGCGCGCCCACCGCGCGCCTGCCGCGCGCCTGATTTCTGCAAAGAATCTGTAACTTTTGCCTGAGAACGTCAAA
>CALFOQ010000018.1:0-17142 GCA_937921235.1 uncultured Atopobium sp. | reverse complement strand
AGGAGTACCCACAGTCTCTGAATTGTCGTACCAGCCCTTGAAAACATAACCAGGACGTGGAGAAGTTAAAGAGGTGCCAGGAACATCGGTGCTGGCATTAAAGGGCTCTCCAAAGAGATGAGAATGCGTAGCAACAGTTGTACCAGAGCTTACGTAAGTAACGGTATAGGTATTGCGCTTATAGCGGTGCTCAATCAAGTTGGAATTGTAATCAGTGATGAGGTAGTCGTAGTTGTATGGCTGCCAACTGGTCCAACCGAGCGTATCGTAATTGGTTCCATCAAAATGGCCAATGCTCATGCGGTAGCCGTCATACGAAAAACCAGGATGTCTATTCTCGCTCTCAAGATAGCCGTCACCACCGTTTCTAGCAATCTCTGTAATCATGCCAGGTCGAGAAAGCGTGTGGTCTCCGTCCATATCGTAGGTACCATCAAGGTTTTGATAGTAGTAGAAGCGGTAACGTGGACCAAGAGCAGTGGAATTGGTATAGCGGCCGTAAATTTCCAGCACATTATCTGCAGTAATTTTGGATCCTGGGTCAGTTGTTTTTGCTTGGAAGGTGGTTGCAGTACCGCCAACACCAGGGATTATGCCATACCAGTAGTAGGTTCCAGAAGGATCATCGGCACGCATGGCGGCAAGCATGTCGTCGCTGTACTTGTTGCCGGTATTGGGGTTGATGGCGTAAGGATTAAACGAGTCGCCATAACGAAGCGTAAGCGTTGCAAGAATGGAGCCATTTCTCTTTGGACGCACGTTAACGGTGATTGTTGCAAGGTTGTAGTAAACGTTAATAGTGGTAGAGCCATCTGCTGCAATAGGGGTTGGATCGCTTTCGTGACTGTACGTTTCAAAGCGGAAAACACCTGTATTTGGCTGAACAGGAGCAGTTGCAGTCATTGTTCCAACGGTTCCGGAGGCTGCAGTAGTTGTGACGTAGTTGTAGTTAGAAGGGTTGTATGGATCCTGAATAAAATAGGCGTAGTGATACGTTGCTGTTGCTGGAGTCCAAAGTGCCTTTGCAGTAACAGGTTCTTGAGGCATGGTGGTAGGCAAAGAATCTGCAATACCATCGTCATCAAGGTCCCAACCAGCAAAGGTATAGCCAGTTCGTGTTGGATTAGGGACGGCAGGAACAGGATCTCCTGGATTTCCAATTACAGGAGAAAGCTCGCTACCAGAAGTTGAGAAGTAAATTGCGCTGCGAGGATTGCGGTCATAGTAAATGTACTTAACAGCCTTGCCATCTGCGGTAACCTTGAGCGAAAGGTCTGTAGTTGTGCGTACAAAACCTGGATAGGTGACATCGGAAGCAGTAACAATCGAATCGGGCACACCGTAATTTTCTTCGGAGGACGCCTCAACATAATTGCCGGTAGTCATCTCCTTCATGCGCTTAACGGTGTAGGTAACATAACCAGGCATGTAATAGACAGTCTGCTTGATGTAGTGATCTGAGCCAGAAGCAACGCCAGTAATGGTTGCCTGAGCAGGATCTTCCAAGTCATAGCCAGTAATTGTTGGAGCTGTAACAGACCAAGATTCTCCTTCATTTACAACTTGTTTAGAAGGAGCGTGAATCTCTTCGTCGTTTAATACATTAACGTACGAGACTACAACAGAGAATTTACCTGCGTCTTCAATAGATTCAGCAATTGCAGATGCAGGTAGGCTGCTCAACACAAGAGCAAGAGCAAATAAAATGCTTAAAACTTTCTTAGCGCGCATTATTTCTCCTCAAACAGCAACAAAGATAGGTAAATCATAATTAATGACGAGAAGAACTTGCTGTTCAAGCTGCAAATTGACCGTATATACACAATCCACTTCTCCTTAAGGTGCAGGAGAAGTGGACGAGAAGGTCAAACTTTCTGTGAAACTCAGCGTAGTATGAAATTTATAGATCTGTACCTACGGCCTCAGCGGGTTTCTCGGAAGATTTCTTTACAAAGAGCTTGCCAGATTTCCTGAGATGATAGGCAAGAATCAGGATGCTTACCAGCATAACAAGCGTGCAAACGATGGAACCTTCTGCGCCAAAGCTACCGCCGGTAAGCCAATCCGGGCCACTGCCAGGAGAAAAATAGAAATCCGGTGGCATTTTTCATGTCACCAGATTTCTAATGTAAAGTTGCTGTTTAGCTGTTATAAAGCAGTAAGGAACGTCAAACCGCCCAAAATTACACCAGCAGTATTTGGGATAATAAGAATCCAGTCCTTTTTGGGCTCTTTAGTCCAACCATAGATGACCCAAATGAGACAAGAAACTGCTGCAAATAGCGGCTGAAAAGGTTGAGCCTTTACGCCCTGTAGATTTGCAATAATTTGTGGAATATAAGCGATAAAAACAAATACTCCGATAAAAGCTCCGATAGAGCCTACAAATAGATTGATTTGTTTCTTTGACATAAAACACCTCCTCCTTTGTTATTTTAATTAGAAGGAGGAGGTGACGAAAAAGTTACCCTATCCGTGAAATTAGAATTTAACAAAATTGGGTTAGTTATGAAGAAGCGTTTGCGGCCTCAGCGGGTTTCTCGGCAGATTTCTTTACAAAGAGCTTGCCGGATTTCTTGAGCTGATAGGCAAGAATCATGATGGTTACCAGCATAACAAGCGTGCAAACGATGGAACCTTCTGCGCCAAAGCTACCGCCGGTAAGCCAATCTGGGCCACTGCCAGGAGCAAACTGCAGCAAAGAACTGCCTGTAGTGCTACCGCTTACCAGAACGCCAAAGATATTGCCTTGGGCAAAGTTCCAGGCTCCGTGAATGCCAGCGGCTCCCCAGAGATTGTCAGTTTTGATGATATAGAACGTCTCTAAGATGCCAAAAAGAATTAGGTCTATCAGGGACTGCATGGTAAAGCCGCTGTTAAACATATGGAGAAGACCAAATAGACTGCTCGAAACCACGATTGCAATAATTTTGTTGGACTTCTCTGCCATGACAGGAAGAAGCCAGCCCCTAGTAATAAGTTCTTCTGTTCCGCCCTGAATCAGCCAAAACGGAATGGTGAGAAGAACAAAACCAAGGGCATAGGGCGTAAAAGTAGTGCCAACTAATTGATAAGATCCGGTCAAAATGAGAATCAGCATCACAACAGAGAAGAGAAGAATTCCTAGACCAAAGCCTTTGAGCAGCCCTTTCTTCCAGTTGTCTTTGTAAAATCCTAGGGTAACAATCGGACGTTTTTCAAAGAGTTTTACCCACAGGAAAAAGAGACCTGCAATAAAGACAAAGGAAAGAAGCGTTATCAGAAGATAGTAGTCTCCAAAAATCTCTCTCAGATTGAGGGAATCGGAAAGGCGATCTGGAAGATCTGGGTGCGCCATGTAGTAAGGGGCAATAATAAGTGCTGCTGAGATGGTCATTACAATAGCGCCAATAATTTGCCCAACGACCAACAAGAAAACGGCTAAAAAGGGACTAAGCCAAGCTGGAGTTAGTCTCTTTGCCTGCTTGACGTCGGAAAACATGCGATTTTCTTGCATAAAAAACTCCTAGTAAACGTGCTCAAAGCGCGTCATGTAGATGACAAAATTTTAGCGACGGTGCAGGTAGATAGCGTCTACCTGTAATTAGTTCTCTTTATACTCTAAAAGAAAATCGCAACAATCGCCACCGTGGCCTATGGTTTTTGTACGGCCCCAGATAAGCTGTGGGTGCAAATTACCGTATCCTGCATCGTCACTATCGCAATATGCAGCGGTTATTTCGGAGCAGCCATATTTTTTGGTTATCTCATAGTAGGGGCAGCTCACAATGTTGAGGCGAGCTTCGTTGCCATGACTTTCTGGATATTCAAAGGCAAATCCAGCATTTGTTGTGCAGCTTTTCTCGATACCTGATTTAAAGAGTCGTGGAAACTTGCGTGCAAGACCAAACGTTTTGATGGCCCATTGGAAGAGTGGTACTCGTTTGGCAGCAAATCGCTGGAAATATTCGCGAATATACCAGACGGCCTTTTCTTGTGTGATGCCCTCAGCGCGTATAGCTTCATATACTGCAATACCAGGGTAAATGCGCTTGTAAGAATGAGAGCGAAGCTCTTTGGAGTCTGAAGAGTTTTCTGTACAGAGCGCTTCGTATCGCTTTTGAGCCGCCTGTGTAATCCGATCCGCTTTTGCCGTGCCGAGGTCCTCAGCGACTATCACGCACGTTTCTTTGATGAGCTGCTGTACTTTCATACGAGCCTCATTAGTCGTAAAAATGCCCTGATGAAAAGCTAAGTAGTGCACATCAACAATTGTACGCTTAATTTTACGAAGCGCAGAGAGGGTGGATGCCCGGTAATGGCTTAGGTAAAGTTCTTTACTATCTCCAGGCCAAGAAGCAGTGCCTTTTCATGTGAATCTTTGCCAAAGTCCCTCTCGTCATATTCGTGAACGTTTGCCAAAGAGTCTGCTGTAAAGAGGAACTGTCCAAACTGCGCCCCTCGTTTTCTGCAGCAAGCGGCTAGTGCCGAGCATTCCATCTCTACAACTGAGCATCCTTCTTGCAGGCGATACTCAACCATATCCTTTGTCTCACGGAAGAAACCGTCAGTAGACCAGGTGGTGCACGTCTCATAAGGGAGTTCGTCTTTTTTGAAGGTCTCTTCTATGACAGAAATTGGCCCCTTATCAAGCTCTATATACCTTGATGCCGGAAGATAGTGATAGGACGTCCCTTCCGCTCTAAGAGCTTTAGTTGGAACGAGAAAGACATTTTCTTGTATCTCTTTTAGGACGCCACATGAACCAACTGCAATTATTTTCTTACATCCACAGGTAACCAGTATGTCCATTACCTGTGTGGATGAAGCGGATCCAGTAGGGGATTGAACTAAACAGATTTTCTCGCCATATGAATCTAAAACGTAGACTTTAATGTCTCGAGAAACGGTCACGATTGTTTCTACGACTTCTGCTCCGTGCTCTTTAGCGTAATCATGGACGACGTCTCCAAGAAATGCAAAGAGGCACTTTTCTGGCAGCCGGCCTGCGGTCCATTCGTGATCTGCTGAAATAACCTCTGGGGAGGCATCGTCATATTCTAAAAGAGGTATTTCGTTTTTTATAATCACGGGAGCTCCTGAGTTTTGGAGGACAGAACGATGGGCGGTGGACGGCAAGGGCCTATTGAGCATTAATCATGTCTAGAAGCTCTTTTGTATATTCTTCGGGGCAATTGATGGAATACTCGCCATGATATAAGCCTTTCTTTATTTCAAGAACGCTACCAGGCAGTGACTTATGCAATTGCTCTGCTGAACAGATCATCTTTTTCTGTTCTTTTCCTCCGACGAGTATATGGACTTTGGTGTGGGTTTCTTGAAGGCTGGGTTTTATCTCATAGGATGTATTTGCTTCCAAGAATGCGATCATGTTCTCTTTTGAGATTTGTGACGTGTCCCGATAATAGTCTTCAAATAAATCTTTACGAATATGAAGATAGTCAAATTGCATTTGAGCAAAATACTTCATTTTTACTAAGCCATAACTCAGAGAAAACATTGGTTTAATCAAGGCATTTGTCAGCTTGGATGGAATAACAGATGCGCTTTCAATGACAGCGTTTTGACAAATTGAGTTTCGTTGCGTCAGCATTTCTACTAAAATCTGCGCGCCAAGGGACAGGCCTCCAATAAGTAGGACCGAGCCACCAAATTCTTTATCGATAAAAGAAATGAGCCGACTTGCGTTTTCCTCAATACTTATAAAGTCACTGTCACTACCTGCATGTCCGTCAAGGATTGGCAGCACAACGTGATATTGATCCTTCAGTAGTTCAGCCTCGGCTTTATAATTCCACCAAGATAAACCGCCGCCATGAAGCAGCATGATTACGTCGTTATGTTGTTTTCCAAATTCTACCGTTTTCATAGCTGCTCGATTCAGTTTGCGACTTTAATCTAAGTGATATATAAACACAAAGCTATCGCATTATTTGCTTGTTATAGTTCTATAAATCTAGTATTTATACCTAATTTAAATATCCAAAAACTCATAAGGCTTTTCCGAAAGAGAAGATTCGCAGCACTCGGCAAGATACGCATCCTTCTCCTTTAGGCTCTCTGTGTCCGGATATACGTTTAATACTCTGTCCCCCAGATTCCAAAAATCATGTGACCAAGACTGCGGGTTTTCCCATACGTGTGGATTTCCTTTCGCCCAATTCGGAAGCTCCTTGCGAACCTTGGTTGCTACCGCAAGCTGCCCTTTTGCAGTTTTATAAATCGTGTCAATCCTTATTCCACCGTCTACCGGACGTTCTACACGAGTAATCTCCATACCATAGAACATTACCTTTCTTCTTACCCCTTTTTCATAGAGGTTTAACTCAATCTTGTCATATCCTTCGCTTTTGTTGTGTTGAACACTTAGAAAGTCCTGAAGTGCCTGTATCACAGCGGCAGAAACACTTCCGGCGTAATTGGCAGCATCATCAAATAAGTGTAGATCTGCTTCTGCAACATAAATATTTTTTGTGGCCATAACCATACCTCCTTATTTTTTGTAACTTGTATCTGAAGTTTAGTATCTATATAACTATGAACATAGTTATAATCATATAGAGGTATTTTGTCAAAATAGACTTTCTTTCCATCATTATGATGTTGAAGACTGTGATTCTTCACTGAAACTGGGAGCCTAATATCAAAATGCAATATACAAAGTTCTTCGTTTTTGCACAAAAAATAGAGGATGATTCTGCGACCATCCCCTATTACTGTATTCCAGTTATAAACATTTCCCTTAATTAATTTTGCTCTATAAGTTTCCTTGGCAGCTACTAATGAAGGATTTTCAGGTATTGCCCCTCAATTCAATTTGTGCTTTTAATCTAAGTCCGAGAAAGCACCACAACGCACTCCACGTGCTTGGTGTGAGGGAACATGTCCACAGGTGTTACGCGCTCAATGGCAAATCCGCTGTCGAGAAGAACTTTGAGGTCCCTAGATTGCGTCACAACGTTGCAGCTCACGTACACGATTTTCTTCTGGGCTAGCTGAGCTGTTGCCTTAAGGAAGGCGGGCGTTGAACCCGCGCGAGGCGGATCAAGAATAATGACGTCAAAGTTCTGACCGTCTTTTGCCAGAGCTTGCATGTAGCGAGTGGCATCATCGCAGATAAACTCAGCTTCAAGCTTATTGTTTCGAGCGTTTCTGCGAGCCATCTGAATGTTGTTCTCAACCTGGTCAACGCCAGTGAGCAAGAGGTTGATGCCTTGAGCTTTAGCGGCGTGCGCCAAGCAAAGTCCAATGGTTCCTGTACCGCAGTAGGCGTCAAGAACTCGTAGGTTGCTGGTTTGCTCGGAAATGGCTGCCTGAGTGGAGGCGTCGGTCAACGCGGCGCTGGCCTGCGCGTCGTCGGTCTGTTCGGAGTCAGCAAGCTCGGAGCTAGCAAGCGCGCCGTCGATGGCCAGTTGGTAGAGCACCTCAGTTTGCTGGGGGTTTGTCTGGTAGAAACTGGTTGGGCCAATCTCAAACGTGCAGCCCAAAAGTTTGTCGCTCATAGACGTTGAGCCCCAAAGCAGACGGGTTTCTCGCCCCAAGATTGCGTTGGTGCGCTTCTGGTTGACGTTCAAGAAGATGCTGGTCAGCTCGGGGTGCGCCTTGCGAAGCGCAGCAATAAACTCCTGCTCATGAGGCAGATGCTGGCCGTTGACCACCAGTACTAACATGACATCATCGGTGGCATATCCGCAGCGAACTACGCCATGGCGAAGCGCTCCCTTGCCGCGATCTTCCTGATAGGCGTGAATGTTGAACTGGCCGGCAAGATAGGCCACGTCGTTGAGGATAGCACGAGCTCGACCGTCCTCTACCAGGCATTCCTTTGAGGCAATAATCTTGTGCGTTCCGCTTGCGTAAAAACCGGAGCGAACCGTGCGGCCCTTACCCGGCGCAAACGGCGTCGCTGCCTTGTGACGATACGCCAGAGGCTCGTCCATACCACGGATAGGCTCGATAGTTACGTTATTGATGCTTGCCAGCGGGGCGAGAAGTTCTTCTACCTGCGTTTGCTTGCGTTTAAGTTGGATAGGATAGGGGACCGAAAGCCATTCACAGCCTCCGCAACTACGCGCAATAGAGCATGTTGGTGTCTTGTATCCCATAGTTCCTCTCCAAATCTTGGATTACTACTATACCGTTTACAGGTTTTAATGGCACGTTGAGTGGACTGTTGTATCTAATCTGTTTCGTCTTTCTGTATCGTTACCCGTTTATGCAAAAAACCGCTAGGCTATCAGACACAGTAATTTTGGACGAGATAAAGGGGTGGATTATGGCTCTCATCAGCAAGATTGGCATCATTGGTGCTAATCACGTCGGCGCTCACGTTGCAAATGCCCTGCTTTACCAGGGACTTGCTACCGAGCTCTTTATTAGTGATACAAACGAAGTCCTGTGCAAAGCTCAGGTAAACGACCTGTTGGACGCAATGCCTTTTTATCCACATCCCGCTCGTGTCTATGAAGTAGATGACCGTTACGAGGAACTTGCTGGCTGCGATATTATTGTTAATGCTGCTGGCCACATTGAGGCTGCAGCAGGTAGTCGTGATGGTGAGCTCTTCGTCACCACTGACGAGGCCAAGAAGTTTGCCAAGCGCATTGCAGACGCAGGCTTCGATGGCGTTTGGGTCAACATCGCAAACCCCTGCGACGTTGTTACCACTGAGCTCCAGTATCTGACCGGTGCTGATCCAAATAAGGTTATCGGCTCCGGCACCACGCTGGACTCCGCTCGACTTCGCCATGCGCTTTCCGGCGCTACCGGCTATCCAGCATCTTGCATCAACGCTTGGATGCTCGGCGAGCACGGTAACGGCATGTTTGCTTGCTGGTCGCATGTCTCCATTGGTTGCCTCACCCTCGACGAAGTTGCAGCTCAGGCGGGCAAGACCTTTGACCTCCCAGAGCTTGAGCAGGCCGGACGCATGGGCGGTTACGTCACTTACAGCGGCAAGCAGTGCACCGAGTACTCCATTGCAAATGGCGCCGTCGAGGTCATCAAGGCTATTGTCCACGACACCAAGCTGATCACGCCAGTCTCCACGCTGCTCAACGACGTGTATGGCGTTTCTGGCTTCTACTCTTCACTTCCTGCGGTTATCGGCGCCAATGGTGTCGAGAAGGTCTTTGTGCCCGAGCTCTCCGACTCCGAGATTGAGGCATGGCGCAAGTCTTGCGAGCATGTCAAGGGCAACATCGACCAGCTTGGCTGGCTTGAGGTAGACGCTCGTATCGACTAGCGCGCCGCGAGACTGCGTGCGGGCTTCGGGCTCTGACGGGCGCGAGGCTGCGGGCTGCGAGCCACATCGCGCTGCGGGCTGTATTGCGCTGCGAGCAGGTAATAGTGCACACCGAACACACCTTGGGGGCTTCTCCCGAGGTGTGTTTTTTGCGATCAAGCTGTTTCTCTACCATCTTTTGACTGCCCTTTGATTGCGAGCCTGAAAAGCTCATCATGTCTGAGTAAAACAGCTCAGACATGGCGAGCAAAACCGGCAAATAGCTCAGACTTGGTGCGCTTTTCCGGCAAATCGTTCAGACATGGCGAGAAAATCAGGCTCCATAAGAGTGCTCATGAAACTAACCTCGGATTCAAAAGTCACATCACGAAGGGTCCGCCTGAAAAGTGCAAAGAATCTGTGTTTTGGATACAGATTCTTTGCAGAAATCAGGCAAATCCACAGATTCTTTGGTGTTATCAGGCAAAAGTTACAGAATCTTTGCAGAAATCAGGCGCGCTCAATCCAAGCCTTACAGGTCGGTTACTTTTCTCGAAGAGACGAACTTCTCGCCACGTGCAGCGTTCTTCTTGCCACGCGCCATGCACCACGTGCAGCGACCTTCTCGCCACGCGCCACACGCACCTTGCGCGACCAAGCGCTCATTTCTCGCCGCTTTTTGCGCACTGCTCGCCGAAAAACCGCCATCTTACCTGCGATTTTTGAACAATATTTAAATAAAAATTTCTATTGACTTGCAATCAATGTGATATCACAATGATGCCAACAGAAGGCTCATTGTCACAAAGGAGATCTTATGAGCACCGAGAAAATCATTAAGTCCAAGAGTGGTTGGCTGTTCCTGCTGATTACCATTGTTCTTTTTGCAGTTGCAGCCCTGTTTACGCTGAATTTTGTCCTCAGCGCTATCGCTGCAGACAGAAATCCTCGCCTGGATCCGTCATTCCCAAGCATCATTGGCGCACTGGTATTCTTCTTTGCCGGCCTGTTTGTTTCAAGTGGCCTGTTCAGCCTCCAGCCTGGTCAGGCAAAGGTGTGCGTACTATTTGGTAAGTATATTGGCACCGTTAAGGACGAGGGTCTTCGCTGGGCAAATCCTTACTACGCCAAGACTCTTTCTACAAACGTGGGTGACCTCTCTTCTCTCGCTGCAGGCGTTACTCCAAGTGTAAACGTGCACACCTCCATCATTTCCACCCGTGCTCGTACGCTGAACGGCGAAGTCCTCAAAGTCAACGACCGCATGGGTAACCCAATCGAGATCGCCGAGGTTGTTGTTTGGCGCGTGAGCGATACCGCAAAGGCCCTCTTTGATGTCGACGACTACGACAGCTACGTTACTATGCAGGCAGAGACCGCGCTCAGGCACGTCGCGAGCATCTACAGCTACGACCACATGGAGGACGAGTCCGAGTCCAACACCGCAATTACTCTGCGCTCCAAC
Organism: uncultured Atopobium sp.; assembly: GCA_937921235.1. Lineage (GTDB taxonomy): Bacteria > Actinomycetota > Coriobacteriia > Coriobacteriales > Atopobiaceae > Lancefieldella. The sequence goes on along the minus strand of CALFOQ010000018.1, from coordinate 6,454 downwards.
ATCGAGGAAGTCTCCGAGGCGCTTCAGTCCGAGCTGAGCCGCAACCTTTCCGTCGCTGGTATCACCGTTGACGATGCTCGCCTCACGCACCTGTCCTACGCTCCTGAAATCGCGCAGGCAATGCTTCGCCGCCAGCAGGCAGAGGCAATCATCGCCGCACGTAAGAAGATCGTCGAGGGCGCCGTTTCCATGGTTGACATGGCTCTCACTCAGCTCTCCGAGAATGGCGTTGTTGAGTTCGACGAGGACCGCAAGGCCGTCATGGCATCCAACCTCATGGTTGTTCTCTGCGGCGAGTCCGAGGCTCAGCCTGTGCTTAACACCGGTTCCTTGCAGCAGTAAAGCATGGCGAGAAACCCATGGCACCTCGCAAACAATATCCACTTCGTGTAGCTCCAGAAGTCTGGGAGGCAGTTGAACGCTGGGCGCAAGATGACATGCGTTCAACCAACGCTCAGGTAGAATGGATACTTCGCGATGCCCTAAGAAGAGCAAAGCGATCTCCAAAAGCTCAAGACACTCGTGTGAACAAGATAGATAAATTGGAAGAAGGAAACTAACATGGCCGACAACACCCCACAGCCACCTGTTCCTAACGCTCCCGTACCTCCTGCCGCACCCGCAGCTCCTGCTGCTCCTGCGGCTCCCGCACCCGCTGCTGCGCCTACTGCACCTGCAGCCGCTACTGCGCCTGCGGCTTCTCCCGCACCGGCCCCAGCCCCAGCTCCAGCGGCACCTGGCGAGGTTGTTCCCGTGCTGAGCGTTCAGCACTTCACCAAGAAGTATGGCTCCAAGGTAGCTGTTTCTGATCTTTCGCTCGACGTTATGCCTGGCGACATCTACGGTTTTATCGGCCACAACGGCGCAGGTAAGACAACGCTTATCAAGTCCATCGTTGGCGCTCAGCCATTTGAGGGCGGTGTCATCTTTGTGGACTCCAAGAACGTGCTGGTTGACCCTGTGGGAACAAAGCAGGTCATCGCTTACGTCCCAGATAATCCAGACATTTACGAGTTCATGAGCGGCATTAAGTACCTCAATTACGTCAGTGACATCTTTGGCGTTCCTGCGGAGAACCGCGTCGAGCGCATTACAACGCTGGCCAACCGCCTGGGCATCACCGATTCCCTGGCAAATGCTATTGGCAGCTACTCTCACGGTATGAAGCAGAAGCTGGTTCTGATTTCCGCTCTGCTCCACGAGCCAAAGCTCATCATTTTGGACGAGCCATTTGTTGGCCTGGACCCAGCAGCAAGCTTCGAGTTGAAGAAGATGCTGCACGAGCTTGCCGACCGCGGATCTGCCGTGTTCTTCTCGTCACATGTTCTTGAGGTTGTCGAGAAACTCTGCAATAAAATTGCAATTATTCGTCAGGGCAAGCTTCTCGCCGCAGGTAAAACGGACGAGATTCGAGGCAATGCTTCTCTTGAGGAAGTCTTCCTTGGTCTTGAGGCTGGCGCTCCTGGCGTTTCTGCCGAGATTGCTCAGGATATGGCTACCACAAAGGATGGCGCCACTGTTCAGCCAGTCATTCCTGGCGCGCCTGTAGCAGCCGCACCTGCAGCCCCAGCCGCGCCTGCAGCACCAGCAGCACCTGCAGCGTCCGCCGCACCTGCAGCGCCCGCCGCACCTGCGGCCCCCGCTGCACCTGCAGCACCAGCCGCACCTGCAGCACCAGCCGCGCCTGCAGCACCTGCTGCACCCGCAGCACCAGCCGCGCCTGCGGCCCCCGCTGCACCTGCAGCACCTGCAGCACCAGCCGCGCCCGCAGCTCCAACTGTACCCGGAGCACCAGTGCCTCCAGGCGCTCCAGTTCCTCCCTCCTTCCCTAAGGAGAACTAGTCATGGCAAACAATGTTCCACAGGCTCCTCAGCGCCCCGATGTGCCTGAGCAGAACCTGCAACTCTCAGGAGATGTCTTTATTCCAGCTCAAGTAAGTGCTGGTCAAGTTCCTGTTCTCAATCGCTCTGAGCTCAAACTGCCTTCCAATCTCAAAGTGTTCTGGATGCTGCTTAAGGTTCAGATCACCATGATTTGGACTACGCAGGTTATAGGTGCTCGAAAGAATTTTGAGAAAAAGGTTGGCGCAAACGCTCTGCCTATTGTCGGTGGTATTTTTGTAGTTGTTGGCACGCTCTTCATGATGGTTTACATTTACGGCATTGCGACAACTCTAGCCATTGCTGGCTTCACAAGGCTGCTTCCTCTGGCAGGAATTCTTGTTGGCGCTCTACCTGGTATTATTTTGACGTTTGTAAAGGCCAATGGCGTGCTTTTTGCGTACAAGGATTACGACTTTATCATGTCGCTTCCAATCAAAAAGAGCACCATTATTTATTCTCGCGTAGCAGCTCTGTATGCTGCAGAGGGTATCTGGTCTATTGTCATTATGCTGCCAGTCTTTTTGGCTTACTTCACCTTTGAGGCTGTTACACTTCCACGCTTGATTGGTGCCTTGTTCGCGCTTCTTCTTGGGCCTAACCTTGCGGTTTCTGCTGCAATTCTCTTGGCTTTTGTGGTTGCTGCCCTTGCTGCAAAGCTGCACTTCAAGTCACTCGGCGTGGTTATCGGCGGAGCGTTCGGTCTTCTATTTATGGTCGCGTATCTGTTCTTTATCTTTACGATATCTTTCAATGCAGACAAGTTTGTCCCAGGTGTGGTGGATAACTTCCAGAACACCGTCTTTAGCGTTGCAAGTTCAGTTGGCGTAGTTTATCTTCCATCACTGTGGATTGCGGATTTCTTTAACTCTGGCTCCCTTGTTAGCTTCTTGCTGTTTGTCCTAGTTTCTGTTGGAGCTCCTGCAGCAATTGTGGCAATCATTTCTCGCTTCAACGACCGCATTAATGCACTAGTAAGCGAGGACAAGGTCCAGAAGAAGTTCACCACCAAACAGATTTCCACCAAGTCCGCGACGCCTTTTGTTGCTCTGATCAGAAAAGAGATTCAGACCATCACAGGTTACCCAGCAGTCTTTATAAACATGCTTTTTGGCTGCTTGCTGATGGTTATTCTCGCCTTTATTTCCATGTTCTTTAGCACGTCGTCTATCGTGGCCTATTTTGTTCCTGCGTCCGAGGTTCCGCGCTATCTACCTTTGGCAAGAACCATCTTTGGCATGGTAACCACCTGGTTTGGCACCTCGATGTTCTGCGCTGCCAACTCTGCTGCCATTTCGTACTCGCTGGAAGGCCGCTCAAACTGGCTGATGGCAACTATGCCCGTATCTTCAAAGCAGATTTTTGGCGCAAAGATTGCCGTGAACATGCTTTACGTGCTCATCTTTAGTGTTGTGACACAGATTTTCTTCCTGATTCCTGGCCACATCACCATTGAAACGGCGTTGAGAAACGTCATTCTGCCACTCTGCATTGTGTTCCTGGTGTCTAACGTTGGCCTGGCCATTGATATCCGCCGACCAAACTTTGACTGGACTTCTGTCATCGATATCACCAAGAGGAGTCTTTCGGTCACGGTGTCTTCTCTTGCGGGCACGTTAGGCTCCATGTTTGTCATTGGCGGCACGTTCATGATGATGATTGCTCCAGTTATCGACTCATTTAGCTCGTCAACGGGCGTAGTTAACGAGACGCTGCCAAACATTATCTTTGTCACGCTGTCACTAGTGAACGCAATTATCGGCTACCTGATCTTTAACAACACCGTTCACCGAGGAGTTAGAATCTAACTTTTGTGATGCACGCGGATGGCGTTCTGCGATTTCGCGCCATCTACCTGCGGCAATATCACAAATTCTTCTGTCGAGAAGAAACTTTGAGGCACCCACCGTATATCGTTTATCGAATGGTGGGTGTCTCTTTTTGTGCTTTGCGGTACGGTAGGGTGGCTAGAGGTTTTCTTGTTCGGTAAGTAGCAGGAAGGGCCGAAGCATATCGCGCTAGACTCGGGCGCGTACTATCGGCTGACCTTCTCGGCTGCTTGCCGCAGTCAGAGGAGGCATCATGGCCGAAAAAAATGTTTCTAAGGTAAAGAATGTGGTCCTGGTGGGCCAAGGTGGCGTGGGCAAAACCATGCTTGCCGAGGCAATGCTGCATCTGACGGGTGCAACCACTCGTTTAGGCGGCCACGCAGGCACAAAGCCCACGCTTGATTACGATTCGCAAGAGTCAGAGCGCGGATTCTCTATCTCTACTACTATCGCACCGATTACCTGGGAAAATACACGCATTAACGTGCTCGATGCACCGTGCTATCCTGACTTTGTGGGCGACGCCTATTCGGCAATGAGCGCCGTTGAGACTGCGCTGTTTGTCGTAGATGCAGCTAGTGGACCTGGCACTATTACTACCAGGCTTTGGTTTGCCGCCGAGGACCTGTCACTGTCTCGCGCACTGTTCATCAATCGCCTGGACCGCCCTGATGCAGACTATGAGACCGCAATGGCTATGCTCCAGGATCGTTTTGGCTCCTCGCTTGGTGCAGTGACCATTCCAATGGGTTCTGGCGAGGCATTCTCCGGCATCATTGACGTTGTCCATCAGAAGGCGCGCAAGCTGGTAAACGGCAAGCCTGAGGTCACCGATATTCCTGCCGAGTTCCAAGCAGAGGCAGAGGCTGCCCGCGCCGCTCTGACCGAGCTGGTTGTTGAGGCCGACGATGAGCTGATGATGCGCTACCTTGAGGGCGGAGAGATTACGCAGGAAGAGCTTGAGGGTCTGCTGGGCAAGGCTCTTATGGAGCGCATTTTTGTTCCTGTCTTCTCCGGTTCTTGCGTCCGCGAAGAGGGCGTCATCTCCTTGCTTGACGCTGTTGACGGCTGGTTCCCAACTATGTCCGACTTTGGCCGCATTCCGCTGGTGAACGGCGAGCAGCTTGATATTTCCCCTGATGACGAGCGCCCTGTTGCGTTTGCTTTTAAGTCGCTGCAGGATCCACAGAACGGCAAGCTTACCTTTGTGAAGGTGCTTGCAGGTACTGTTTCTGCAGGTTCTGAGCTTATCAACGCTCGCACACGCAAGCCCGAGCGCCTTTCTCACCTGTATCGTATGTGCGGCAAAGAAACAGCTGATGTGAGCACTGCCGCAGCCGGCGACATCGTAGTAGTTCCAAAGCTCGAGGCCATGACGGGCGACACGCTTTCCGTTACCGGTAAGGTTGAGGCCGCTGCATTTAGGTTCCCCAACTCCCTGTACCGCACGGCTATTGAGCCTGACGAGCGCGGTACCGAGGGCAAGCTCTTCGCGTTCCTGGAGAAGGCCGCCGACGCCGATCCAACCCTTAAGGTTGAGCGTGACGAGGACACCGGCCAGACCATTGTTTCTGCAATCGGCGAGGCACAAGTAGCCGTTCTTCTCGAGCGTCTTGAGCAGCGAGCCGGCGTTTCCGCACATAAGGTTGCGCTTCGCATCCCATATCGCGAGACGATCCGTCGAGTTGCAAGCGCTCAGGGTAGGCACAAGAAGCAGACCGGCGGCTCTGGTCAGTACGGCGACTGCTGGCTGCGCATCGAGCCAAACCCAGACGCAGGTTACGAGTTTGTGGACGAAATCGTAGGCGGCCACATTCCACGCGGCTTCATCCCCGCTATTGATAAGGGTGTCCAGGAGACCATGCGTGAAGGTGTTTTGGCTGGTTATCCTATGATTGACGTTAAAGTTGCTGTTTACGAGGGCTCTTACCACCCCGTTGACTCCAACGAGATGGCATTCAAGACCGCTGCTCGTATTGGTTTCCAGAAGGCTGTTGACCAGGCAGAACCCGTTCTCTTGGAGCCTATGGCTCACCTGGAGATTACCGTTCCAGACAGCTACGCAGGTTCCGTCATGGGCGACGTCTCCGCTTCCCGCGGTCGTGTTGAGGGAATGTCTTCCGGCACCGGCGTTTCGGCTGGTGAAACCACCATTAAGGCGACGATTCCATACGCTGAGGTTACCGATTACGCTACAAGACTGAGGTCCCTCTCGCGCGGAACGGGCGAATATACCGTTGAGCTGGCAGGATACGAGCAGGTTCCGCACGACATCCAGGCTCGTCTTGCTGCCGAGTACGCCGAGCGTCGCGCCGCCGGCGAGCGCTAATCCGCAGGCAGACGTACTCTGCGAGTACGGCAGGCGCTGCGAACGCGAAACCACAGGTAGATGAAGCGCTTCAAGCAAGAACCCTCGCATCTTTCAGGTGCGAGGGTTCTTTTGCGTTCCTGCAATGCGTTTAGCGTTGGTTTCTTAGGCTTGGCGTACAAAACGGTGCAGCTTAGCCGCGCCTCGCTGAAGAACTGTCACGTTTCTAGTCAAGATGATCGGACGACTGGGCTCAATGTCTGACATTTAGAGAGCCTCGCTACTTGATATACATTTCTGTGCATAAACTTCAATCAATATGCTGGAAAATGAATATAGATATATAAGAAATTTAATCATCGATAAATTCCGCACTTAAGGAACACACCTATGGCGGATATTCTGCTCAATTACGGGCATATTACACACCTAATGA
>CALFOQ010000017.1:0-33801 GCA_937921235.1 uncultured Atopobium sp. | reverse complement strand
TAATAATATCGCACGATAAAGAAATTATAGATATCTGTGATGAGATTATTAGTATGTAGAACGGTGAAGTAAGAATGGAAAATAAACAGAAAAAACAATTCAAGAATGAAGCTCTTTATAGTTATTTAATTTTGGTTTTTATAATCAGTATCGCATCGTTAGAATATAAATACAATGCGAATTTGTTTGAAAATAGTTACATTAGTAAAGTAGCTTTTAGTATGGTCATTTCAATTTATCCTGTATATATAACCATAAAACATTACAATAATATTATTGCTAAAAGTTTCAAGCCTTCTAATATAGCCATTTTATTGTTCATTTCATTTATTCCTGTTCTTTTATCTCAAGAAAATTATATTGATAGAATTTACGCTTGGGTTCACTATTTATTTTTAGTGGCACTTCCTGAGGAATTTTTCTTCCGAGTTTATTTAACCGAACAATTTAATGAAGGTTTATTAAGATATTGGAAGATCACTAATGTATCAGCATATATTATAGGTTCATTATTCGCTAACGTATTGTGGGGGGTAACTCATATAATCTTTCCGCTTGTAAATAATGTTAATAATCTCGAACCTCTTTGGTCTTATATTACCTTTGGTATTGGAAATGGTTTGTTAAACACAGCTTTATTTTTAATATTTCGAAAGAATGTCTTGGCTCCTGTTCTCTTTCACGCAGTTATAGATATGTGCAATAAACTCTTATAAAAATTTTAAGATTGTGAATACCGGATTTTCAATAAAGGTTTTTGATAGTTAGACAAGTTGTTTTTATTCTATATTGTGTGCAGTTTATAAAGTATAGATATGCCCGGCACAGAGGATTGTTGGCACGTGGCTTTCATCAGCGTAAAGTACTTCCTTTCTCAGTCTGCTACTTCTCATCAGCTCCGCCTTCTGCGCGATCGTGGTCTGGTAGCTGCAAAAAGAGATGGGCGTCGCGTCATTTATTCTCTTGCTGATGATCATGTCATTACGCTTATTAGCGTTGGCCTTGCTCACGCTGCTCATCAGCACTAGAACAGTAGAAGTTTGTCGCTTTTTATATCAACAAGCAATGGACTTTTGATTGATACCTTATGGTGAGTCTTCAGCACATAAACGGAAGAAACGTGTGGGACATTCTTAAGCTCAAGGTGTCCGAGGACCAGCAAGACTTTGTTGCTGGAAATGATATAAGTCTTATCGAAGCCTATATAGCCAAGGCAGAAAACGGACAGATTTTTCCTTTTGGTATATACAAGAATGATTTACCAATAGGGTTTCTGATGATTGGGTTTGGCACAGATAGCAGCTGGGACAAAGCTCCAGCAATAGCTCAAAATAATTACAATCTTCGACGTCTGATGATTGATGCAAAATTCCAAGGTAGGGGATACGGCAAAGAAGCACTCAGGCTTGCGTTGGAGTTTATACGTACCTTTCCCTGTGGAAAAGCAGAGTTTTGTTGGCTTTCTTATGAGCCTGAAAATACAGCTGCTCGGAATCTCTATCGTTCGTTTGGATTTGTTGAGACGGGCAAGAAGGACGGCGAAGAAGTAATTGCTGTTTTGAAGTTAGTCCCCTGAACTTAGAGTCGTCCTTAATCAAGGCATTTCTCGCCAAATTTATAGTTTTTGAAAACAAAGACTCCTTTATCTAAAACTAATATTTGCTACTCGTGTAATTTCTATGAAGTATAGATACGCCCGGCACAGTGGCTTGTTGACATGTGGCTTTCATCAGCGTAAAGTACTTCCCTGCGTAATTCCAAGGGGACAGTGCTGTGTCGCCTTTCGAATATGTAAAACTGCAGGTAGATAGGTATAAGAAGGAGAAGATCTTGCCTACTATTAACCAGCTCGTACGTAAGGGTCGCGTGAGCGTCAAGTCAAAGTCTAAGAACGCCGCTCTTCAGCACAACCCACAGAAGCGTGGTGTTTGCACCCGCGTTTTCACCACTACGCCAAAGAAGCCTAACTCAGCACTCCGTAAGGTTGCTCGTGTTCGTCTTGTTAATGGCATTGAGGTAACCGCTTACATTCCTGGTGAGGGCCACAACCTCCAGGAGCACTCCATTGTTCTGGTTCGTGGCGGCCGTGTCCGTGACCTTCCTGGTGTTCGTTACAAGGTTGTTCGCGGTGCATTCGACTGCGCAGCAGTTCAGAATCGTGCTCAGGGCCGTTCCCGTTACGGCACTAAGCGTGCTAAGTAATCACGTCCACTACTCGAACTAGTTCTTAGGAGATTAATATGCCGCGTCGCGCAGCAGCAGTACGTCGTGAGGTTATGCCTGACGCCGTCTACAACAATCGTCTGGTAACCCAGCTTATTAACAAGGTCCTTCTCGACGGCAAGAAAGCAACCGCAGAGCGCATTGTCTACGGTGCATTTGACATCGTCGCAGAGAAGACTGGTGAGGATGCCCTCACTGTCTTCAAGAAGGCTATGGATAACATTCGCCCAACACTTGAGGTTAAGCCTAAGCGTGTTGGTGGCGCTACTTACCAGGTCCCAATGGAGGTCAACTCCCGTCGTGCAACTACTCTTGCTATCCGCTGGATGGTCACTTTCAGCCGTAGCCGTAAAGAGAAGACCATGGCAGAGCGTCTTGCAAACGAGATCATCGACGCAACTAACGGCGTAGGTGCATCCGTCAAGCGCCGCGAGGACCTGTACAAGATGGCTGAGGCCAACCGCGCCTTCTCCCACTACCGCTTCTAGTCGGAATTCAGGAGTAGCAAACAAATGGCTAAGACTAAGTACAATCTTAAAGACCTCCGCAACATCGGCATCATGGCCCACATCGATGCTGGTAAGACCACCACTACGGAGCGTATTCTTTACTACACCGGTAAGACCCACAAGATTGGTGAGGTTCACGACGGTGCAGCAACCATGGACTGGATGGTTCAGGAGCAGGAGCGCGGCGTAACCATTACTTCCGCAGCTACCACTTGCTTCTGGAAAGACCATGTCATCCAGATCATCGACACCCCAGGCCACGTTGACTTTACCGCTGAGGTTGAGCGTTCTCTTCGTGTTCTGGACGGCGCAGTTGCAGTCTTCGACGCAGTTGCAGGCGTTCAGCCACAGTCCGAGACCGTTTGGCGTCAGGCAACCAAGTACGGCGTACCTCGTATTGCATTCATCAACAAGTTTGACCGCGTAGGCGCAGACTTCTTCCGTGCAATCCAGACCATGCGTGACCGCCTTGGCGCAAACGCAATTGCAGCTCAGGTCCCAATGGGCGCTGAGTCCAACTTCTGGGGTCTTATCGACCTTGTTACCAACACTGCATGGGACTTCAAAGAGGATGCTAAGGGCATGATCTACCCTGAGCCACTCGACGAGATTCCTGCTGAGTTTGTAGAGATTGCAGCTGAGAAGCGTGAAGAGCTTCTTGAGGCAGCTTCTGACTTCTCTGAGGAGCTCATGATGGCTGTTCTCGAGGGTGAAGAGGTTGACGTTGAGACCCTTAAGGGTGCTCTTCGTGCTGGCGTTCTTGCTGGTCAGATTAACCCTGTCTTTGTTGGTTCCGCTTACAAGAACAAGGGTATTCAGGAGCTTCTGGATGCAGTCATCGACTTCCTTCCAAGTCCTCTGGATGTTCCAGAGATTGATGGTGTCACTCCTAAGGGTGACGAGGCTGTCCGTCACGCAGACGTTAAGGAGCCATTCTCCGCTCTTGCATTCAAGATTATGACTGACCCTTATGTTGGTAAGCTTACCTACATTCGTGTTTACTCTGGTCAGGCTGAGGCAGGTTCTTACGTCTACAACTCCGTCAAGGACAACCGTGAGCGCTTTGGCCGCATCCTTGAGATGAACGCAAACGACCGTGTTGACCGTGAAGAGTGCTCTGCAGGCGACATCGTTGCATGCGTTGGTCTGAAGAACACCACTACTGGTGATACCCTTTGTGACGAGAAGAACCCAATCATCCTTGAGTCCATCAGCTTCGCAGATCCTGTTATCGACGTTGCTGTTGAGCCTAAGACCAAGGCTGAGCAGGAGAAGATGTCCATCGGCCTTTCTAAGCTGGCTGAAGAGGACCCAACCTTCCAGGTTCACACTGATCACGAGACTGGCCAGACCATCATTGCTGGTATGGGCGAGCTTCACCTTGAGATTATTGTTGACCGTCTCCGTCGTGAGTTTAAGGTTGACTGCAACGTTGGTAAGCCACAGGTTGCTTACCGCGAGACTGCTGGTAAGGCAGTAAGCCACGCTGAGGGCAAGTTTGTCCGTCAGTCCGGTGGTAAGGGTCAGTATGGCCACGCAGTCATCGACCTTGAGCCACAGGAAGAGGGCAAGGGTTACGAGTTTGTCAACGCTATCGTCGGTGGTGTTATTCCTAAGGAGTACATCCCATCTATCGATAAGGGCATTCGTGAGGCTCTTGAGAACGGCGTTATTGCTGGTTACCCAGTAGTCGACATCAAGGTCACTCTTGTTGACGGTTCTTACCACGAGGTCGACTCTTCTGAGGCAGCATTCAAGATTGCTGGTTCTATGGCAATTAAGGATGCTCTTAAGAAGTCCAACCCAGTCCTTCTCGAGCCAGTTGAGTCTGTTGAGGTTGAGACACCTGAGCAGTACATGGGCGACGTTATGGGCAACCTTTCTTCCCGTCGTGGCAAGATTGAGGGTATGGACGATCGTATGGACGCCAAGGTCATCCGCGCTAAGGTGCCTCTTGGTGAGATGTTCGGTTACGCAACCGACCTTCGTTCCCAGACCCAGGGCCGCGCGAGCTACACCATGCAGTTCGATTCTTACGAGCCCGTTCCTAACGCTGTACGCGAAGAGATTGTCGCCAAAAACGGCGGCTCTGCATCCTAAGTAAACGACCACGAGCTCTAGCTCATGTATGGAGGTACCCAAAGTGTCAAGCCAGAAGATCAGGATTCGCCTCAAGGGCTATGATCACGAGGTCATTGATCAGTCCGCTAAGCTGATTGTTGACACCGCACAGAAGACAGGTGCGCGTGTTTCCGGTCCTATCCCTCTGCCAACCGAGCGTAACCTTTACACGGTTATCCGCTCTCCACACAAGGATAAGGATTCCCGTGATCAGTTTGAGATGCGTACTCACAAGCGTCTCATCGATATTCTCGACCCAAGCGCTTCTACCGTTGATTCGCTTATGCGTCTCGACCTTCCAGCCGGTGTCGATATCGAGATCAAGCTCTAAGCATACGGCTTAATCCAACTTGCAAACCCTCCTGCGTATCTTCGCGCGGGAGGGTTTTTGCGTGAGTGGCGTTGAACCATGTGCGAGCTGCGACTCGCGCACCACACGCGTCACGACCGCGCTAGCTGCACAAACGCGCCTTCCGCCCAGTATCCACTTCGTGTGGATACCGGGTTTCTTGTGCGCATATGCTGGAAGTGGACGGGTTTCTCGTCAGGTGGGCGGCGCGAGCCTGACGTGCGCCTGATTTCTTCAAAGAATCTGTGGATTTTGCCTAAATGCATCAAAGATTCTGTGGATTTGCCTGATTTTGTTAAAGAATCTGTGCCTCAAATACAGATTCTTTGCACTTTTCAGGCAGACTTTTCTATACGTAACTCACATCTGCACTTGGCGAGAAACCCGTAGAATAGGGAAGCGAATACTTTTACAGCGCACAGGAGAAGAGATGCAGGAAAGCTCGCAGAACATAAGTGGTCAGCAGAATGCAAGTAGTCAGCTAAATACCGGCTGCTCGGTAAACGCTCGGCCAAATTACTCCCGCATGACAAAAATCCTTTTTGTGTGCCACGGAAATATCTGCAGGTCAACGATGGCACAGTACGTCATGCAAGATCTTGTCGAGAAAAATGGTCTCGCAGACTCGTTTGTCATCGACTCAGCCGCAACCTCTACAGAGGAGATTGGCAATCCAGTTGATCCTCGTACGAGACGCAAGCTTCAGCAAGAGGGGATTCGTTGCGGCAATCATCGTGCGAGGCAGATGACGCGCGCAGATTACGAGAACTTTGATTACCTCATTGGAATGGACCACAATAACCTGCGCAACATGATGCGTATGCTTAAGAATGATCCGCTTGGAAAGGTTTCGCTGCTCCTTGATTGGACAGGGAAGCCTCGCGATATTGCGGACCCATGGTATTCAGGAAATTTTGATCTGACGTATGAGGATGTCACTGAGGGCTGCGAAGCATTGCTCAAGAAACTTTTGGCTGCCTGGTCTTAGTTGCCTAGCCTGAGCTGCTTAGTCTTGGCATCCTGATTTTGGCAGAGTCGTTTCCGCGGATAGTTTCAGCAAATTTTTTAGAAAAATTTTTCAAAATTCCACGGGTTTCTCGCCAATGGATACGCCCGGGTCAGCGGTTTGACCTCGTAAAATAGGCGAGAAGAAAGATCTCGCAGCTAGAAGGTATCAAACGGTCTTCACAAAGCGTTCATCTTTTAGAGATTTTAGGCTTGTTTCTTGTCAAAAATGAGTGTAAAGTAGACGGGCTGCTCAAACAGGACAATTATGTCTAAAGGCAGTACGTACAGGACGTGGTCCGCTGGGGAAGAGTACCCGATGTGCTCTCAAGGTCCCATGACCACCGAAGGTTAGGAAAGAGCATGGTTAATACCATCCTCGGCCGCAAGCTGGGCATGACCCAGGTATGGGACGAGAACGACAACGTCGTTCCTGTTACCGTCGTTCTTGCTGGCCCCTGCACCGTTTCACAGGTAAAGACTGTTGAGACGGACGGCTACAATGCCGTACAGATTGGCTTCGGCGACATCTCTGAGAAGCATGTCAACAAGCCAATGGCTGGTCACTTCAAGGCACAGGGCGTCGAGCCAATGCGTTACCTCCGCGAGGTTCGCGTTGAGGATGCTTCTGAGCACAAGACCGGCGATGTTGTCACAGTTGCTGACTTCTCCGAGGTCACCGCTGTTGACGTAACAGGCACTTCTAAGGGTAAGGGTTTCCAGGGTACCGTTAAGCGCTGGAACTTCTCTCGCGGTCCAATGACTCACGGTTCTCGTAACCAGCGTCGTCCAGGTTCCATTGGTCAGTGCGCATACCCTGCACGCGTTCGTAAGGGCCTTCACATGTATGGTCACATGGGCGCAGAGCGCGTTACGGTCAAGAACCTTAAGCTTGTCCGCGTTGATGCTGAGCAGAACCTCATGCTTATCAAGGGTGCTGTTCCTGGCGGCAAGAATGCCCTCGTCCAGGTCCGCATGGCCTAAGGGCCTTTAGGCAAACACTTAGGCTAACAAGGAGACAACATGTCCAAGTATGAGATTAAGAACGTAGAGGGAAAGAAGGTCGGCGATGCCGAGCTCTCCTCTGACGTCTATGGCATTGAGCCAAACATCCCTGTTGTGCACCAGGTTGTAGTCTGCCAGGACGCATCCGCACGTCAGGGTACCCACTCTACAAAGAACCGTCACGAGGTATCCGGCGGTGGCGTTAAGCCTTACCGTCAGAAGGGTACTGGTCGTGCTCGCCAGGGTTCTATTCGTGCTGGTCAGTGGACTGGTGGTGGCGTCATCTTTGGACCTACCCCTCGTTCCCACGCACGTCGTATTAACAACAAGATGGTCAAGCTTGCTATGAGGTCCGTCCTCTCCGGCAAGGTTGCAGACTCCGAGCTTGTCCTCGTTGACTCTCTCGAGTTTGCTCAGCCTTCCACCAAGCAGGCAAAGGCTGCACTTCAGAACCTCGGTATTGAGGGTAAGCGCGTTACCGTCATCGTCCCAGACGACGATGTCAACACCTACCTCTCTTTCCGTAACCTTCCTAAGGTTTCGATCTTCGGTGTTTCTGAGGTTACTACTCGTTTCCTGATCGACAACGGCGCACTTGTTATGTCCGCTGATGTCGCTAAGCAGCTTGGGGAGGTGCTCGCATAATGAACTCTCCTTATGAGGTCATCATTCGTCCTATCGTTTCAGAGCGTGCTTTCGATCTGATGGAGCAGGGCAAGTACACTTTTGAGGTTGCTCGTAACGCAGGTAAAGAAGAGATTGCTGCAGCTGTAGAGAAGCTCTTCTCTGTACACGTCACCAAGGTAAACACACTTTCTGTTAAGCCAAAGAACAAGCGTGTACGTTATCAGCAGGCAGGCAAGACTCGCCAGTGGAAGAAGGCTATTGTTACCCTCGCTGCTGGTGAGACTATCGAGATCTTCGGTAATAACTCTGCTGAGTAAGGTTTTTCTCCCGTGCCTCTTTTGAGGTACGGGTTCGTATGCCGCGCATAGTAGATACGCGCGGTACCGTGGTAATCCGGTGTTAGCTCGACTTTCCCTTAAGCGGGCTAGCCAACGGAGAAGAAAGGGATACTGTTTATGGCAGTTAGGCATCTAAAGCCAACAAGCGCAGGCAGGCGCTTCCAGACAATCTCAGACTTTGCTGAGATTACAACTGATAAGCCCGAGAAGTCCCTTCTCGAGCCTCTGCCAAAGAAGGCTGGCCGCAACAACAATGGCCGCATCACTACCCGTCACCAGGGTGGTGGCCACAAGCGCCAGTACCGTCGTATCGACTTCAAGCGTCGCAAGGATGACATCCCAGCTAAGGTCGCTACTGTTGAGTACGATCCTAACCGTTCCGCTCGTATTGCTCTTCTGCACTATGCAGACGGCGCAAAGGCATACATCCTTTGCCCAGAGGGCCTGAGCGTCGGTGACACCGTTCTTTCTGGTACCAAGGACATCGACATCAAGCCTGGTAACTGCACCACTCTTGAGCAGATTCCAGTAGGTACTCTTGTTCACGCAGTTGAGTTCCAGCCTGGCAAGGGTGCTGCAATGGCACGTGCTGCTGGTACTTCCGTCCAGCTCATGGGTAAGGACAACGGCTATGCAGTTCTGCGTATGCCTTCCTCCGAGCTCCGTCGTGTTCTTCTAACCTGCCGTGCAACCATCGGCGAGGTTGGTAACGCTGAGCACTCCAACATTGTTGTTGGTAAGGCTGGTCGTTCCCGTTGGGCAGGCGTCCGTCCTACCGTCCGTGGTACTGTCATGAACCCTGTTGACCACCCACACGGCGGTGGTGAAGGTAAGAACCACACTTCTGGTCGTCCTTCCGTCACCCCATGGGGTAAGCCAACCAAGGGTTATAAGACCCGCGACCCGAAGAAGGCTTCTAACCGCCTGATCATTCGCCGTCGTAAGTCCAAGTAAGACACGAGTAGGAGTAGATAAATGAGCAGAAGTCTCAAAAAAGGCCCCTTTGTGGAGACTCGCCTCCTTGCGCGTGTCGCTGCAATGAACGAGGCTGGCAAGAAGGACGTTATCAAGACTTGGTCACGTTCCTCAACCATCTTCCCTGAGATGGTCGGTCACACCATCGCTGTTCACGATGGTCGTAAGCATGTACCTGTGTACGTCACCGAGTCCATGGTTGGTCACAAGTTGGGTGAGTTCTCCCCATCCCGTACCTTCCGCGGTCACAAGGCCAAATAGGGGGAGTGTAGTAAATGGCTAAGAACACCGATTCTATTGAGGTTCGCGCAACAGCTAAGTATGTTCGCGTTGCTCCTCGTAAGGCTCGCGCAGTTGTCGCGCTTGTCCGCGGTAAGTCTGTCGAGAAGGCCCTTGAGGTTCTTCAGTTCTCGACTCGCGCTGCCGCTACTGATGTTGCTAAGGTTCTGCGCTCTGCAGTTGCTAACGCCGAGAACAACAATGGACTCCGCGCTAACAACCTGGTAGTCAAGACCGCTTTTGTTGACGAAGGCCCAACGCTTAAGCGTATTCGCCCTCGTGCAAAGGGTTCGGCTTCCCGCATTAACAAGCGCATGAGCCACATTACCGTTGTCGTTGCACCTCGAAAGGAGGCGTAGGAATGGGTCAGAAAGTACAGCCTACAGGCTTCCGTCTTGGTGTAACCGAGAGCTGGCGTTCTCGTTGGTACGCCGATAAGGACTACGCCGAGCAGCTCGGCAACGATCTTGCTATCCGCAAGTATCTTGAGAAGCGCCTTGAGAAGGCAGCCGTTGCTCGCATTGACATCGAGCGCGCTGGCGATAAGGTCAAGGTAACTATTTTCTCCGCACGTCCTGGTATTGTCATTGGCAAGAAGGGTGCAGAGATTGACGGCCTCCGTGCAGATCTTGAGCGTGTTGCTAAGGTCGGCAAGGGTCAGGTCAACGTTGATGTTGTCGAGGTTAAGCGTCCTGAGCTTGACGCAAACCTTGTTGCTCAGTCCATCGCAGAGCAGCTTGAGCAGCGTGTCGCTTTCCGTCGCGCTATGCGTAAGGCTGTTCAGTCCGCTCGTAAGGCTGGCGCTAAGGGTATTCGTATCCAGTGCTCCGGTCGTCTGAACGGTGCTGAGATGGGCCGCCGTGAGTGGTACCGTGAGGGTCGCGTGCCTCTGCACACCCTTCGTGCTGCAATCGGCTATGGTACCGCTACAGGCCGCACCACCATGGGCGCTGTTGGTATCAAGGTTTGGATTTATTACGGCGAGAAGATGCCTGGACAGCCAACACCTAACCCAGCTCTTGAGGGCTCCGCTCGTCCTCGTCGTGCTCGCAATGAGAGGAGGGGCCGTTAATGCTTGCTCCAAAGCGTGTATTGCACCGTAAGGTACAGCGCGGTTCCATGAAGGGCCAGGCAAAGGGTAATACCCAGCTGCATTTTGGTTCCTGGGGCATCCGTGCAGAGGAGGCTCACTGGATTACTAACCGCCAGATTGAGGCTGCTCGTATTGCTCTCACCCGTGAGATGAAGCGTGGCGGTAAGGTTTGGATTACTATCTTCCCAGATAAGCCAATCACCAAGAAGCCTGCAGAGACTCGCATGGGTTCCGGTAAGGGTAACCCAGAAGAGTGGGTAGCAGTTGTTAAGCCTGGTCGTATCATGTTCGAGATTGATGGCGTACCAGAGGAAGTTGCTCGTGAGGCTCTCCGTCTTGCTCAGCACAAGCTTCCAATTAAGACCAAGATTGTCTCCAAGGCCGATCAGGACGGTGAGAACTAATGAAGTACACCGAAATCAAGGCTATGAGCGATGCAGACCTCGCTAAGAAACTCGAGGAAGGCCGCGCAGAGCTCTTTAATCTTCGTTTCCAGATGGCAACCAGCCAGCTGGACAACACCGCTCGTGTCAAGGCTGTTAAGCGTGACATTGCTCGCGTTCAGACCGAGATGCGCACCCGTCAAATTGCTGCGGAAGCATCCGCAGAGCAGAACTAGATCGCAGGAGATAAGTTATGGCAGAGACCGAAAGCAGAAATGCGCGTAAGGTTCGTACCGGACTCGTCGTCTCCATCTCTGGCGAGAAGACGATTACGGTAGAGATTACGTACCGTAAGCACCACCCTAAGTATGGCAAGATGATGACCATCGGCAAGAAGCTTCACGTTCACGATGAGAACAACGAGGCTGGTCTGGGCGATACCGTCCGCGTCATGGAGACTCGTCCTCTTTCCAAGACCAAGCGTTGGCGTCTCGCAGAGATCGTTGAGCGCGCTAAGTAATTAGCACCTAGGAAACAGCTTTTAGCTCAACCTAGTTTTGTATCTATCATTATTTCTCATGTGCACAAATACGCGCACCTCTGAGAAATTAGGTTCCGGAGGAACGTCACATGATTCAGATGGAGACCATTCTCAACGTCGCTGACAACAGCGGCGCAAGGCGCGTAAAGTGCGTCAAGGTCCTTGGTGGCTCCAAGCGTCGTTACGCCGGCCTTGCCGACGTCATCATTGGCGCTGTCCAGGAGGCTACTCCAGGTGGTTCGGTGAAGAAGGGCGACATTGTTCGCTGCGTCATCGTTCGTACCGCTAAGGACACCCGTCGCAAGGACGGTAGCTACATCCGCTTTGACCAGAACGCATGCGTTCTTGTTAACAAAGAGGGTGAGCCCAAGGGTACTCGTATCTTTGGACCAGTCGCTCGCGAGCTGCGCGACCACAAGTACATGAAGATTGTCTCACTTGCACCTGAGACCCTTTAAGGAGGAACGACATGCCTAAGATGAAGATCAAGAAGGGCGACAAGGTCGAGGTCCTCACTGGTAAGGACAAGGGTAAGCGCGGCGAGGTACTTCGCGTATATCCAGAGAAGAACAAGGTTGTCGTTGAGGGCGTTGCAATTGCAAAGCGCCATGTCAAGCCAAACGCAGCTAACCAGCAGGGTGGCATCGTTGAGGCAGAGGCAGCAATCGACGCTTCCAATGTTGCTCTTATCGACCCTAAGACCGACAAGCCAACCCGTGTTGGCTACCTGATCAAGGAGGACGGCACTAAGGTCCGCGTCTCCAAGAAGTCAGGCGCTGAGCTCTAAGTTATACGTGTTTCTCGCTTTGTAGAAACATCTCAGAGCTACTTCAAACCCCGTTATCATCAGATAGCGGGGTTTTCTTTTTGGGCGAGAAGTGCGGTGTTGTGTAAGTCGTGTGATGACATGAAAAAATATCAGCTAGCTTGAAATTCTCGTCCCATTTTTGCTTAAGAAGGTCTAATATTGTTCATTGCGTCTTTCTATGGGACACGTATGTCTCGAGGATGCAGATGGCTCCTAGTTCGCCAAACTAGGAGGTGCGAGGCGATCCCCGCACTTAAAACCCCAAGAGTTAAGGAGAAACCATGGCAGACGAGAAGTACACCCCTCGCCTTAAAGAGCTTTACTACGCATCCGTGCGTGATGCTCTGAAGGAGAAATTTGGTTACACCAACGTTAACCAGATTCCTAAGTTTGAGAAGATCGTTGTCAACATGGGTGTTGGCGAGGCAGCTACAGACGCTAAGGCAATCGACGGCGCTGTAAATGACCTCCGTACCATTACTGGTCAGCAGCCACTTGTTACACACGCTCGCAAGTCTATCGCAACCTTTAAGCTTCGCCAGGGTATGCCAATCGGCGCTAAAGTTACCCTTCGTGGCGATCGTATGTGGGAGTTCCTGGATCGTCTGATCGCAGTTGCAATTCCTCGTATCCGCGACTTCCGTGGTATCTCTGCTAAGAGCTTCGACGGCCGTGGTAACTTCTCCATGGGCGTAACCGAGCAGCTCATCTTCCCAGAGATTGACTTTGACAAGATGGACCACACCCGCGGTATGGACATCACCATTGTCACCACTGCTAACACCAACGAGGAGGGTAAGGCACTTCTCGACGCCTTCCACTTCCCATTCAAGCAGGACTAACTTTTACCTGCGCTTAAATTAAGCGCATTCCTGTAGGCATCTTCGATGCCGGGTGACATAGTCACCAGCACTATTGTTTGAAGTCATCTTGGCGTTCGCCAAGTTGCATTTTGAAGGAGGATTTGTGGCTAAGACTTCGATGATCGTCAAAGCCTCGCGTGAGCCGAAGTACTCTACGCGCACACAGAACCGTTGCCAGCGTTGTGGACGTCCCCACTCCGTTTACCGCAAGTTTGGTCTGTGCCGTGTGTGCTTCCGTGAGCTAGCGAGCAAGGGCGAGCTTCCTGGTGTCCGCAAGGCAAGCTGGTAGGACTCAGGGCTCTGGCGTCAAGGCATCTGCGCCACGGGTGTAGATGAACCAGACACGCAGTTTCATCATTAACGAAGGAGAAGGATCAAATGAAAATTACCGATCCCATTTCAGACATGCTGACGCGTATTCGTAACGCAAACTCAGCTGGCAAGGATTCCGTATCCATGCCATCGAGCAAGGTGCTCGTTGAGATTGCTCGCGTCATCACCGAAGAGGGCTATGTCGAGGGTTACACCGTTGAGGATACTAAGCCTCAGAAGACTCTTCACATCACCCTTAAGTATGGTAAGAAGCGCGCTAAGGTTATCCGCGGCATTCGTCGTATTTCCAAGCCTGGTCTGCGCATTTACTCCACCGCTGAGAAGCTTCCACGCGTTCTTGGTGGTCTTGGTACTGCAGTGGTTTCCACTTCTAAGGGCATGATGTGCGACCGCGACGCTCGTAAGAACGGCGTTGGCGGCGAGGTCATCGCTTACGTTTGGTAAATCTGACAGGAATGAAAGGAGACAGCCGTGTCTCGTATTGGTAAGAAGCCTGTCCAGATTCCTGCTGGAGTCACTGTGACAGTTGATAACACCACCGTTACCGTTAAGGGTTCTAAGGGCGAGCTGACTCGTACTTTCTCTGAGCTGGTTGCTATTGCTCAGGAGGGCGAGGAGATTCTCGTTACTCGCGTTGACGAGTCCTCTGAGTCCAACGCTCAGCAGGGTCTTGTCCGCACCCTTATCCACAACATGGTTGTTGGCGTCTCTGAGGGCTTCGAGAAGAAGCTTGAGCTCACCGGCGTTGGTTATCGTGTAGCACTTAAGGGCAAGGATCTTGACCTTTCCCTTGGTTATTCTCACCCAGTTCTCTATGTTGCACCTGAGGGCATTAGCTTTGAGGTACCTGATAACACTCACCTTACCGTTAAGGGTATTTCTAAGGAGAAGGTCGGCCAGGTTGCAGCTGAGATTCGTATGAAGCGTCCACCAGAGCCTTACAAGGGCAAGGGCATTCACTACGAAGGTGAGCACATCCGCAGGAAGCTCGGTAAGGCTGCTAAGTAAAGCAACCCTACTTTTAGGCTAAAAGACCATCACCCCGTTAGGTGATGGCATGTCTCTAAGGAGAAGGAATGAACAAGCAGCAGGCGAAAAAGGCGGGTCTTGAACGCCGCAAGCGCCGCGTACGTGCCAAGGTCTTTGGTACACCTGAGCGTCCGCGTCTTGCAGTTCACCGCACAAACGCAAACATTTATGCACAGCTTATTGACGACGCTTCTGGAAGAACTCTCTGCTCTGCCTCTACGCTTGACCCAGAGTTCCGTTCTACTGGCAAGGTTGGCTCCAACAAGGAGGCAGCTGAGTTCGTAGGTGAGCTTATCGGTAAGCGCGCTGCCGAGAAGAACGTCACTGAGGTCACTTTTGACCGTGGTGGCCGTCTCTATCACGGCCGCGTCAAGGCTTTGGCAGATGGCGCCCGCAACGCGGGCCTGAAGTTCTAGGAGGATTCAATGGCACGTGATCGTAAGCGCCAGCAGGATACGGATCTTCAGGAGCGCGTCGTTTATATTCACCGCGTTTCCAAGACCGTTAAGGGTGGCCGCCGTATGTCACTCGTTGCTCTGGTAGTCGTTGGCGACGGTAAGGGTAACGTTGGTATTGGCCAGGGTCGTTCCGCTGAGGTACCTCTGGCAATTCAGAAGGGCGTCGAGGACGCAAAGAGGAACATGTTCAAGGTCCCACTGACCGAGACTGGTTCCGTACCACACGCAGTCACTGGTCACTACGGTGCAGGTTCTGTTCTTATTAAGCCTGCATTCGAGGGTACTGGTGTTATTGCTGGCGGTCCTATTCGTCCACTCTTCGAGCTTGCAGGTATCACCAATGTACTTTCTAAGTCCCTTGGTACCGACAACGCTCTGAACATGATTAAGGCAGCAGCTGAGGGTCTGAAGGAGCTTTCCAGCCCAGAAGAAGCAGCTGAGCGTCGTGGCCTAACCGTCGGCGATATGTTCGTCGGAAAGGAGAACTAACGATGGCTAAGAACCTTAGCATCAAGCTTGTCCGTGGCGCCGTTGCAGGCGTCAAGAAGGACCAGACTGCTACGGTGAAGGCCCTCGGCCTCCACAAGATCGGCGATACCGTCGAGCAGCCTGACAACCCAAGCATTCGTGGAATGATCTTCAAGGTTAAGCACCTTGTCGAGGTTGAAGAGAACTAGAGGTAGTAATAATGCAGCTCAATGATCTTCGCCCCGCAGTGGGTTCGCGCAAAAATCGTAAGCGCGTAGGTCGCGGTAATTCTTCAGGCAATGGTACTTTTGCCGGCCGCGGTATGAATGGTCAGCTCTCCCGCTCTGGTGGCGGTAAGGGCGCTGGCTTCGAGGGTGGACAGCAGCCACTGGCTATGCGTCTTCCTAAGCTTCCTGGTTTCACTAACCACAACCGTGTTGAGTACGCTCCAGTCAACGTTGCTCGTCTGAACGCTCTCTTTGCAGACGGCGAGACCGTAGACGCAGAGGCTCTGGTTGCTAAGGGAGTTATTAAGTACAACTTCATCCCAGTCAAGGTTCTGGGTGATGGCGAGCTTTCTAAGAAGCTCACTGTTAAGGTCGACAAGGTTTCCGCCTCCGCAAAGGCTAAGATCGAGGCGGCCGGTGGAAAGGTTGAGGCCGAGTAGTGAGTAAAGGAATCGCCAACGCATTTCGTGTTCCGGAACTAAGGGGAAAGATTCTCCTTACGGTACTGATTCTTCTTCTGTACCGTTTTGGTGCGTATCTTCCTGTGCCCGGTGCTCCATTCCAGCAGATGCTTTCTGTTTATCAGAATGGTCTTTCTAAGAATGGCGCAATGGCCGTGCTTAACCTATTTTCGGGTGGCGCTCTTTCTCGCATGTCTGTTTTCAGTCTGGGCATCATGCCTTACATTACGGCTCAGATCATCTTCCAGATGATGCAGTCCGTTATTCCATCTCTTGGCGAGCTTGCTAAAGATGGTGAGAGCGGCCAGCGTAAGATTACGCAGTACACGCGTTATCTTACGGTTGGCCTAGCTCTGCTCAATGCAGTTGGTTACCTGTTCTTGTTTAAGAGCTATGGTGTATCTTTTGCATCTATGGAGGGCGTGCCTGAGGCACTTGAAAACTTCCTGGTAGTCTTTACTATGCTAGTTGGTGCCATCATTATTATGTGGCTCGGTGAGGTTATTACCCAGCAGGGTGTTGGCAACGGAATGAGTCTTATCATCTTTGCAAACATCATGGCTGGACTTCCAACAGCCCTTATTTCTTCAGTAGCTACTCGTGGAAACATTGTTCTTACCGTTGTTACTGTTGTGGTTATGCTCGCTATTATTCCGCTCATTGTTTACATTGAGCGTGGTCAGCGTCGTATTCCTATCAACTATGCCAAGCGCGTTGTTGGTCGTCGTATGATGGGTGGTCAGTCAACTTACCTTCCAATTAAGGTAAACACTGCAGGCGTTGTACCAATCATCTTTGCATCTGCAATCCTGTATCTTCCTGCTCAGGTTGCTGTGTTCTTCCCAGGAGTAGAGTGGATTCAAAATCTTGCTACTTCACTTTCTTCTGGATGGGTTAACTGGGTTCTCTCAGTTATGTTCATTGTCTTCTTTGCATACTTCTACACCTCAATGGTGTTCAATCCAGAGGAGACAGCAGACCAGCTTAAGAAGCAGGGTGGCTTTATTCCTGGTGTTCGTCCAGGTACTGCTACTTCAACGTATATCAAGACTGTTATTGACAGAGTTACCCTTCCCGGTGCTATCTTTATGGCAGTTCTTGCAATCGTCCCAACCATTATTTTCTGGTTCACAGGCGATTCGTTGATACAGGCGTTTGGTGGAACTTCCGTCCTGATTATGGTCGGTGTTGCAATGGATACACTCTCTTCCATTGAGTCCCACCTTAAGATGCACAACTATGAGGGCTTCTTTAAGTAGTTCTTAATACGTAGCATAAAGGGGCCTGGAAACAGGCCCCTTTTATTATTTGAAAGGAAGGCGAAGCATGAACATTGTTCTTCTCGGCGCACCTGGCGCTGGCAAGGGTACACAGGCTCAGAAGCTCGTTGCAGAGTATGGACTTGCTCACATCTCAACCGGTGACCTTCTTCGTGCTGCTGTTAAAGCTCAGTCTGAGCTTGGCGTTAAGGCTAAAGAGTATATGGATGCTGGTCAGCTTGTTCCAGATCAGCTTGTAATTGACCTGGTAAAAGAGCGCCTTTCTGCAGACGATGCAAAGGCTGGTTTTATTCTTGATGGCTTCCCACGCAACACCGCTCAGGCAGTAACCCTTGATTCTGAGCTTCAGAATATGGGCCTCAAGCTTGATGCAGCTCTGCTTGTTGCAGTTGAGCCAGAGGTTATTGTTGAGCGTCTTTCTTCTCGCCGTACGTGCAAAGAGTGTGGTTATACTGCACCTGCTGGTACAGAGACTTGCCCAAATTGCTCTGGTGAGATGTATCAGCGTGATGACGATAAGCCAGAGACAATTCGTAAGCGTCTTGATGTATACGAGAACCAGACTTCTCCTTTGATCGAGTACTACAAGGGTCATGGAATTCTGAAGGAGGTCAACGGAGATCGTCCTGTTGACGAGGTATTCGCCGACGTAAAGACACTCCTCGCACTATGATTACGATAAAAACACCTGAACAAATCGAGGCAATGAAGGTGTCGGGCGCCCTTTCAAAGGCAGCTCTTCGCCGTGCTGGATCTATGATTAGACCTGGTGTTTCAACGCTCGAGATTGACCGCGCTGTTGAAGCTTTTATTAGACTTCATGGCGGAACCCCTACCTTTAAGGGCTACGGTGGATTCCCTGGATCTGTTTGCTCTTCTATTAACGAGCAGATTGTTCACGGTATTCCATCAGCTAACGTCATTTTGCAAGATGGCGATATTCTGACCATTGACACGGGTGCTACCGTTAACGGTTGGGCAGGAGATAACGCTTGGACGTTCTACTGCGGAACAGTTGACGAGAAAACCCAGGCACTTTGTGAGGTTACGCGCGATTGCCTTAAGGCAGGTATTGCAGCTGCTGTTCCTGGTGCTCGCCTTGGCGACGTTGGACATGCAGTTCAGAAGCTTGCTGAGGATAATGGCTACGGTGTCATTCGTGATTTTGTTGGCCATGGTATTGGCCGCAATCTTCACGAGGATCCAGAGGTCAGAAATTATGGCCGTGCAGGTAATGGCATTGTTCTTCGTGAGGGAATGGTAATTGCAATCGAGCCAATGATTGCCATGGGTACTTACGATTGCACCGTTCTTGAAAATGGCTGGACCGTTGTTACCGATGATGGCCTGCCATCAGCACATTATGAGAACACCGTTGCTATTACTGCCGATGGTCCTGTTATCGTCTCCGAAGACGAAGTTGGTCCATGGTGCGAGATGCAAGGTGGCATAGAGTAACTAATACATAGTTCTTCTCGCTATCTAATTGTGTTGAAAAAATAAGTGATAGACGAGCGGCACATTTTTATGTATTATTGATAACCGCTGTCGATGTGTCGAGAGGATGAAAGTTGGCTAAACAAGACGCGATTGAGCTTGAAGGCAAGGTGCTAGAACCCCTGCCAAACGCTATGTTTAACGTTGAGTTAGAGAACGGCAAGACCATCCTTTGCACCATCTCAGGTAAGATTCGAATGAACTACATTCGAATTCTCCCTGGTGACAAGGTTGTAGTAGAGATTTCTCCTTACGATCTTACCAGGGGTCGCATTACTTACCGTTACAAGTAAGTAGTGTCCAGTCTTGTGCCATGCATGAGGCTATCTGTGTCTTTGTGCACGTCGCAAGGGCACATGTACGTAAGTACAGTCGGTATTTCACGCCAGCGGCTGGGCGAGTATATAGTTCGTATCAGCAGAACCGAAAGGAAGACACATGAAGGTACGTCCTTCGGTAAAGAAGATGTGCGACAAGTGCAAAGTCATCCGTCGCCACGGTAAGGTTTACGTGATTTGCGAGAACCCGCGCCACAAGCAGCGTCAGGGCTAAGGAAGGAGCACCAAGTTGGCCCGTATTAACGGCGTCGACCTGCCACGCGATAAGCGTGTTGAGGTCGGACTCACCTATCTTTACGGCATTGGTCAGACTCGTGCAACCAAGATTTGCAACGAGACTGGTATCGATGTAAATACTCGCGTCAAGGACCTCACAGAGGAAGAAGTCACCAAGATTCGTGACTTTATTGACGCTCATTACACCACCGAGGGCGATCTTCGCCGCGAGGTGCGTCAGAATGTTGCCCGCCTGATGGAGATTGGCTGCTACCGCGGCCTCCGTCACCGCAAGGGCCTCCCTGTCCACGGTCAGCGTACCCACACTAACGCTCGTACTCGTAAGGGTAAGAAGCGTCAGGTGGGCGGCAAGAAGAAGTAGGCGAGGAGTAGCTAATGGCACAGAAAAAGAACGCTCGCACTACACGCGTCCGCCGCTCCGAGCGTAAAAACATTGCAGTGGGCCAGGCCCACATCAAGAGCACATTCAATAACACGATTGTCTCTATTTCCGATCCCCAGGGTAATGTAATTTCCTGGCAGTCCGGTGGTACCGTCGGCTTCAAGGGCTCTCGTAAGTCCACTCCTTTTGCTGCACAGCTTGCAGCAGAGGCAGCAGCAAAGGCAGCAATGGAGCACGGTCTCCACAAGGTAGCTGTTTTTGTTAAGGGCCCAGGCTCTGGTCGCGAGACCGCAATCCGTTCCCTTCAGGCAGCAGGCCTCGAGGTTTCGGGTATTCAGGATAAGACACCTATTGCACACAACGGCTGCCGTCCTAAAAAGCGCCGTCGCAACTAGCACGAAAGGACAAGCAAATGGCAATTGATAGGACCCCGGTCCTTAAAAGATGTCGTCAGCTTGGCATCGATCCCGTTGTGATGGGGATCAATAAGACTTCTAACCGTGAGCCACGTCGCCGTCGTCGCCAGGAGAGCGAGTACGGTATGCAGCTCCGTGAGAAGCAGAAGGCTAAGTTCATTTACGGCGTCCTTGAGAACCAGTTCCACGGTTACTATGAGATGGCTAAGAAGAACCCAGGCATTACTGGTGACAACCTGATGAGCATCCTTGAGACTCGTCTTGACAACGTCATCTTCCGCCTTGGCTTTGCTCGTACACGTAAAGAGGCTCGTCAGACTGTCCGTCACGGTCACATCACCGTTAACGGTCAGCGCGTTGACATTCCTTCTTATCGCGTAAAGAGCGGCGATGTTATCGCTGTTGCTTCCAAGGCAAAGGATCTTCTTCCAATCAAGGAAGCTCTCATTTCCTCCGAGCACATGGCAGTTCCTGCATGGCTTGAGGTTGACATTGAGAAGCTGCAGGGCACTGTTCTTCAGCTTCCAACCCGCGATCAGATCGACCTTGAGATTGACGCACAGCTGATCGTCGAGCTCTACTCCAAGTAAGCCCGACCCGTTTTGGAGGTAGCAATGTCCGAATTTATCCGACCAAACGTGTCGGTAGATGAAATCGGCGCAAACGTCGCTCGTGTGAGCGTAGAGCCGCTTGAGCGTGGCTATGGTGACACGCTTGGCAACTCCCTCCGCCGCGTACTGCTTTCCTCTCTTGAGGGAGCTGCGGTTGAGGCCATCCAGATTGATGGCGTTCAGCATGAGTTCACTACGGTTGAAGGCGTCTATGAGGACGTTACTGACATCGTTCTGAACGTTAAGGGCCTAGTTTTCCGCAACACCAACAACTCTGATGAGGCTGAGGCTTCCATCTCTGTTGATGGTCCTTGCAAAGTCACTGGTGCTGATCTTGATGTTCCTATGGGCTACGAGCTGGTTAACCCAGCTCAGCACATTTGCACTCTTGCTGAGGGAACTCATCTTTCCATGAGGCTTCGCCTTGGTAATGGTCGCGGTTATGTTTCCGGTGAGGATAACGAGCGCGAGAGCGATCCAATTGGATTTATTCACGTTGACTCGATCTTCTCGCCAGTTCGCCGCTGCGCTAAGGCTGTTGAGCCTTGCCGTGTTGGCCGTCACACCGACTATGATCGTCTGGTGCTTGAGGTTGAGACCAATGGTGCAATCAGCCCTCGCGAGGCTGTCGTTGAGGCTGCAAACATCATTAACCAGCACATGAGCGCATTCATGGGACTTACTGATTTTGACGAGACTCAGGAAGAGGCTTCGATTTTTGCTAAGGCAGACGTCGAGGACGATTCCGAGCTTGAGAAGCAGGTTGAGGATTTGGACCTTTCCGTCCGTTCTTACAACTGCCTCAAGCGTGCAGGAATTCACTCTGTCCGTCAGCTCGTTGATTTCTCTGAGAACGATCTTCTCAACATCAGAAACTTTGGTGTTAAGTCTATTGAAGAAGTCAAGGAAAAGCTCGAGAGCATGGGCCTGTCCCTTAAGGCTTAGTCGCGCCTTGTCACGCATAGGAGAATGTAAATTATGAGGCACAATAAGAAGAGGGGCATGAAGCTTGGTACTGATGCTAGCCACACCAAGGCCATCAAGAAGAGCCTGATCCAAGCCCTTTTCACTAACGATCGTATTAAGACTCTTGACGTCCGCGCTAAGGCAGTTCGCGGCGAGGTCGACAAGGTCATCACTTGGGCAAAGCGCGGCGACCTTCACGCTCGTCGTCTTGCTATGGCCAAGGTTGGTAACGCAGAGCTTGTCCGTGAGGTATTTGACAAGGCTGCTCAGGGTATGTGGGCTGACCGCAACGGCGGCTACACCCGTATCATGAAGCTTGGTCCTCGTAAGGGCGATGCTTCTGAGGTTGTTATCCTTGAGCTCGTTACCGAGCCAGTTCAGCCAAAGGCTTCTAACAAGAAGGCTAAGGCTACCAAGGTTGCTCCTGCTCCTGTAAAGGAAGAGGAGACCGAGGCTCCAGCAGAGGAGACCGAGGCTCCAGTAGAGGAGACCGAGCAGACCGAAGAGGCTGCAGAGTAACTTCTGTCAAAGTGAATCTGAAGAGGTCCTGGCTTTTTTGCTAGGACCTCTTTTTCAAATAAAGGAGGGTTGTCATGATTGAGTTCAAAAACGTATCTTTCGTATACGGTACGTTAGCTGCTGCGCAATCTATGACTGACTCTGCTTCTGAAGATGCCATAGGAGCCACTGAGAGCCAATCTCCGCACCCAATGGCACTAACCCTTGATAACGTTTCATTTACCCTAAAGCCGGGCTCTAGAACGGTTGTGCTTGGACACAATGGTTCAGGCAAGTCAACGCTTGCAAATCTATGTAATGCATCACTTTTTCCTCTGTCTGGAGAGGTTTTAGTAGACGGCAGTTCAACTGTTGAAGTATCGTCTACTCAGATTTCTTCTGTTGTGGGAATGGTCTGTCAAGATCCAACAGCGCAGCTTGTTTGTGCAACTGTCTTTGATGAGGTTGCCTTTGGTCCTGCTAATCTTGGTTTGCCAAAAGAAGAGATAGTTTCTCGCGTTACTCAAACACTGGAGCTTTGTGGCATTGCCGATTTGATTGATGCGCCTACGCACACGCTTTCCGGAGGCCAGCAGCAGCTTGTTTCTATTGCTGCAGCGCTTTCAGTGCATCCGCGTTATTTAGTGCTTGACGAGGCGTTTGCTCAGCTTGATACTCGATTTAGAAATCGTCTCTCTAAGTTGGTAAATACCCTTGTTGCAAACGGGATGGGTGTGCTTGAAATTTCTCATTCATTTGAGTCTCTTCCCGGGGCTGACCAGATACTTGTTTTGGAGAAAGGCCAGTTAGTTTGGTCGGGAACTCCCACAGAGTTTCTCTTGGATGCAAATGCAATCGCAAACGCTGGTTTTGATGATGCACTCACAGCAACAGCGCAGATAGCTGCACAGGCTGGCTATAAGTTTGATGTGCCTTTTAACGCATCAGAGTTTGTTGCGTTTCTTGTTCAGAACAACCTTGCATTTGACGCTTTGGATGAGCTTGTCTATAAGCGCGCCCTTGAGGTAGTGCGAGCAAACAACTATGACGGAATTCAAGCTCTTGGCGAGGAGCATGAGCTGGCAGTTTGTGGCGTGTCTCATGCGTTTGACAAGCCCGTTCTGCATGACGTAACTATTTCCTCTACGGGAGAGCTTGTTGTTATGGTAGGCGCTTCTGGCTCTGGAAAAACAACCTGCGCCCGCATAGCCGCTGGCCTCATAGAGGCTGATACCGGGCACGCAACAATCGATGCGCGACTGGTGAGCCCTGGAGATGTCGGTATGTGTTTCCAGCGCCCCCAGGATCAACTCTTTGCCCAAAGTGTTGCTGAAGATATTGCGTTTGGTCCAAATAACAAGGGTTTCTCGCCAGACGATGTTGAGGCGCTTGTCGCGTATGCGGCAGCACGTGTGGGGCTTGACCAGCGGGTCATGGACGCGTCTCCGTTGACGCTTTCTGGTGGCCAGGCTCGTCGCGCAGCGCTTGCAGGAACGCTGGCCTGCGCAACGTACGCGGTAGTGTTTGATGAGGCAACGTCTGGACTTGATGGTGAGGCGCGCTCGCAGGTGTTGCATCTTGCTCGTGAGCTGGCAAACGAAGGCAAAGCGGTTTTTGCAATCACACACGATGTAAGTGAATGGCTTCCTTTTGCTGACAGAGTAGTGTTTCTCGAGAAGGGCTGTGTTGTTGCAGACGTCAACGTACAAGAAGCACAGACAACCCCAGAGATATACGAGGCTGCGCAGCTTGATTGCCCGCTGTTTGTAAGCGTATTGCATGGGCTTTTGGAGGCCTGCTATGTCTAAGTGCCCCTGTGCTCTGCTTAAGCACTTCTCGCTTGCTTCATTGACAGCGCAGACAAAAATCGTTGCCACTTTTGTAGGTATTGTTGCTCTCTTCTCAGTACAACAGCCACTTGCCTTTGTGGTATTCGCCTTGATTTGCGTGAGCCTTTTGTGGAGTGCTCGTGTAAGCTTGCCGGAGTTTTTGCGCGTAGCAAAGCCTGCAGCGTTCATTTTGCTTATATCATTTGTGGCCAATACGCTGGTATTTATTGGACATCCCGATATTATTTTCTCCGGATCAGTCGGTCTTTCTGTGGCGGGTTTTTACAGAAGCACCGTAGCTATTGCCCGCGTGTTGCTTGTCTTGGCGCTGGTTTTATCGGTTGCGTCAACAACTACACCTACGCAGCTTGCTGATGGCTTTTCTGTACTCTTGCTGCCGCTGCGCATTATTCGTGTTGACGTTGATGGTTTGAGCATTGTGCTCTCAATTGCTCTGAGGGCAATTCCGCTTACTTTAGAAGAACTCGACAGAATTAGAGCAGCTCAGAGGGCACGTGGATTCAATTTTGAATCAGGCGGTATTGTTGAGCGCATCAAAAAGTGGTTTACGCTTTTGGTGCCGCTGACCGTCTCGCTCTTTCAGCGCGCAGATCAGATGGCGCAAACAATGACAGATCGCTGTCTTGGCGCAGCTAAACGTACGCGTATCTCTGCAAAAGTGCAGCTTGTTGATTGGGTAGTGTTGCTGCTGTGGGTTGCACTGTGTCTTGGTCTTACAGCGCTGTAGTGATCTTGCATTGCTGAACAACCTTGCATTGCTGTAGCGGTCTTGTGTCCAGCAGCTACAATACGTGCGTCAACTTTGAGCCTACGATACAATCACTCTAGCGGGCACAAGTCATTTCAGGGAGCTTCATGAACTCAGAAACATCACAAAATATTGCATCAAATTGCAGTTTTGATGCATGCGAGGAGTCTTCGGCTGAGCCTTCAGCTCCTGAGACTCTCGCTGAAGTTCCTTCTGAGCCTGAAGCTACACTTGTTATCCAGCTGGGCTACCGCGGCGCTGCATTCTGCGGCTTTGCCGAGCAGCCCACCCAGCGCACCGTGGCAGGAGATCTTCGCCGCGCACTTGAGACCGTTTTGCGCAGAGAGGTCGAGCTCACCTGCGCAGGCAGAACCGACGCCGGCGTGCACGCCCAGGCCCAGTACGTGAGCCTTCCTGTGTACGGCGCTGAGCTGGCGCTGTCTGGCGAGAAACTCGTCCGCTCGCTCACCGCTCTGACCGACGATGACATCTCTATCCGACAACTCTTCCGTGCCCCACAGGGTTTCTCGGCACGCTTTGATGCCCAGGCTCGCTCGTACCGCTATCGCATTTGTGCAAATAGCGCTCGTCCCGTGCTGGGCTGGGACCACGTGTGGTGGTACAACGGCCACTTGGACGCAGAGCTTATGGACAAGGCGGCGCAGGCGTTGGTGGGGGAGCACGATTTCAAGAGCTTCTGCAAGGCAATTTCTGCCGAGGGCAAGCCAACGCATCGTTTTGTGGAGCGCCTTACCGTTGAAGAAATTGAAGAGGCTGGCGAGAAACTCATTGCAGTTGATATTACGGGTAACGCCTTCTTGCATAACATGGTGCGCACGATTGTGGGCACACTGGTTGAGATTGGCCAAGGTCACAGGCCTGTTGAGTGGATCGACGAGGTTCTAGCTGCTCAGAATAGAATTGCTGCTGGCAGTTGTGCACCTGCTCAGGGCCTCACGTTTGTGAGCGTTCGCTATCCAGAGGGTGTTTTGCAACCTTGGTAGCGCTTTCGGTTCCTTGATTGCGTCGTAGTTTCTGTGTGCCAATCCAGCTCCATCGGTCTTCTCGCGCCGTTTACGAAGTCTTTTCTACCACTTGTATTGTGTGCGGTGGTTTCCCTCGCAAAGAAATAGCATCATAGAAGAGAGCGTCTTTTTTAGGAGCTCTTGCAGAACTGATGAACAGTGAGGCAGGGAGCCAGTATGTTTAGGAAAAGAGAAAGATTTGAGCGCAGCGATGTTCCGCGTGACAATCCTTATACCAACGTGATTGGCCTTGCCGTAATTGCCATTGTTGCTGTTCTTGTAGGCATTGTTGTTGTAACTCTTTGGGATCGCGCGCAGCTTGAGTCTCACCTGGGAGATCATGGGCTTAACAAGGCTATAAAGAGCCAAAGTGTTTCAGGCAATCCGGATGGCACTACACAATCTGCTGATGACTTTCTTACCTATGCCGTTATCAGCACAAATTCGCTTAAGGCAGGGGAGTCGACGCTTCAGTCTATACGGCTTTTGGTCATTGATCGCACGCAGGGAACCGGACATATAGTGTCTATTCCTACTGATGTGTATGCAGAAGTAGACTCAAACGCTAAAACACTGGCAGATATTTACAAAGATGACGGTCAGAGCGCTTTTGTTAGCGCACTTGCTTCTGTCACCAACATCAAGATTACGCACGTTATCATTGCCACAGATGATGTGTGGGAGAAAATCTCGGCACTTTCTGGTTCGGGCGCTCGTTCACTGGTAAGCAATGCTTCTAGTTTGTTGTCTTCAATGATTACCGATATGAAGCCCAATCAGCTTCTTGAGCTTGTAGAGATTGTGCAGCCAATTGGCGTGTCTAATCTTGAGCATGATGAAGCTCCTGTTGTTGAAGGTTCAAGTGGCACTACCGTTGACCCTACGGCCTTAGGAAAGCTTGTTGGCATGCTCGTATAGACGTTATGGGCGTTGTGTGTAGCGCCGCTCCTGCAAAATAGGTCAGATGTCCACATAACAGCAGTTAAACACGATATGTGGAGAGATTTTGATAGAATAAAAATGTCTTTTTAATTCACTTTTTATGGATAAACTGGTATCTAAAATTTAGGACCAGTTTGGGGGATGTGGAATGCACGAGCGCTCATACAATCCACATATGATTTCGGTTCTCATGGCTGCTGATAATGATGCTGATGCTATTAGAACGGTAATTAGGCAACTTCAAGAGCAGACATATCCTCATTGGGAGCTCATTGTTGTTGACAATAGCTCCGATCCCCAGATTGCTCGCATGTTAGATAACCTTGCCAATCAAGAGCCTCGTTTAGATGTCTTGTGCCAATCAGGCATTAGCCATTTTGTTGCGCTTGAGATTGCTCAGGGTCGTGCTCGCGGAGCTTATACGCTTACCACTGAGCCTTCTTATAGGTTTAACTCCCACCTTTTGCAGGAGCTTTATTCTGCAGCTACTGCTTTGGGTCCTGTTGGTTCACCTAAAGCGGCTGATATTGTTATTGCGCATATGAAAACCGCCAATGCGCCTATGGAATGCAAAAAAGCTTTTGGTGCAAAAGCCTCTACATTGTTGCAGGTATTTGAGGAATCGCAGCTTCCTTATTTGACGTCTATGAGCGGAAAGCTGTGCTCAACACGTATTCTGACCGAGATTAAGCATGAGCCAGAAACTGATGGCGAGTGCAATTTTGTTGGCTATTGCTTTGAGATTGCAAAACATGTTACGTACGCCCCAAAAGCAATTTTTGTTGATGTACCAGTGGAATCTTCCAAGGAAGAAAAAACCATTGCTGCTTCTATGGACAAGCTTACTCAGGAGCGTCAGGCGCTCATGGCCCTTGCCAAACATCTTGGCTTTGCAAACTCCAAAAAAGTTCAAAAGTTGATTAGTCGCTACCTAATCAGCAAACTTCTTAAAAGCATGTATCCTATATTCAACGAAGAATCCCAGCTCAGCCATGAGGAAAAAGAAAACTTTATTGTCAAGATTCTTTCTAATCCTGTAGCGCACCTTATTGTCACTGAAGCAACTTCTCCGCGACTGGTAGCTCATGCCTTGCTTGGTGCTATTTTGTCTACTACAACACGAGCTCGTTATGCCTATGTACGTAGAGCCGTATGGTATGCACGTTTTATGCGCATTCCACTTGTATAAGCCGCAGCGACACATAAGCAACATTAAAAATTGAGCGTGTGATTCTAGAGTAGCCTGGCGATTTGTGTTTAGGGCTAGTCTTTATAGCTATCCTTAAGCGCCAGTCTTTAGAACCAAATCTTAACGCCTGTCCATGAGCGATTTAAATGTCTGTGCTATGCCGTCATTTTTGACACGGAAGAATCCTTCTTTGGCTAGATATGCATAGCGAGCAAACTTGTCATCTTTTGGCAGAGCAATACCTCTCACCTGCGCAAAGAAAGCTTTTCCAGAGCCTGAGATTGCTGGGTTTTCAAACACGCGCTTTGCGTCCATGCGCTCAAAGCTCTTGGCGAGAAGATCGTGCACTTCTGAGTCAGTCTCACCTGCAGCATCATGTTCTTCTCGCCAGGTAAGCGCGTCTTTTGTAAGCAGCGCGTAGTTGATGCCGCGTAGCGTGAGCGCGTTGAGTACCACGTCTGAGGTAATGTTGCGCTCGTCCACAACATCCATCATGTCGTTCCAGCGCTCAAGTGGGATTTTAGGCTGACGCTGCGCAAAGGTAGCGGCTTCTGCATAGCCATTCTCGCGATAGTTGTAGAGCGCAGAGTCTGCGTACACTATGCGAGCTCCGCAGCAATGCGAGGCAATGAGGAAGGGATTGTCCACCCAGCCTGCACCTGGGACTTCTTTGAAGTTGATGTGGTTTTGGGTCAAGAATTCCTTGCGATAGAGCGCCGTCCAAATGGCAGGATGGTGCAGCAGAAGCTGTGCCATTTGATCAATTGGACAAGGCTGCTGCTTGGGTTTGACGCGGCCCTTATATGCGCAGGGAACTCTGTACTCGGCAGCGCCGGCAGCAGCTCTAAACTGCGACTTTGCTCCTGCTCGACCATTTTTCTGATTGCCAAATACGCGCCAATAGGCAGAGCGGGCAATATCTACCTTGTCTTCTCCGCCGTTTGCCTGGATAAGATCAACAAGCTCTTGAACCATGGTTGGCTCAAGGTAATCGTCAGGCTCAACAATACCCACCCATGAGCCGTGAGCTGCGGCAATGCCACGATTGCACGTTGCTCCGTAACCCTCATTTTCTTTGTCGATGATGACAATGCGACCATCACGGGCAGCGTATGCTTCCAAAAGAGCTAGAGACGAGTCAGTTGAGCCATCGTTGAGGCAGATAATCTCCAGGTTTGTGTAGCTCTGTGATTGAATACTTGCCAGGCATTGCTCCAGATAGTCTGCAACGTTGTATATGGGCACAACAAGAGAAACCAAAGGTTGGTGGTTTTGAGCGTGACTCATCTAAACTCCTTTTGATTGCTGCTTTATACTATATAGGCATCAACTCACTCACGAAGTCACATTTTGAGGAAATATGAAGCGCACCGCCCTTGTCATAGTCACCTTTAAACGCCAGGAATTGCTTTCCAACCTGCTCAATTCCATTACGCAGCTCACGCAGGCTCCATGGCGCATCATTGTTGTGGACAACGAAAACTCCTCTGAGACAGCCTCTCTTGTGTCGGAGTTTTCGGAGAAGGTCAAAACCACGTGGGGAGAAACCACTGATGATCCCGACGCTCATGGTGGCACTAATCGCGTGTGTTACGTCCCTATGGAGCAAAACACTGGAGGCTCCGGCGGCTTCTCTGAGGGTGTGCGCGTAGGTTATGAGCTGGGTGCCGAGTGGTTCTGGGTTATGGACGATGACGTAGCTGTGCTGCCTGATGGTCTTGATAAGCTTGACGCATGGTCAGATAAGGCTGAGGTTATCCAAGGTCAGCGCTACGACTTTGATGGTGGTCCTTTCTTCTGGCAGTATCGCTTTAGCACCGCCCTGGGCATCTACAATCCGCTGGCAAAGGCTGGCTTTGACGGTGTGCCTTATCGCGAGTGCAATGTGATGTGCTTTGAGGGCGCCTGCTTTAAGCGCTCTGTGGTGCAGAAGATTGGCCTACCTGACGCGCGCTTCTTTATCTATTGGGATGACGCCTTATATGGCTATTTGGCCAGCAAGGTAACGCAGCCTATTTTGATTCCAGACTTTGTTCTTTCAAGATGTCGAGAAGTTCCTGGTCAGAGTATTGGTTCTGTGCGTCAGCTTAATTCAACCTCTGATATGACGCGCTATTACATCACACGTAACCGCGGCTATATTGCCCGTTACTTCCAGGTTCACGGTGATTACAACCCTGTGCTCTTTGGTGTTGGTACCGCTCTGACCTTTGCAAAAGAGATTATTCGACTCATTTTGGTAGACAGAGCGCACTTCTCGTCTGGCCTTTCTCGCCTTATAAAGGGCTGGAAGGATGCACGCCTTATCTATAAAGACGCAACCTGGCGCCCACAGCCTCCACTAGACTAGCCATCAAAGCCGGCATTTTGTGTCGGCTTTTTTAGTCCCCAAATGCTTAACACAAGTGAGCACTGAGGGACGAATTGTGGCGCATTTGTGAAAGGCGACGAATGCCTACTTACAAAAAATCGAATTATTTTTTGACCATTAATAAATTTTGTAATTAGCGAAGTTTCTAGCTAATTTTCTACCTGCAGAGATATTGGCTGCCGCAACGTGTCAATACATAATTTTGTATTCGTGTGGAAATTTCACAATATATTGTTATAGTTCTCGAACCCAAACACTATAACTTGTGGCATAGTAGTTTCCATCACACAAGCGGGTTCCCAACTACTTCGCTTAGGCAAAAGCTTAGAAACCGCAGTGATAATCCAATTAAACACGCATGAAAGCGTTGCTTTCACCAACGTTTGTTCAAGGAGTTTGCACATGAAGATTATCAAGCGCAATGGCTCAGAGGTCACCTTCGAGGTTGAGAAGATTGTTAACGCAATCGCTAAGGCTAACGCAGAGGTCCCTGAGGATCAGCGCCTGACTGAGCGTGAGATTCAGTTTGCTTCTCTCAACGTTACCGATGAGTGCGAGAAGGCTGGACACACCGTCACCGTCGAGGAGGTCCAGGACCTTGTCGAGGATCAGCTCATGGCTCTTGACCGCTTTGAGGTTGCTCGTAAGTACATCATTTACCGCTACATCCAGAACCAGAAGCGTCACAAGAACACCACCGATGACAAGATTCTGTCTCTGATTGAGTGCAACAACGAGGAAGTCAAGCAGGAGAACTCCAACAAGAATCCTACTGTTGTTTCTGTTCAGCGTGACTACATGGCTGGTGAGGTTTCTAAGGACCTCGTTCAGCGTGAGCTTCTTCCAGAGGATATTGTTGCTGCTCACAACGAGGGTCTTATCCACTTCCACGATTCCGATTACTTTGCACAGCACATGCACAACTGTGACCTCATCAACCTTGATGACATGCTGCAGAACGGCACTGTTATCTCTGGTACTCTGATTGAGCGTCCACACAGCTTCTCCACTGCATGCAACATTGCAACTCAGATCATTGCTCAGGTAGCATCCTGCCAGTACGGTGGTCAGTCCATCTCCTTGGCTCACCTTGCTCCATTTGTTGATGTTTCTCGTAAGAAGATCCGCAAGACCGTTATGGAGGAGATGAACTCCGTCGGTGTTGAGCTCTCTGCTGAGCAGCTCAACGAGATGGTTGAGAAGCGCCTTCGTGATGAGGTTTCTCGTGGCGTTCAGACCATTCAGTACCAGGTTGTCACTTTGATGACCACCAACGGCCAGGCTCCTTTCATTACTGTCTTCATGTACCTCAACGAGGCAAAGAATGAGCAGGAGAAGCAGGATCTTGCACTCATCATTGAGGAGATGCTCCGTCAGCGTTACCAGGGCGTAAAGAACGAGGAGGGTGTTTGGATTACTCCTGCATTCCCTAAGCTCATCTACGTTCTTGAAGAGGACAACGTTTACGAGGATTCCAAGTACTACTACCTCACTCAGATGGCTGCAAAGTGCACCGCTCGCCGCCTTGTCCCTGACTACATCTCTGAGAAGAAGATGAAGGAGTACAAGCTTTCTAAGGGCGAGAAGGAAGGCGAGGGCGATACCTTCACTTGCATGGGCTGCCGTTCCTTCCTGACTCCAGACCGTTCTGGTAATGGCTTCAACAACGTTGCTCGCGCAAAGAACTATGAGCCAAACAAGCCTAAGTACTATGGCCGCTTCAACCAGGGCGTTGTAACCATCAACCTTCCTGATGTTGCTCTTTCTGCTGGTCGCGATATGGACAAGTTCTGGAAGATCTTTGATGAGCGTCTTGAGCTTTGCCACCGTGCACTCCGCGCTCGTCACGATCGCCTGAAGGGTACCCTGTCCGATGCTGCTCCAATCCTTTGGCAGTACGGCGCACTTGCTCGCCTGGACAAGGGTGAGGTTATCGATCCTTTGCTTTACGGCGGATATTCCACTATCTCCCTTGGTTATGCAGGCCTGTATGAGTGCGTTAAGGCTATGACTGGTCACAGCCACACTGACAAAGAGGCAACTCCATTTGCACTCCAGGTTATGCAGCACATGAACGATAAGTGCACCGAGTGGAAGGAAGCAGAGGATATCGATTACTCCCTCTACGGAACTCCTCTTGAGTCCACTACCTACAAGTTTGCTAAGGCACTTCAGCGTCGCTTTGGTGTTATCCCAGGCATTACCGACAAGGGCTACATCACCAACAGCTACCACGTCCACGTTGCAGAAGAGATTGACGCATTCCAGAAGCTCCAGTTTGAGTCTGAGTTCCAGCGTCTTTCCCCAGGTGGAGCAATCTCTTACGTTGAGGTTCCTAACATGCAGGACAACATCGAGGCTGTTCTCAGCGTCATGCAGTTCATCTATGACCACATCATGTATGCAGAGCTCAACACCAAGTCTGACTTCTGCCAGGAGTGCGGTTATGACGGTGAGATTCATATTGTCGAGGAGGATGGCAAGCTGGTTTGGGAGTGCCCACACTGCGGCAACCGTGACCAGACCAAGATGAACGTTGCTCGTCGTACCTGCGGCTACATTGGTACCCAGTTCTGGAACCAGGGCCGTACCCAGGAGATCAAGGACCGCGTCCTTCACCTCTAAGATTTATGTACTAGACAAACGAGCAGAAGAGCGCCTTGGCCCTTCTGCTCGTTTTTATTATCTCTATCAGGTAACATCCACAATATGTGGAAGTTACCCATCAAAGGTTATGTATGAACTATTCAAATATTAAGTTTTCAGATATTGCAAATGGTGTTGGCGTAAGAACAACTCTGTTTGTTTCAGGCTGCCGTCTGCACTGTGAGGGCTGCTTTAATTACGAGGCGTGGGACTTCAAGAGCGGCGGAGAGTTTACTCCAGAAGTTGAGCAAGAGATTATTGACTCTCTTGCACCTGTCTATATCAACGGTCTTTCCATCCTTGGTGGAGAGCCCTTTGAGCCAGAAAACCAAGAAGGTCTTGTTGAGTTTGTCGAGAAGGTCAGAGCTACCTACCCACAAAAGAGCATTTGGATGTATTCGGGTCACACCTGGGATCAGCTGACCGAGGGAAAGTGGCACACAGAGTACACTGACCGCATTCTGTCTTGTATTGATGTACTGGTGGACGGTCCATGGGTTCAGAGTCTCCACGATATTACCTTGCGTTTTAGAGGCTCTTCCAACCAGCGTCTTATTGATGTTCCTAAAACTCTTGCTTCAGGAGAGATTACACTTTGGTCCGATGGACCTATGCTGAGCTCTCGTGAGATGTAAGAGCTCCAAAGCGCAATAAAAAAGCCCGCGTATTGTACCGACCCCCAAAAGTTAGACCAAAATCTAACGATTAGG
>CALFOQ010000016.1:0-23225 GCA_937921235.1 uncultured Atopobium sp. | reverse complement strand
CCTCTATTCCAGCGGTCCTGCAAAACGCGCTTGCTTGGCTGTCCTACGGCATCTTCCCTATGGTCAACAAGCCAGTCATGATTGTCGGCGCATCCCTGGGCACGCTCGGATCTTCTCGCGCACAGCTTCAACTCCGTCAAATTCTGGACGCTCCCGAGCTCAAAGCCGCAATCATGCCAGGTTCCGAGTTCCTTCTTGGCCGAGCCCCGCAGGCATTTGACGAGAAGGGCAGCTTGAAGGACAAAGCTACCGTCAAAAAACTTGACCTGCTTTTTGACGATTTTCGTCTGTTTGTGAAACTCAACGAAAAAATGGCCGCATCGCGCGAACTTCTCCGCAAAGAGGCCGAGAACTTTGACTGGGAAAACCTGTAGGCCTGGAAGGAACTACTACTATGAAATTTGTCGGAATCGTCGGTTCAAATGCGGAGATTTCCTATAACCGAAAGCTTCTGCACTTCATCAAAAAACACTTTGCCAAGCAGTTTGAGCTTGAAATCCTTGAGATTGATAACATTCCTCTGTTCAACCAGGACCTCAAGTGGGACGAGAACTTCCAGCTCCGCCTGCTGTACAACAAGATTACCCGCGCTGATGGTGTCATTATTTCTACGCCCGAGCACAACCACACCATCTCACCTGCACTGAAGAGTGTTATTGAGTGGCTATCCTACGACGTGCATCCATTTGAGAACAAGCCTGTCATGATTGTCGGCGCTTCTTACTACGACCAAGGAACTTCTCGCGCGCAAGTTCATTTGCGTAAGATTTTGGACGCTCCAGGTGTAAACGCGTACGTTTTGCCTGGTAATGAGTTCCTTCTTGGAAAGGCCAAGCAGGCCTTTGACGAGGAGGGCAACATTATCGACGAGCGCACCGTCGGCTTCCTGGGCCTTTGCCTGGATAACTTTGTCAAATACGTAGAGGTGGTCTCCAAGTTGAAGAAGCCAAAGCCAATCATGCCAGAGGATCTGGACGTAACCAACTCAATTTCCACCACTATCCAGGGCATTGATCCCGACGATCCTGATTGGGTCGAGAAGGCCGCCGAGCTTGTGGGCGCGGTCTCGGGCGACACGTACGTTAAGCTTGACCACGGCATTTTGACGGTCAACCAGATTGACATGTTCCTGAAGGCAATGCCATTTGAGCTGACCTACGCAGACGACAACAACCAGTTCCTCTACTACAACAACGCTCATGACAACCCAGATACTATGCTGGCAAAACGT
The DNA here is from genome assembly GCA_937921235.1 of uncultured Atopobium sp. Classification (GTDB taxonomy): domain Bacteria; phylum Actinomycetota; class Coriobacteriia; order Coriobacteriales; family Atopobiaceae; genus Lancefieldella. The sequence goes on along the minus strand of CALFOQ010000016.1, from coordinate 21,994 downwards.
GTTCCTGAGCAGTCGGGTGACCGTCTTTCCACAGTTCACAGCTCTCTTCCCGAGGGTCGTATGAAGAATGTTGAGTTTGTCATCGGCGTGCTTCGTAACGGCGACAAAGAGTATGTGCGCACCATTGTCCCAGGTACACCAGCCGACATCATCAACACCCACAACTACCAGGCAATGTACTACCCCGATGGCTCGTATGCAGGCATCAATGAGATTGTCTTCAACTTCAAGCCATGGTTGGACTGGTACCTTCAAACTACTGGCCAGCGTCTTGTAAGCGCTAACGGCGCAGTTGTTTCACCAGCTGGCGCTCCCGCCCCTGCTGCTGGTGCTCCCGCACCAAGTGCAGGCGTAGATGCTACCTCGGGTGCAAGCGCTTAACGTGCAGCTACGCGCCGTGAAACGCCGCGATGCGAATGACGCGCCTACCTGCACATACGTGCGACCAAGTGCAATGATGCATAACTGAAGTGATACACTTCCCTCGCCTTCCAGAAATAGACCTCTGGAAGGCGAGTTTTTTGTGTTAAGTTACAAAATTCCTTTTCCCGCTAGAGATGTATTCAATTCTATGAATATCTATACTCAAATATTCAATTTTACGTATCATCCAATTTTCGGAGCAAAATTTAAGGGGCTAAAAAGGTAAAAAACCCGTTTAGTTGGAGATCAAAACTTTAAAAATCAAATTTCAGCTCCAACTAAGACGATTTTTTACCACCGTTGCAATTTTTTATCTGCGAAAACACGATATGCAGAAAAATGAAACTCCAACTAAACGCATTTTTTACCACTTTGGCGAAAATCAGCACTCGGTATTACTGGACACCGCTCAATCAACTGGGCATCTTTCACTCGACTGTTCATCGCTTGACTACCGGACACCGTAGAGCATTACTTAACAACACCCGACAGCTACTGCCCTTCAAACTTGTTGATCTTTCGGTCATAAGTGAGCAGGCCGTTTACCTCTTCCTCGACATCAGATACCTGAGTGTAAACGTATCCTGCAAGGCCTTTAACCTGCAGCGATTCCGCCACTCCAAGCAGCTTTTGGACAGCTCCTCGCCAATCCTCAACTGTGGCAAAATCCCCGTATCCATAAGAATGGTCAAGTGACGTATGACCTGATGTCATCTGCGCCAGACCACCAAACTCAGAAATTATTACTGCTCGATTCCCTCGTTGCTTTCCATGCCAACCTGCACGAAGCGGCCGGAAATAATTGTGAATGCTCAGGAAATCGCCGCATCCCTGGTCGTACCAGCCGCTTGTTGCATCAATTGGTCGTGTTGCATCCAAGGCGCGAACAGCCTCAGTAGCAGCCTGTGCATTAAACTGTCCCCAACCCTCGTTAAAGAGCGTCCAAAATCCAATCGAAGGATGTCCATCCAGGAGCTTGACCATTTCCTGACAAGTTTCTGTCCACTCCTTGCGATAGCTATCTTTACCTGCGGATAAAGCTTCGTGATGACTTGGTGTTGTGTCGTCAAATCGACCCCAGGTAAAGCTGAACAGCGTCGGCTTCTGACTCGTGTGCCAGGGACTATACGCGCTACCTCCCGAAACACAATCCTGCCAAACCAGCATGCCGAGTCGGTCGCAATGGTAGTACCAGCGCTCACTTTCAATCTTGATATGTTTACGCAACGTATTAAAACCGGCCGATTTCATAGCCTCTATGTCATATACCAGCGCATCATCGGACGGAGCCGTCAGCAATCCGTCAGGCCAATAGCCCTGATCCAGCACGCCACGAACAAAATACGGCGCCCCGTTCAAGTGCACCCTTAGCACGCCCGCCACGTCTTTCTTTACCTCAACAGTACGAAACGCGCAATAGCTCCGAACAAAATCGACCACCGCACCATCCTGCCAAAGTGTTGCCTCCACGGCATAGAGGTACGGACTCTCCGGCGACCAAAGCTGCGGTTCATCTACCTGCAACTCCGCGCAAATTTCCCCTGCCTCGTCTACCGGAAGTGTGGCGAGAAGAACGTCTTGTCCAAGCTCGTCTTTGAGCGTCAACTCCATCTTAAACGCGCCCGTTTGTACATCGGACAACCCGCTTACCTGCACGTTCGCTCTAACCTCAAGCGCGCCAAACATATCACCCTTCAGCGTTAGCGACTCAAAATGAGCTGCGGAAACAACCTCGTACCACACGCTTTGCCAAATGCCACTCTGAGCGGTGTACCAAATGTCGCCACGCGAGAGTCGCTGCTTACCACGCAGTTGAGAGCCGGTATCACTTGGATCCCAAACGCAAAGCACGAGCTCAGCAGTGTCCGCACTGTCTGCCGTTGCCTCTCCCGTTTCAGGCGAGCCAAGTAAATTCGTCACATCAAAGGAAAATGGCAGGTAGCCGCCAGTATGCGTGCCGACAAGCTTGCCATCCACAAAGCACGCGCACATCCAGTCAACCGCTTCAAAATGTAGAATAAGTCGCTGGTCATCGGCCAGTTTAGGTAGTTCGATTTTGCGCTTATACCACAAAAGTTCGCTCGGCTGCACCGTACGACCAACACCAGAGAGCGGAGCTTCTGGCGAGAACGGCACCACAATCTGCCCATCCCAACGGGAAGGAATCTCCTGTTGCGCGAGGATCTCTACGTCAATCTCGCCATTTACCGGTACAATCGTATAATCCCACACGCCGTTCAGCATCACGTAATTGTCGCGCTGCATGCGAGGACGCGGATACTCAGGCAACACGTTTGACGAATCAAGCGCCTCTCCCCAAACAGTCGTCAGAGAATTGAGCGTCTCCTCCGTATGCTTTTTGGGCGCACTTGCCAAAACGCGACGAATATCCAGCATGGTATCTCTCGTTTCTCCTGAAGCAGCAGGTACAAGCACATGACAAGCCAGCATGACGTATGTATATCATAGCCACTTCGTAAAAGAATTTATATAGAGAGAAAACCGAACAAACCCCAGCTCAATTCGAACTAAGGCTCAAATAGGTCTGGAGCTCAAATTGGACTGAAGCTCAGCACCATTCAAAACCTACGTAAACGCTAGTGCCTAGGAAACCATGGAATGCAGCGATTGACTCGTTTGCAGTACTCTTTGTACTCATCGCCAAACTGCTCGAAAAGCCACTTCTCCTCTGTAGCCTGCATCATTACAGTTAAAAGCGCCCAAAACACAAGGGGTAGTGGTAGCAGATAAAGGTTACTAGAGAGCAGCGCTGCACCTGACATGACAAACGCAAATGCGGAGTAGATAGGGTTTCTGACCAGCGCATAAACACCAGTGGTTACCAGCTGATTTGCAATGATCCTCTCACGAAGCTTTTCTTTGATGGCGGCGGAAACCCAAAGCCAGATGCCCACAATCAGAAAAGCTGTACCCACGGTATGCATTACGCCAACCGTTGCTCGAATGCGAAGATACGGAAGAAATCCCAGTTTAGACAAGGTAATGCACGCAACTGTCAGCGCTGTGATGGCGATCACGTAAGCGGGGCCAACACCAAGTACTGGAAGATGATCCTTCTTCTCGTTCTGAGCAGGCATTCGATAAACTCCGTTCAGTTGGAAGTTTGTTAGCTTTAACTAACTGCGATATAAAGTTTACACTTAAAACTGCACTTTTACATGGGATTTTTAGTTTGACTTCATTGATTTTGTTCCTTCGAATTTTCAAATCAATCGCTTATCAAGGTATTGAAAAATACCTATCTAAGTGTCCATTACACTGGACACTCAAAATCTTTTTTGAACCTATGATTATTCAACGATGAGAAATAAATTACCTGTTCAAACGGCTGATTTTTTCTCTAACATCTCTGAAAGGAACATACTATGGAACGAACGATTGACGTATCTACAAAATTGAGCACGCAAGTTCCGCCTGACACCATTAACGTTGATATCACAATTCGAGGAACTTCCAAGATCCGTGAAAACTGCACAGCCAAATATAATACGCTGCTTCAAACAATAAAAGATGCTCTAGAGAAAAACGGGTTACCTGCCTCAATTCTAAAAAACAATAACTATTCAGTTTCTGGACACGAAGTAAACCGATACAAGAAAGATGATGAGGGTGACTATTATGTCGCCGAGAAAAAATTTCTGGGATATGATTTCCGCGCAGAACTATCTGTTGAAGAACATCTTGAAGAAGATCTTGTCGAGAAAATCTGGAAAGCACTCAGTTCATGTGGTGATGAAGTGACCTTTTCAGTTGAGTTCTCGATAGCACATAACGACACCATTAAAGACAACCTATCTGCAGATGCTATTATTGCCTGTCATCAAAAAGCAAATCTTCTTGCTAAGGCTGCCGGAGCAAAGGTGGTTGGGCTTAAGCATGCAGACTACGACTTTAACAGGAGAGAACTAGCGTATAAAGCCCGCGATCATATGGCTTTTTATGATTCTGATTGTGGAAACCAAGTTCCTACATTTGATTCATCAGACATAGACATCTGTTGCTATGTCAGCACCTCATGGGAAATCGAACTACTCCCACCAGATGATCTGCTGTAGCTGCACAATCCACCGCACTTCAAAGGGTTTCTCGCCTGGCGAGAAACCCTACTTGTAGCACGTCATTTACTTTCAGCAAGCAATCTCTGACCACAAGCCGTTTACGCACTCACCCCACTTACTGGTAGCGGAGCGATTCCACAGGATTGAGCTTCGAGGCGCGGCGAGCAGGCCAGTAGCCAAAGATGAGTCCGATGCCAATGCAGATTCCCGAGGTAATCATCACGATGTTTGGCGTGATGATAGGTGTTATTCCCGTCTCAAGCGTAATCATGCTGCTAAACGAGCCAGCCAGGCCCCACGCTCCGGCGTAACCCAGGGCAATGCCAATCACGCCACCCATAATGCAAATCAAAATGGACTCGCACAGGAACTGCTTGGTGATGTCGGACGCGCGAGCGCCCAGGGCCTTTCGCAGGCCAATCTCCCTAATGCGCTCCGTCACGTTAGTGAGCATCATGTTCATGATGCCAATGCCGCCAACCAGAAGCGAAATGCTCGCCGTGGCGGTAACCAGGACCTGGAACGACATAAGCGTGGCGTTCATCTGCTCAATAATGGACGAAAGCGTCATAACCGTCACGCGATCTTCGGCCTGCGCGGACGGAATGTTAAACCAGTCCAGCAACCAGGACTTTGTTTCATCCGCAAGCGCCTTCATGTCAACGTTTTCGCGAGCGTAACCAAAAACCTGGCTGATAGTTTTAGTGCCCGTCAGACGCGCGGAATACGTGGAGTACGGCATGTAGGCCAGCAGCGTATCGCCTTGCCCGCCGCCGTTTGGACCACTGTCAACCACGCCCGCAATGGTGTAGCTGTCGTTGTTGATGCGAACAACCTGTCCAATGGAAGCATCTGCACTGCCAAAGAGTTTCTCGGCAGACAATTTGTCGAGAAGAACGTTTTTAGATGTGTCATCTACGTCGGACTTTGTAAGGAGCGAACCCGCAGATGCCTTGAGGCCCATGACAGTGAAGTAGTCGGGCGTGCAGCCGATGATTCGCGCGTCAAACTGCTTCTCGGCCGAGTTAACGCGGGCCATGGTGGAGTCAATACCGGTGACAAGCTCATACCCTGGTACGCTGAGCTGCAGCATCTCCAGGTCCTGCTGCGTGACCTCGCGGTCTGGCCACGCGTAAATCATGACCATGCGCGACTGGTTGAGGCCTAGCGAGCTGACCAGCGAATACTTGATGCCGTCGATAAGTGCCGTCATCGCAATAACTGCGCTGATGCCAATAACAATGCCCAGCACCGTCAACAAGCTGCGGCCGCGGTTAGCGTTGAGCGCAGACAGGGTTTCTCGCAGCAGATCCATCAGCCTCATAGCGCAGCACCTCCTGTCGCGGGTCGTGCGCCCGTCGCAGCATGTGCGCCCGTCACAGGTCGTGCGCCCGTCGCGGGCTGCACACCCGTCGTGGACTGTGCGGCGTGTTGCTTCACAAACTCCTTTTCCTGCTCGTCTGTAAGCAGGCGACCGTCGCGAATATGCACCACGCGATCAGCCCAAAAAGCAGTCTCGGGGTCGTGCGTAATCAACACGATTGTTTTACCACGCTCTTGCATGGACTTGAACGTGTTGAGGACCATCTCACTTGTTGCAGAATCCAGGTTACCCGTTGGCTCGTCGGCAAAAATGACCGCCGGGTCGTTTACCAGCGCACGAGCAATAGCTACGCGCTGCACCTGACCTCCAGAAAGCTCGTTGGACTTGTGCTCGTAGTACTCCTCAGGCAGACCAACGGAGCGCAATGCTTTCCAGGCTCGTAGCTCTCGCTCTTTTGCGGGAATGTCCGAGTAGATGAGCGGCAACATAACGTTTCGCAGCACTGTAGTGCGCGGTAGCAGGTTAAACGACTGGAAGACAAAACCCAGACGCGTAGCGCGAATCTCCGCCAGATCGTCATCGGAAAGATCCGCAACCTCAAGTCCCTCGAGCTTGTACGAACCAGCAGTAGGCGTATCCAGGCAACCCAAAATGTTCATCAGGGTTGATTTGCCCGAGCCTGACGGACCCATGATGCAGAGAAACTCGCCCTTCTCCACAGTCAAGGAAACACCCCGTAGAGCGTGCGTCAAACCTGCAGCCGTCTCGTAAATGCGATGCAGCTTATGTACCTCAATTACCTTGGACATACGCGTCGCCTACTTGGAATCTTTGGAGCCTGTTGCGTCAGTCGATGAGCCAGACGTTGCGCCTGCCGGAGCGTCCATAGCCGCGCCCTGAGATGGACCGCCAGCGCCACCGCCAATCATCACCTCAGTGCCATCCTCAATACCGGCGCCCTCGATGACGGCCGTCGTAGAACTTTGCGCCTTTACGGTCACTGGCACGCGCTCTACCTGCGGATAGCCCTTCTCGTCACGAGAAGTAACCACGTTGACGTAAGCGCCATCGCCATCGTCCATGACAGCAACAAGAGGCACGTTCAGCACGTTGTCCATGTGCTGAATCATGATGTCCACGTTTGCAGTCATGCCCGGCTTAATGGAGGCGTCAGGACTGCTAATAAGCAGGTCAACGGTGTAAGAAACAATGGATCGACCGGGGTTATCGTAACTTGCACCTGCGTCGGCACCGTTGGACGAAACAGCAGAAACGTGGGTCACTACGGCGTCACAATACAGGTCTCGCAGAGCTGTAAAGCTGACCTGCGCCTTCTGATCAACGGCAATGCGAGAAATATCCACCTCATTGATCTGAACGTTGACCTTCATCTGGGAAAGGTCCGCGATAGTAATCAGAGGACCGGCGTTGCCAGCACCTGGCGCGGACGAGCCAACCGAAGCGCCGTTCACCGCGTTCATCACGATGACCGTGCCGTCGCATGGGGCGGTGACTACACGCTTATCTGCCTGGGCAATTGCGTCGTTATAAGCGGAGCGAGCCTCCTCAAGCGCAATCTGAGCGCTCTCCAGATTTGCTTCCGCCGCTTCCACAGCCGCAGCAACAGATGCAGCGTTTGCTTCTTGTCCGTCCTCGCCCGACTCGGGGACACCGTTGCGTGCGGACGCTAGAGCTGAGCGAGCCTTATTGACCTCGTTCTCGGCTGCTTTTACCTGCTGAGATGCCTTACGAACAGCCTTATCCAGCTCATCATTCTTGATAGTAAAGAGCTTGTCGCCTTTATGGACGTACGTGCCCTCAGAAACCTGAACGTCCTGAATAATGCCATCTACCTCGGGAGTTACCACAGTTGACGACACGGGCTTAATGGATCCAGACGCGGAAACAGAATCGCTGAACTCGCCGCGCGTGACAAACGTGGTGCTTGGCATCACGGTGGTGTTCTGGTTCTGGCCGCCTTGGCACATAGGCAAAATAAACAACGTGACGAGAAGAACAAAGACTCCAGCGGCTATTCCTGCCTTAATAAGTTTCTTTTTACGACGAGCTTTGCGGTGACGCGCCAAACTCTCGTACGCCTCACGAGCTTCAGCGTCTTCTTCACTTTCACCTGGAGAAATGACACCAATCTGCGAGCCTAAGTTAGCCGTCTGATCAGCAACCGTTGGAAGCGTAGACGCAAAGGTTGCCTGCTGATATCCCTCAGGAGGTGTGGGGATGTTGGGGATCCCGGCGTCCGCACCAGCAGTACCTGCACCGCCAGCAGCGCCCGCACCAGCAGCGTCCGTACCGGCAGCACCGCCCGAACCTGCGGCGCTCGCGCTCACATGTCCCTCGTTGGTTTCTTGCTTTGAATCGTGATTAAAGTGAAGCATAGGTCCCTCCGAAATCCATGCTTAAACACACAAGCAATCCCAGAAGAAATCGATTTGACCTTTTAGTTTATATAAAATTTTTCAGCAGAAGTTAGCTTGCTAGAACAACTACGGCGAGCGGTATAAAAGCAGCGGTCTGTGTCGGTGGGATACGCAAACGCACAACCCCCGTAACTGTCTAACGTGTTTCTCGCCCTATTGCACCATAAGTCTAAAATTGCCGTTTGATTGTCGAATGCACCATTTAATCGATGTAGCAGAATCAACCAGTGAGAGATCATGTGAGACCAACAATAAAGCTCCTGGATATTCAGATAGTAAACGTTCAAGCGCTACTGTTGAACCAAGATCCAGATAGTTAGTTGGCTCGTCCACTACGATAAGCTCTGGTGATTCAAGCATTCCCAGCGCAAGCATAAGCTTTCTCATTTCACCTGGACTGGTCGACTCACCTGCAAGAACATAATCAGGGTCGGAATTGAGTTGTGCCACAATAGACAACACTCTTCCACGCTGGGAGTTTGATAGCCCTTTGATTTTTCTTACTGTCTCTGTTTTTTGCAGTTCAGTTGGCTCTTGAGGAATATATAACATCCGCACATCATCAGAAATACTTGAAATAATTTTCTTTATCAGCGTTGTTTTACCACAGCCATTATCGCCAACAACGCCAATATGATCCGTATTACCAATAAATAGCGGTGGTGTTTGTAGATGGCAATCTCCTATGAGAATGCTGTTGGGCTCCATCCTCAATAAAACTTTTCTATTACTTGCTTCACTATCCAGCCAGATATTGGAATCGTATTGTTTCTCAACCTGAATACCTGTGGCTTTACCTGTTGCCTTCTCAAGTCTATCCAACATGCGAGCAGCAAGCTTCCCAGCTTTACCGTCTTGACCTGAAACTATATAGCCCCGCTTTTTTGCACGCGCATCACTGTCATGCTTATCAATGTTTCTTCCACTTTTACGAGCCTGAACTCTAGAAGCCTCTTCTCTGCGCCGTTGGGTTTCTCGCTCTATGCGAGCCTTCTCTTTTTGCGCTGTTTCCTTTGCGTGCAATGCGCTAGAGCGTTCAAGCTCTACCTGCGATGACGCCTGAGAATAACCGCCGGTCCTCATATTTGCCGTGCCGTTAGCTACAAATAAACATTGAGTACAGAGTTTATCCAGCAACTCCCTATCATGTGAAATAAGCACACCAATACCCTTGAACTGCGATAAAGCTGCAAAAAGAGCATGTTTTGTTGACACATCCACATGATTAGTGGGCTCGTCTACCACCAGAACGTCAGGTGAAGCCCATAAAGCGCACGCTACCTGGAGACGTTTCTGCTGGCCACACGAAAGCGTTTCAAAACGCCAAGGCCAATCATCCCCCAAAGCAAGCTCTCGCCTCAATTTAATTGCTGCATCATCGTAGGCAACAGCAAAATCAAAAAGATTCGGTGGGGTCTCCGTTGCATTTTGAGCACAATATGCCGAGAAAAACGATGGGCTTATAACTCCCCTGTCAGGTTGCAAGAGACCACATACGATACGTGCGAGGGTTGTTTTACCAGATCCGTTATTACCAACAAAGCCGGTCCATCCCTGTGGAAGCACAATGGTCACATCATGTAAGGTAGGCTCCACCGCTGATGGATAGGTATATTCAATATTTGAAAGATTAAGCTGCATGATACCTCGGTTCTGCCGAAGACCACGCGGAGTAGTATGCAAGTATGCAAAGATAAATGGCTATGAATTACAACATGAGTGAGCAATACTACACCCGCGGTAGTACCGTCAGCGACGTTACGTGAATTCGGGTTTATGAGTATCGCTAGTTCTTCATGCACCTAATCCCTTCTCGCACCAGCGCTTGCCAAAGGCCCTGGTGAATCAATTAAAACCATAATAGCTTTGAGAACGCACTAGTACAAGAAGGAATCACTGAGGCAAAATAGTTTTATCCTAAATCTTCAACTCAAACTTTTCTTTATCCAACATTTTGATTACCTTTGCTGGACTTTCAGCCACAACTATTCGACCGTTACTGACTTTGCAAGGTTTCTTGGCTTATCAACGTCACAACCACGTGCAAGAGCCACGGAGCGCGCAAAAAGTTGGAGAGGTACCGAAGCAATGATTGGCGAGAAGGCATCTCTGACTTTAGGCACGTAGATGATATAGTCGGCATGCTTTTTGATTTCCTGATCACCTTCGGTCGCCACGGCAATAATCATGGCGCCGCGTGCTCGAGATTCTTGGATATTGGAGATCATCTTGTCGTATACCGGAGAGTTAGTTGCTACGGCAATGACAGGATAGCCTTTGGACAAAAGTGCAATGGGGCCATGCTTCATTTCTCCTGCAGCATATGCCTCAGCATGAAGATAGCTAATTTCCTTGAGTTTAAGGGCACCTTCGTAGCAAATAGCGGCTCCCATGCCACGACCAATGAACAAAGCATTATTGGCATCTTTGCAGGCCTGCGCGGCAATGTCGATAGCCTTTGCATCGCTGAGGACTTCTTCGACCTGCTCGGCGGTATCGGCAAGTTCTTTAAAGAGCAAGCGTATCTGAGCAATTGAGAGCTTTCCTTTTGCCTGTGCAAGAACCATGGCAAGAAGCGTTAGGCTCACAATCTGGCCGAGAAAAGATTTGGTTGAGGCAACGGCAATCTCCTTGTTAGCCTTAGTGTAGATAACACCATCAGACTCACGGGCCACGGGACTGCCAATGACATTGGTGATGCCAAAAACCTTAGCGCCTTTGATGCGGGCATCGCGGATGGCAGCAAGAGTATCAGCGGTCTCACCGGACTGAGAAACAGCAACTACCAGCGTTGACGGAGTAATAATGGGGTTGCGATAACGAAATTCACTCGCAGCTTCAACTTCGACAGGTATGCGTGCCCAGCCTTCGATAAGCTGACGGGCGATAAGACCAGCGTGATAGCTAGTTCCGCAGGCAATGATGTAGACACGGTCAATCAAACGGAGCTGTTCCAAGGACATGCCCAGCTCATCAATGGAAAGTACGCCGTTGGTCAGACGTCCTGCAAGGGTATCGCGGATAACACGTGGCTGCTCATGGATTTCTTTGAGCATGAAATCGGGGTAGCCGCCCTTCTCGACAACATCAACATCCCAATCAACGTGCATGACTTTAGGTTGAATGGGGTTTCCATCGACATCGGTATAGCTGATGCCATCGGGCTCCATAACGGCAAACTCGTTGTCGCCAAGGACGGTAACGTCTCGGGAGGCTTCAATGACTGCGATGATGTCAGATGCAACATAGCTGCCCTTCTCGCCATGTGCAAGGACAATGGGAGAATCTTTGCGAGTAACTACAATGCGACCGGGTTCCTGAGAGCATATAACAGCAAGGCCATAGGTTCCTACAATTTGCGAGCATGCCTTGGCAACAGCATCGCGAAGGTTACCTCTGTAGGCTTCTTCAATAAGGTGAGAAACGACTTCAGTATCGGTATCGCTGCGGAATTTGTGCCCCCGAGCCTCAAGCTGCTCACGGAGTTCGGCAAAGTTCTCGATGATGCCGTTGTGTACGACGGCAATTTGATTGTCACAAGAGGTATGTGGGTGGGCGTTGCGCTCACTTGGAGCGCCGTGCGTTGCCCAACGGGTATGTCCGATGCCACAGGGGCTTGCATTATTGAGGTACTCCACCGCTTCAGCTAATCCCGCAACTTTTCCTACGCGATGTACGACCGTAAGTTCTTCGTTGGTTGTGTTTTGCAAAGCAATACCGGCAGAATCATACCCACGGTATTCGAGACGTTTAAGACCTTCAATGAGGACATCTTTTGCACTTTGGTGTCCGGTAAAACCAACGATGCCGCACATATATAAACTCCAATCGTGTGCTTCTGGGAGTGTCACAGAAACGATTAGTTTTAATCAACCCACTCTATTTTAGCGAGTTATATAGGCAAACTTGTATGGTATTAAAAATGAAGACCGGAGTATGCAAAATGATGTAACAATGCTATTTGAATATTTACCACGGCAGTTGGCAAGTATTTGCCACGGCAGTTGGCTAATATTTACCACGGCAGTTGGCAAATACTTATCAGAAAGCGAATAGCAGCTATACGATACAAACGGGACATAATGATACAGATGGGCTATTGACTGCGTTTCTATATGTCTATCCTTTATAAGTTAGATAGAGCTAACCGAAGGGAGACGTATTATGCCTGAAACACCCTCAGTCAAGAAAAAAGGACTGCAACCAAAAGACCTTATAAACATCGGTATCTTCACTGCTCTCTACTTCATAATCATTATGGCTGTGGCAATGCTGGGCTACGTTCCTATATTCATTCCATTGCTCTCCGTCATCTGTCCGCTTATCGGAGGCATTCCGTACATGCTCTACATCACAAAAGTAAGGCATTTCGGAATGGTTTTCATCATGGGAACCATCCTCGGCCTTCTTATGGGTCTCGGCGGCATGGGCGTATATGCCTTTATTACGGGGCCAGTATGTGGTCTTCTCGCCGACCTTGTCCTCAGAAGCGGTAACTATAACAGCGTAGGGCGCGCCATACTTTCACACGGAGTCCTAAGCGTATGGTTGATAGGCAACTATATTCCTATCGTCATGAATCGCGCGAGCTACTTCGCGGGTATCGCCTCTGGCTACGGACAGGAATATGCCAACGCCCTCTCCAGCTACATTCCTGACTGGAGCCTTCTACCTCTTGCTCTTGCTGCATGTATCGCAGGGTGCATCGGAGCCGTCATCGGCAAGAAACTCCTCCACAAGCACTTTGAGCGAGCCGGCATCGCATAATGAAAAAGGGGCTGTTCCTCTCAACTGCCAATAACCGAGGGCTTGTGCTTGATCCCCGCACTAAAGTGCTTGCCACACTCGTCGTCTCAACAATTATGCTTGGGTCTTATAATGTGGGGCCTCTCCTTGTGGTTAAGCCACTGCTTATTGCAACACCTTTCATCATGCTGGCCCTCTCTCACCATTTCCGCTCAGCAATCACATACCTTACGCTATACGGGGCTGCAAGCGCTGTGGCAGCAATCGCGGAATCATACCTCACTGGAGTTGCTCTCTTTGCCACGCTAGGCATCTCGGGAATCGTAAGGCAGTTTGCCCCTGGTATTGCCATGGGAACCTGGCTAGTCACAACCACGTCAGTAAGTGAGTTCATGGCAGCTTGCGACCGTATGCACATGCCTCAGGCAGTAGAAATTCCCTTTGTCGTAATGCTTCGATACTTCCCAGCGATAGCCGATGACTACCGACAGATAGCTGCTGCTATACGCATGCGCAGCAGCAAGACGTTCAGAAACCCCATCTCCGCCATCGAGAATTGCCTGGTACCGCTGCTTGTCTCGGCAGTGCGAGGCGGTGAAGACCTCTCTGCTTCGGCGCTTGTGCGAGGGCTCGGTGGACCAACAGCTCGCACAAACATAAACGAAGCGCGCATGCGTGTACGAGACTGGATAGTAATCGCCTTTCTCGCCATAGCCACTATCTGCGCGGTGATCACGCCATTGCTCTACTACTAGGATTGAAATGATCGAGATAAAAAATGCATGCTACTGCTATCAGGCAAGCGAGAAAAACAGCCTCTCCGAGGTCAACCTTAACGTAGCCCCTGGTGAGGTTGTTTGCCTGACAGGCGCCTCGGGATCTGGAAAGACAACCCTAACAAGGCTCGTCAATGGACTCATCCCCCATTATTATGAGGGGAAACTCTCGGGGAAGATTGAGGTCTGTGGTCTTACACCTTCCAACCACGAGCTTTGGGAACTAGCGCCAAAGGTCGGATCAGTCTTCCAGAACCCTAAGACTCAATTCTTCTGTTTAGATACAACCGGTGAACTTGCATTTGCATGTGAGAACCAAGGAATAACGCCTGACAAGATACGCACGCGCTTAAAGGACGTCGCCAACGCGCTTGAGCTCACAGATCTTATCGACCGCAGCTGCCTCTCACTTTCTGGTGGAGAAAAACAACGCGTTGCCTGTGGCTCGGCCACTATGCTTAACCCAGATGTTCTTGTTCTCGACGAACCATCCTCCAACCTGGACTTTGCTTCCATCGGGCTTCTCCGAAAGATTGTTGCAAAATGGAAAGCCGAGGGTCGCGCCGTGCTCATCTCCGAGCATCGACTCCATTGGTTAGAGGGCATCGCCGACCGCATTATTGTGATGCGCTCAGGCAGCGTGGAACGTGAGCTTGCCTCCAAGCAGTTTTACGCGGCAACAGCTGCCGAGGCGCGTTCGCTTGGACTGCGTGCACCAACTTTTGCAGCCATTTCAGCTGAACAGTGCTGCACACGGGGCGAGAAAAACGAGTTTGTAGACATACGGGATATGAGCTATCACTATCCACAATCAGACCGTGGCATCAGCGTTTCTCGAATCTCTTTTAGAAAAGGTGGCGTCACCGCTATCATCGGAAGCAATGGTGCCGGAAAGTCTACCTTCGCGCGCTGTCTCTGCGGTCTTGTTCGCAATTGCAAGGGAACCATAGACGTTGGAGAAGGTCCTAGCCCATTCTCAAGCAAACCAAGGAACGGCTCCTTGGTTATGCAGGACGTGAGCCATCAGCTTTTCCGAGAGAGCGTATTTGATGAGGTACTCGACTCCACGAGAATTGCTGACGAGCACCTTACCCGTACTATACTTGCATCGTTGGACTTAACTGAACTGGCACAACGCCATCCGCTGTCGCTTTCAGGAGGCCAAATGCAACGCGTTGCCCTCGCTACAGCACTTGCATCAGGTCGTGATCTACTCGTGCTTGACGAACCTACCAGTGGACTTGACCTTGCCCATATGGAACAGGTTGCTGCAAGCGTTACCGCAGCAGCGGCGGAAGGACGAGCTGTCGTGGTTGTAACACACGATCCTGAGTTCATCAGAGCATGTTGCACCGACTTTGCCCGCATGGAAGACGGATCATTTGTAGACCAAGGGGCGCTCGATGATGCGGGCTGGTCAAAGGTGCTGTCATTTTTTGAGAACACTCTTCAGAAAAACGAAGGGGATTGGAGACACGATGGACATTGCTAACTATGCTGACATGGGTGGCAACGTCCGTCGCGTGACGCACGATACAAATCATTCTGTATGGAGGGCGGAGGGTACTGACGGACAGGGCATCATGACAATGCACGATGTCATGCCTGGAATTACCCTCATGTTCAATGACTTCACAAGCGTATGGAACCTTGAATCGGGCTTTAAGCTTACCCCAGGATCACGCATGCTCTGCCTGAACTATTGTCGAGAAGGAAGAATTGAGTGGGAGTCTGGGACTGACTCATGCCTGTACCTTGATGTAGGTGATCTTGGCATTGACGATCACGCAAGACATGAAAGTCTCTTTCGATTTCCGTTTGGCCACTACCGTGGTGTCACCGTCTGTCTTGATCCCGACATAGCAGATAAATCGCTGCAATCAATGTTTCCCGAGGGCTTTCCTGTAAGTGTTAAGCAGCTCTACGAGAGGTTCTGTTCAGGCGATGAACCAAGTGTGATCCGTAGCGGACCGTCGGTCGAGCATATTTTCTGCGAGATATATAACGCTCATGACCGCTTTAGAGATGCTTACCTAAAACTCAAAATTATGGAGCTTCTCTTGTTTCTCGGCAGTAATATTCCTGAAGGCGGACGTATTGGACAGTACGGTCTCACACGCGCACAGGTTGATAAGGTAAAGGAAATAGAACGAGCTATAACCTCTGATCTTTCTTCCCATAAGACACTCAAAGAGCTCTCACAAGAGTTCGAGTTTCCCTATGCCAGCATGCAGCGGTGGTTCAAGGAGGTTTATGGCACCAGTGTGCACGTATACCTCACACGCTATCGCATGGCACAAGCTGCAACCCTCCTCCGAACAACCTCCAAGCCAATCGGTGAGGTGGCATTTGAAGTCGGATATACCAATGCCTCAAAATTTGCTTCCACATTCCGTAGTGTCGTTGGCATGGCACCTGGCGATTACCGTGAAAGCGCTGGGCAAGAAAGATAATCCACCCACATAGATACACTTGGAGCTAGCCGCGACAATCGGGCTTTTCTCATGCAACGAGCTATGAATACAATTTGCTCATACTCGTCGTTTGGGAGGACCCATGGACCCTAGCAAAAAGAAAAAGAGCAGTTGGATACGGCAGCTTGCTTTATTTACACGCGGACAGCGTCTAAAACTTGGAGCCTCGCTGTTATGTGCTGTGGTAGGTGTTGTTGGAGGCATTGTTCCCTTTTTTGCCGCCTACAAGTTGATTGCGCTCTCATTATCAGGCACCCTTGCCATCAGTGAAGTTGGACACTGGGCGCTCATTGCCCTTCTCGGAGTGGCGGTTCAGACAATAGGCTATCTAGCCTCAACATCGACATCACACAGCGTTGCCTACCATACGCTTGAGAACTTGCGAAACGCCGCTTGCAAACAGCTTGCTGCATGCTCCCTCGGCGATGTTCAATCAGCGCCCTCTGGAGCACTTAAGAAAATAATCATTGACGATATTGAGCAAATGGAGCTGCCCATTGCCCACGTTATCCCGGAATTTACCAGCAATGTGCTTCTTCTCATCTTGTGTTTTGCAATCGTATGCTCAATTGATATCCGTCTGGCTCTCTCTATGCTCATCGCACCAGCCTTGTCAATTGTGCCCCTTTCGCTCCTTTTTAAAAACTTTGAACGAGACTATGCAGCGTACTGGACAGCAAGTGAGCGCGTTAACTCAACACTCGTCGAATACATCGATGGAATCGAAGTCATCAAGACTTTCAACCAAGCCGACTCCTCGTATGCTCGCTTTCGTAACGACATCTCTGAATTTGAGAAACTAACGCTTGCCTGGTATAGGTCTGCTCGTATCCCCATGAACGCCATGTTTGCAATACTGCCAACGCTTCTTCTGGGTGTTGTACCAGTTGGATGCATTCTTGTAGCTTCGGGCAGTATCGACGTAGCTCAGATGGCTCTTGCATGTATGTTGTCAATCGGCGTCATTGGTCCTCTCACTAAAATTACGCAGTACACCAATATGTTCAAGGAAATCGAGAAGGTAATGGACAGCGTTAGTAAGCTGTTAGAGATGAAACCCTTGCCCGAAGTCTCCTCTCCCGCAATCATCACGTCCCACAATATCTCATTCAAGAACGTCCGATTCTCATATTCCAACGAAGAAGTGCTCCACGGAATCTCTCTTGAAGTGCCTGAAGGTACCTCGTGTGCTCTGGTGGGGCCAAGTGGTTCTGGAAAGTCAACAATGGCCAAGCTCATTGCTCGATTCTGGGACGCAGGATCAGGAGCAATCCGCATCGGGGAAACTGACGTGCGCGATATACCACTTGATCAGCTCGCTGGTCTTGTAAGCTTTGTGACTCAAGACAATTTCCTCTTTGATCGAACAATCTTTGAGAACGTAAGACTCGGACGACCAGACGCAACGGACGCCGAGGTAGAGCACGCGCTTGCTGCTGCACACTGTGAAGAGTTGGTGGATAAGCTTGCAAATGGGTTTGAGACCCTCTCCGGAGAAGCCGGAGGAGCTCTTTCGGGTGGAGAACGCCAGCGTATCTCTATCGCGCGCGCCTATCTGAAAGATGCACCAATTCTTGTACTCGATGAAGCAACTGCCTTCATAGATCCCGAAAGCGAAGAGCTCATCCAACAGGCGCTCTCAGAACTTGCACGTGGAAAGACGCTGATTGTAATCGCACACAGAATCTCAACGGTACGTAATTTTGACAAGATAGTAGTCATGGATTCCGGAAATATTGTCGCTGAGGGAACACATACAGACCTCCTCAGCTCAAGCGATCTCTATCGCCGCATGTGGGAAGCACACATTTCCAATGGAAACCATAAAGTGAGAGGGGTAGTGTAATGTTTAGTGCGCTTATAAAAGTGGTGCGTTGGACGGGCAACAAGAAAACGCGAATTCTCTTTGGCTTTGCATACTCTTTTCTTATCTCACTTGTTTCTGCAGCACCCATTGCTATTGCTGCCTGGGCCATGTGCGGGTTTCTCGGCTTATCATATGGCGAGAAACCCGATCTAAAAATTGCACTTACGGCTGGACTGGCCATTATTGCTTCGATTTCGCTACGCGCAGCACTTATGTGGTTAAGAGCACGAGCCGAGGAAACCGTAGCTGCAGAACGTTCCAACGAGGTGCGTTTACGTATCGGAGAAGCGCTGAAACGCGTCCCTCTTGGTTACTTTGACAATCACCCATCAGGAGAAATTCTCTCGGCACTCACAACCGAGCTGTCATTTGTGGAAATCCACGGTATGCGCATGGTAGACATGCTTGGCAACGGATACATAACCGCAGCTGCAATGGTGGCATTTCTCGCCTTCATGGATCTGCGGGCCTGTATCCTTGCATTGGCTGCGATTGCGGTAGCAACGGTGGTACTGGAGCTGATGTTCAAAAATTCCGCGCGTTTGTCACCCGCGCAAAATGACGCACGCGAGGATATGGCTCAAGCAACGTTGGAATACATCCACGGTATGCCCGTTGTTAAGAGTTACCGGCAGGTAGATGCTGCTGTTTCAGCAGTGCGCTCCGCATACGCACGCTCTAGAAATGTAAATCTTAAAACCGAGCTTGCTTTCCAACCCTTCAACGCCTTGCTTCTCTTTGTGACACGCAGTGCTTCGATTGGCGTCATTGTTATCGTATGTATCTCTTTCCTGAATGGCACGATATCTCTTCTTAACTTCTGCACACTGGTGATGTTCTCCTTTATGCTGTTCCAATCAATCGAGGCTTGTGGCGATGCTGCCTACGTAATTGGACACATCGGAGAAGTTATCGACCGTCTTGACGCCATCGAATCCGCACCCGCAATCGATGACAATTGCAAAGCTATAAAACTTGAGCATCACAACCTTGAGATGCATGACGTCTCATTTGCTTACGGAGATGGACCTCTTGTACTCAACGGAATGTCTCTGACTATTCCCGAGGGAACAACTGCAGCTCTTGTTGGAGGAAGTGGTTCAGGTAAGACAACTGTCGCCAAGCTGTTTGCGCGTTTCTACGATGCAACAGGCGGCTCCGTACGCATAGGAGGCCACGATGTACGAGAGCTTTCTTGCGACAGTATTCTTGCGGACTTCTCCATGGTTTTCCAAGACGTCTATCTTATGGATGACACGATTGAGCGTAATATTGCCCTAAGCAGGCCAGATGCACAGTTTGAAGAGATTGTAGAAGCGGCAAAGGCCGCACGCTGCAATGAGTTCATAAAAGCTCTGCCCGAGGGTTATAAGACAAAAGTTGGAGAAGGTGGAGCTCGACTTTCTGGAGGCGAGAGACAACGCATCTCAATTGCTCGCGCAATTTTGAAAGATGCGCCTCTTGTTGTTCTCGATGAGGCAACGGCAAGTGTTGACCCAGAAAACGAAGCAGAAATTCAATCAGCCCTTGCCCAACTCTGTAAGGGAAAAACGGTGCTTGAAATTGCGCATCGTCTCTCAACAATTGAGGAAGCTGACCAGATTTTCTTCCTTAGAGATGGACGTGTTGCAGAACAGGGCACCCATGAGGAGCTTATCTCGCACAATGGTCCCTACCATGACTTTGTTGAAGCTCGCTCACGTATTGAAGGCTGGCAGATTTCTAAGTAATGGCGAGATATCTGCAAAGTATTGGGACGCAGTTCACCTTCGAGATAGTCTTCAACCGCCAAGAATTACCAAGTCCTCAATTGAACCCTAACATCACACAGATGGCAGGATTAAGCTTTCCGAAACTCGCGATTCCTCGTCGAACCTTCTCCAACTAATTTGCCTGCTTCTATGAGCGCGGATATGTGAGCACTGGCGCTGCGCTTGGAAACTCCGGCTGCCTCAGCTGCCTCCGCAAGTGTGAAGCTGCACCGCGATGCCGCGAGCTTCAATATGGCTTGGTCAATGTCTCCCAGTCGCTCGACAGTTGTCGCTTCGATGAACAAAACTCCATTTACGTCTGGAACTGTCGCGCGAAAAACATTACCGTCCACAAGAGTCGGGTCCCCGCCCATGAAGCTCCGTGAGTACTTGAAAAGGTTGCGCGTGCCGCTACCCAACTCCTCTGCAAGGCCTATTTGGGTGAAGACATTGGCGATCGAGGGGTTCTTCGGCATCGGGCTAAAGTCATTGAGCATGATATTCCCTTCAAAGAACGTCCTGCTGGCGTTCTGGGTGTGCAACCCTGCACGGTCAATCTCCAGCTTTGCAGGATAGGGACTCGTGAACTCCCGGTGAATGAGCATGTTCGAGATGAGCTCACGGCACACGATGCCTCGCACACTTACCCTGATGTCACCCTCGAGGACAAAGGGATCAGGAAGGTTGCGCTCGCAGAACCCCATGAGGGCGTCGTACGCATCGATGAGGTTGGTCTTCACCGTTAGGCGGTCGTCGTAGCGATCCTCGTCGCGCAGCCTGACCACGGCGTCGGTCTTGTAGGTGGGGCAGAGCGAGCCGATCGTCTCATCGCTACCGAAAAGCAGACCAGCGGCTAGGGTAAGGCCTTCCTGTCCTGTTGAGTAGTCCTTGACCAGAAGCTGGGCACTCCGCAAGAGCTGCTCGTCATCCAACCCTGCCCAGGGATGTCCCGGTCGCCGTGCCGTGGCCATCTGCCTTACACGGTCGATAAGCTCTGCATGCAGATCGTTTAGCGTCAAATATGGAAAGATTCGCCGCTCAGTCTCGAGATTGCTCTTGCGGATGTACATGGCCGAAATCTGGCTGCTGGCGCTAACCTTCACATCGGCATCGGCGATACGGTCGTACACGACACCTTTATAGCGGTGAACGTCAGGGCTCATGGGAACCCAGATGCGGACGATGGTCTTGCCGTTTACGAAGACAGTCTCGGTTTCGAGCATCACGGCGGGGCCGAACAGCTTGGGGTTGCGCGCGACGTTTGCAATATTGCGCTGTATGTCTGTTGCTGCTCCTACTGCAACGCCGCTAACGTTCCCGTTGTCTTCCACACCAAGGTAGACGTTTCCGCCAACGTGGTTGGCAAACGCACAGATGGTCTCAAAGGTATCCTGTTCGGGTTGAGCTCCGCACCTCTTAAATTCAACTGACGCAGATTCGCCCTGGGCGATTGTCTCTAATAACAGTTCAGCTTCCATGCGAATTACTCACTTCAATTTAGGATTCTTATTCTGTTGAAATTTTACCATGATTCAGGAAGCATTCACTCATTCAGGAAGCAATTCGCGAATAGCTTCCTGAATGTCTTCGCGAATTGCATTAAACAACAGCCCTAGGACTTCGAATCGTTCCATAAACGTCATTCGCCCTGTCGAGACGACTCGCTGAACAAAAGCCTATATTTCAAAGGGGTTGTTCCGTAAGCTCTTTTGAAAGCCTCGCTGAACTTTCCCGCGTTGGCGAATCCCACGGAGTGCGCAATTGCGGCAACCGAGTCGTCTCCTGTCTCGAGCAAGAGAGCAGCCGTCCGCATTCTCTTCTTGTGGAGGTATTCCGATATGGGGGCCCCGTAAACCCCCTTGAAGCATGTTTTCAACGCGGTCGGCTTGACTCCGAGCTCAGCGGCGATGGATTCGATGCTCTTCCTTTTGGACAGATCTCCCGCAAGAATGCGCTCCGCCTCCTTCGCCAAATCAACCTGGCGTTTCGTGAGGATGGTCGAATCGAAGTCCCTTGCCGGCGCGCCGTCTTCCGCAAGCTTCAGCAGAAGCTGCGCGATGCCTATGCGGGCAGAGGCGTCTTCCGCGAATCGGCGGGGCTCGAATATGGTTAAAAA
>CALFOQ010000015.1:0-1289 GCA_937921235.1 uncultured Atopobium sp. | reverse complement strand
AGCCGCCGGAGCCTCCAGTGTTTTGCTCCATAGGGACGTAACACACGCGATTAGTACCTCCGTGGACATCAGGATCTGTAGTGGTTTCTCCCCACAAGGTTTTGACCTTCTCGGAAAAGTCAGACACAAGTGAGGCTGTTTCGGAGGAGTTCTCGTTGTCCACAACAATGATGCGCCATGGTGCCTGCGTAAGCTGCGTAATGGAATTGAGCAGGTTAGAGAGAAGTTCCTGGCGTTTGAAGGTAACTATGACAAGAGCGGTGCGCTTCATATTTCCCCAAAATGTGACTTCGTGAGTGGGTTAGTGCCTCTATAGTATAGAGCAGCAATCAAAAGGAGTTTAGATGAGTCACACGCAAAACCACCAACCCTTGGTTTCTCTTGTTGTGCCTATATATAACGTTGCGGACTATCTGGAGCAGTGCCTGGCAAGCATTCAATCGCAGAGCTACACCAACCTGGAGATTATCTGCTTAAACGATGGTTCAACTGACTCGTCTTTAGCTCTTTTAGAAGCATATGCTGCCCGTGATGGACGCCTTGTCATCATAGACAAAGAAAACGAAGGCTACGGAAAAACGTGTAATCGTGGTATTGCCGCAGCTCATGGCACATGGGTGGGCATTGTTGAGCCTGACGATTACCTTGAGCCAACTATGGTTCAAGAACTTGTTGATCTTATCCAAGCAAACGGCGGAGAAGACCAGGTAGATATTGCCCGTTCTGCCTATTGGCGCGTGTTTGGCAATCAGAAAAACGGTCGAGCGGGAGTAAAGTCGCAGGTAAAGAATGGAGCTGATTCTACCGAGCACAGGATTCCCTGCGCTTATAAGGGCCGCGTCAAGCCCAAGCATCAGCCCGAATCTATTGACCAGATGATTCAGCTTCTGTTGCATCACCCTGCCATTTGGACGGCACTCTATCGCAAAGAATTCTTGACCCAGAACAACATCAGTTTTAAAGAAGTCCCTGGTGCAGGCTGGGTAGACAACCCCTTCCTTATTGCCTCACATTGCTGTGGAGCCCGCTTGGTGTACACAGACTCAGCGCTTTACAACTATCGCGAGAATGGCTATGCAGAAGCAGCCACCTTTGCGCAGCGTCAGCCCAAAATTCCGCTTGAGCGCTGGAATGACATGATGGACGTTGTGGACGCGCGCAACATCACCTCAGACGTAGTGCTTGATGCACTCACGCTGCGCGGTATCAACTACGCGCTGCTTACAAAAGACGCACTTATCTGGCGAGAAGAACATGATGCTGCAGGTCAGATTGACTCAGAAGTGCAC
>CALFOQ010000014.1:0-11788 GCA_937921235.1 uncultured Atopobium sp. | reverse complement strand
GCATAGAGATGCATATCGGGTAGTGCGGCCGCCTAGCTGCCTGGCTATCTTGATTAGAAACATGTCGATCCTTCAGCAGAACTTACCAAAGCTGCGCTATTTTGTGCGCCAGGCCTAAAAGCCAACGCTAATACGCTACAGAATCATAATCACCCGCATATGAACTGCCTCCCATTTCTTTGACATAAGAAATGGGAGGCAGTTCATAGGAGGCTCTTTTGGTTGTGGTATTAGCTAGAGATAATGTCATTCAGTATTGATTTCCAATTAGATGGTACTCCCATGACACGATTTCTAATTGCTTCATCTTGTGGAAAAGCTTGGAGAATAGATTCTAGCGTTTCGTCATGCTCTAAATTGAAATCTGATATAAGTACTTCAATCATTGTCATAAAACCAAAGATATGCTTTTTATTATTTTCGATTGGCTGCCATTTTTTATTTTGAGGCAACTTTGGTTTTATATCGTAA
This sequence comes from uncultured Atopobium sp., assembly GCA_937921235.1. Lineage (GTDB taxonomy): Bacteria > Actinomycetota > Coriobacteriia > Coriobacteriales > Atopobiaceae > Lancefieldella. The sequence goes on along the minus strand of CALFOQ010000014.1, from coordinate 11,317 downwards.
ACGCGGTTATACATACGAGCATGATGCGCTGATAAATTCCTAACAACATTTAGACTTTTAAGCCATGATCCGAGTTGCGCTGTAGTTAGGCCACATTTTTCAGACATTGCAATTTGAGCATCATTGGGAGACATTTGATAAAGATGCGACAGCATACCCCAATCCATTATTTCTACGGCGGCCCAGATAGGGAGAATTCCCCCATAATGCTCTTTATGATGTTTGACAAATTGTTCTTTGGAGTCGGAAAGAGCTTTATTGTAACGTTTGATCCATTGGTTGTAATATTCTTTGTTTAGAGCGCAAGTTCCCAATGAGTTTGGTTTTAGATGAATTTGCTCATCGTATTCACCCAGTTCGTGACCAATTAAAGTCCTGAAAGCAATTTCAATTTTTGATAATTGGTTGAATAAATACATCCTGAGCTGCATGTCGTAGTTGTATAGATCAAGAATATCCTGAAATGAAATCTTCTGACTAAAGTAACTATGTTTTTTGTCCATAAAGGGATACCAATATCCACTCAGTCTATAGTAATTAATGGTGGACAATATTGTTTCTGCCTTTTGTGAGTCATCAATAATCATGCCTCGGTCTTTTAAAATACAGACCTGATCAGCATAGGTTTTAAAACTTTTTATTAGATGAGCTTCAGACATATAATCACCTTTATAAAAAGTAGGACCGGCCCTGGACTATGCAAAAGCTATAGCGGAACCGGTCATGTTGAAATAATTATACAGGGTTTTATCTATATACAAATTTAAGATTTCAGCTTAACAAAAAATTCATAGTGCAAAACGGGTAGCTTGCGGTCCATTTAAGCTGTTTCTGCAGGTTAACGTTAGAAGTCTGAGAATGAAGGTTTTCTCGCCATTTTGTATGTACTAAATACAGAATTCCAAGTGATTTAAGGTAAATATTTTTTCTGTTCAAACAGTCGCTGCGTAAAAGTTTTGCGGGGTTAGGACTCGCGCTGTTAGTGGGCGTGGCTTGGCGTATAGTTATAGAGTTACAAGAGAAAAATAGAGGCGTTCTAGAGGGCGTTTTTACGCCGAGAAGAGTGTTTATGCTTGCTATAAAAAATGAAACAAACGTGGTGCTTGCGGTTGATACGTCGACGGACATGCTGGCGTGTACGGTCGCGCGTCTGACCAGGCGTGATGCTGGGAGCGCTGCCGGTGTGGCGGACAGCGCGGCGACCTCAGACGGCGGGTTCGACGTCGAGGTGCTAGCGTCGACGGATCACCTGTGTCGTCGTCAGGCAAACGTGGAGCTTGTGGGCTCAGTCCAGGAAGCGCTTGACGCTGCTGGCCTAACTATGGCCGACGTTGACGCTGTTATCGCAGGTAGAGGACCTGGTTCGTTCACAGGCGTTCGCATCGGCGTGGCCACCGCAAAGGGTATTGCCTGCGGCTCTGGCCTGCCACTTTATGGCGCAAGCGCTCTTGACGCCATGGCGTTTAGCGCGTGGAAGGCAGGCGTGCGCGGTACCGTTGGTGTTGTTGCAGACGCCATGCGCGGCGAAGTCTATCCGGGCATCTACCTGCTGGATGACGCTGGAGCGCATAGAACGTTCCCGGTGGAGACCGTCCTCAAGGCAGACGCCTGTGTGGAGGAGTGGTCGAGCAGGACTGATAAGGACCAGCTCACGCTTACGGGCAATGGCTTATTGAAGTACCGTGAGCGTTTTGAGCGCGCGGGTTTCTCGACATACACCGATGAAGCAACGTGGTTCCCAACAGGAGAAGGCCTGGTACGCGCGGTGTGCATGCCCGAGTATCAGCAGGCGGGTGCGGGCGATCCGGCGCTGGTGCTGCCCATTTACACGCGACTTTCGGACGCGGAGGAGTCGGAGCGCAAGCGTTTGGGTCTCAAGGAGCCGGCAACGGTGGCCCTGACCGGCGTGGATGATGCGCTGGCCGATATTCACCTGCAGCTGCGACCGATGACGATGAACGATCTGGACCAGGTGGCGGAGCTTGAGGCGGCAACGTATGCCGACGCTGCGCATTCGGCCTGGTCAAAGCAGACGTTCTATGACGAGCTTTCGGGCGTTGGGCGCAGCTGGTGGCTGGCTCACGACCGCGGAACGGTTATTGGCTTTGCGGGAGGTCGCCTGGCAGGAGCCGAGTTTGAGGTGGAAGAAGTGGTGGTTGCGCCTGAGCGTCGCCGCCAGGGAATTGCATCCAAGCTGGTAGAACGCGTGGCGTACGACGCTCAGATGCTGGGTGCATCCGCGATTACCCTTGAGGTGGAGGAGGATAACGCTCCAGCTCAGGGCGCCTATAGCAAGCTGGGATTTGCTGAGGTTGGTCGTCGTCCGGGATATTACGGTCCGGATTGCGCGGCACTTTTGATGACGGCACAGCTGCCTTTGGCGGTTGGCGCTGGCTTTGAGGCGAGAAACCCCGAGCCCCATGCATCAGTGCGTCCGTGGCCTATTGTTGAAGGTGAGCGCTCTGAAGAGACGCTTGCGGCACTGCGTGAGGCAGGGGATTTGATTCTCAGCCTGGAGTCCTCTTGCGACGAGACCGCCATGTGCATCATGGATTCACACGGTGTGGTCTGTGCAAACGTCGTTGCAACTCAAATTGACTTCCACGCTCGCTTTGGCGGCGTCGTGCCCGAGATTGCTTCTCGCAAGCACACCGAGGCCATTGTGGGTCTTTTTGAGGAGACCATGGCCCGCGCGGGCGCGCATTTTGGTTGCGACACACTGGTGCCGTCTGACCTGTCCGCCGTTGGTGTTACCGCAGGTCCAGGCCTTGTCGGTGCGCTTGTTGTAGGCGTGGCATTTGCCAAGGGCTTCTGCGTGGCCACTGACCTGCCGCTTATTCCCGTTCATCACCTGGAAGGCCACCTGCTGGCCAACCTGTTTGAGACGCCTGACCTGGAGCCTCCATTTGTGGCCAGCCTGGTCTCGGGCGGCAATACTATGCTGGTACACGTGCGTACCTGGGGAGATTATGTGGTCCTGGGCTCCACCATCGACGACGCCGTGGGCGAGGCCTTTGACAAGGTTGCTAAGGCGCTGGGTCTGGGCTATCCAGGTGGCCCTGTGATCAGCAAACTTGCAGCTCAGGGCAATCCTAAGGCCATCCACTTCCCGCGCGCAATGATGCACAGCGGTGACTATTCCTTCAGCCTTTCTGGCCTGAAGACAGCCGTTATTACCTACATTGAGGGCGAGAATCGCGCAGGTAGAGCAATCAATCTGCCTGATTTGGCTGCCTCGTTTGAGCAGGCAGTTATTGACGTGCAGGTTGCAAAGGCTAAAACCGCTGTTGAAGAGACGGGCGTCTCCGATTTCTGCGTGGGTGGCGGCGTCGCTGCGAACCCCGCACTTAGAGCTGCATATAAAGAAACCTTTGGTCATATGGGCGTTCGAGTGACGGTACCTCCGATGTCGGTTTGTGGCGACAACGCCGCAATGATTGCCGTGGGCGCGCTTCGTAGCTACCGTACACAAGGTTTCTCGCCATTGACCTTGGACGCAAACCCCAATGCGCAGCTGGGATCGTGGTCGTCGGATGCGGCACCCGTTGTCCCAAGCGGCATGTAAGGAGGCTATTGTGCAAGACGGATTCATCAAAGTTGCAAGTATCACGCCGCGCGTCCGCGTGGCCGACGTGGCGTTTAACGTGGAGAGCTGTCTGGCGGCCATCGAAGAAGCCGCAGGTAATCGCGGTGCCAAGGTGGTCGTGCTGCCCGAGCTCTGCATCACGGGCTACACCTGCGAGGACCTGTTCTGGCAGGATGCGCTCCTGGACGCAGCTGCGCGTGGCTTGGTTTCTATTGCCGCCCGCACGGCCGATGTCGACGCGTTGCTGCTGCTAGGTCTGCCTGTTCGCGTGGCTGGCAAGCTCTACAACTGCGCCGCCGTTCTCTTTAGGGGAGAGCTTTTGGGCCTGGTGCCCAAGCGCTACGTGCCCATGTACAACGAGTTTTACGAGGGCCGACACTTTGTTTCTGGCCCCAAGACGGTCACCAGTGTGGACTTTGGCCTGCTGGGTGAGGTTCCGTTTGGTACCAACCAGCTGTTTGCGTGTGACACCATCCCTGAGCTGGTCGTGGGCGCGGAGATCTGCGAGGACCTCTGGGTGCCCATGCCGCCGTCAAATGCGCACGCCGTCGCCGGCGCCACGCTGATCTGCAACTTGTCCGCCTCGCCCGCGCTGGCTGGCAAGTCCGCGTACCGTCGTCAGCTGGTTGCGCAACAGAGCGCACATCTGATCTGCGGCTACGTTTACGCCAGTGCAGGTGAGGGCGAGTCTACGACCGATTTGGTTTTCTCGGGCCATGATCTTGTTGTCGAGAATGGCCGTGTGCTCGCCGACTCTGGCGTGTTTGGCGAGGGTATTGCCGTGTCCGAGATTGACGTGCTGTCGCTGGCGGCTGACCGCAGGCGCACGTCGACGTTTGAGGTTGCTCCGACGCCGGAGGATTACAAGCACCTGACCACGTATTTCTCGCTGGAGTTTGACGGCGAGGGTGAGGGTGACGACGAACTTGCAATCCGCACGCCGCTGACCAGGTACGTTGATCCGCATCCGTTTGTGCCCGCGATGGATGACGCTCGCGCAGCACGCTGCGAGGAGATTCTGTCGATTCAGGCTCACGGTTTGGCTTCAAGGCTGGCGCATACCGGCTCTGACCATGCGGTTATTGGCATTTCGGGAGGACTTGACTCTACGCTGGCCCTTCTCGTCACGGTGCGAGCGTTTGACCAGCTGGGATACGACCGCTCGGGCATTGTAGCTGTGACGATGCCGGGATTTGGCACCACGGACCGCACGTACACCAACGCTATTGAGCTGGTGCAGTCGCTTGGCGCCGACCTGCACGAGATTTCCATTGTGGATTCTGTGCTGCAGCACTTTGCCGACATCGGCCACAACCAGGATGTTCACGACGTTGTGTACGAAAACGCCCAGGCTCGCGAGCGCACGCAGATTCTGATGGACGTTGCTAACCAGGTGGGCGGCATGGTCATTGGCACGGGCGACCTTTCCGAGCTGGCGCTTGGCTGGGCAACGTATAACGGTGACCAGATGTCCATGTACGGCGTAAATGCTTCGGTACCAAAGACGCTGGTCAGATACCTTGTTGATTACTGCGCAGACTCGTATGAGGAGCAGGGTGAGGACGAGATTGCTCACGTTCTTCGTGACGTTCTGGACACACCAGTTTCTCCTGAGCTACTGCCATCTGCGGCAGACGGTTCCATTGAGCAGAAGACGGAGGACCTGGTTGGCCCTTACGAGCTGCACGACTTCTTCCTGTTCCATGTGCTTCGTCACGGAAGCGGTCCGCTCAAGGTTCTGCGTCTTGCCGAGCGTGCGTTTGGTACAGGCACTGACCAGGAGGTTTACGACCACGAGACTATCGTGCACTGGCTAAAGGTGTTCTATCGCCGCTTCTTCTCGCAGCAGTTTAAGCGCTCGGCGATGCCCGACGGACCAAAGGTTGGTTCGGTTTCGCTGTCTCCGCGCGGCGACCTGCGTATGCCATCCGATGCTTCGAGCTCGCTCTGGCTCTCTGAACTGGAGAGTTTGGAGGCGTAAGCGCGCGTGGTAGATCGTAGCGCGTGTGGTTGTAGCATGCGGCGATAACGCGGTAGGACGTATTTCTTAGACGTTCAGTACCCGGCTATTCATGTATATGAATAGCCGGGTACTTTTATGCAGGTTGATTTTTGCTACGAGTAGGGAAGAGATGGTTTTGGCCCAAAAATGACCCCGAAGTGGTAAAAAATGCGTTTAGTTGGGGTTTACAGAAATAACGTGATTCTATGCATCGAGTCTACCTGCTGTTTTGCTTTGGACAAATAATCAGAAATATGGATAGAATTTGCCAACTGGTAAAATGTAGATGCAATTTTTCTGAATACTCCATTTCATCCCCAACTAAACGCATTTTTTACCCAAATTGGACCCTCCCAAAGAGGTGCTCATTTTTCCTATGCAAAATCACGAATATCACTAGCAGAATATGCACGCAGCGAATATTTGCACCAAAAATTATGCTAATGGCAAGAAATTGCAGATGGACACAGCCTGGAGCTTGCGTTAACTGCGGTTAGTCGCATGTCACCCGCTCGTATCACGCACGCCAATTGCTCGCGTATAACCGTTGACGGCTTATACTGCACGCCTACAGAAAATCTAAGTCGGTTTTGTAAGATTTTCACAATATTTCGTATAAATTGTTTTCCCGTGTGGAATAACTAATAGCGTTGGAAAAGGGCGCTTGGCGCCAATATCGGGCTTGGCCCGAAAGGGAGGTTTTCATTATGAATTTGAAGCCACTTGGAGATCGTGTTCTGGTAAAGCCTGCTCCAAAAGAGGAGAAGACATCCTCTGGTCTCTACATTGCATCCGCAGCTCAGGAGCTTCCTCAGCGCGGTGAGGTCCTCGCAGTTGGAACTGGCAAGCTTGATCAGAATGGCAATCGCATTGCTCTTGATGTTAAAGTCGGCGACCAGGTATTTTACGGCAAGTTCGGTGGCACCGAGGTCAAGGTAGACGGCGAGGAGCTCCTGCTTCTTCGTGCTGACGACATCCTTGCAGTCCTCGAGGACTAATCGTTCGTAGCTTGTTAACTTGTAGCTCGTTTGCTCGCAGCTCGTTAACTCGTGCCTCGTCCGATCGCTGTTCGTCCGCTCGCATCTTTGTTCGTCCGCTTTTTACGTGTAAGTTCAGCTATTTTGGAGGAATACTATGGCTAAAGATATCGATTTTGGCACAGACGCTCGTGCCAAGCTTGCTAAGGGCGTAAACACCCTGGCAGATGCCGTAACCACCACCCTTGGACCTAAGGGTCGCTACGTCGCATTGCAGCGTTCTTACGGCGCACCAACCATCACCAACGACGGCGTCTCCGTTGCTCGCGAGATTGAGCTCAAGGACCCAGTGGAGAACATGGGTGCTCAGCTGGTCAAAGAGGTAGCAACCAAGACTAACGACACCGTCGGCGACGGTACCACCACCGCAACCCTGCTTGCACAGGTCATCGTTAACGAGGGCCTCCGTAACGTTGCAGCTGGTGCAAACCCAATCGCAATCCGTCGCGGTATCGACAAGGCTGTTGAGGCTGTTGTCGCTCAGATGAAGGGCATCGCAAAGGACGTCTCTACCAAGCAGCAGATTGCTTCTGTCGGTACCATTTCCGCAGGTGATCCAGTCATCGGTGGCAAGATTTCCGACGCTATGGACGTTGTCGGCAAGGACGGCGTCATCACCGTTGAGGAGTCCCAGACCTTCGGCATCGACATCGACACTGTTGAGGGTATGCAGTTTGACAAGGGTTACGTTTCCCCTTACTTCGCAACCAACAACGAGACCCTCACCGCTGAGCTGGACAATCCTTACATCCTCATGACCGACAACAAGATTTCCTCCATTCAGGACATCCTGCCTATCCTTGAGGCAGTCCAGAAGCAGGGCGCACCTCTGCTCATTATGGCTGAGGACGTCGACGGCGAGGCTCTGACCACCCTCATCCTCAATAAGCTCCGCGGCGTTCTGAACGTCTGCGCAATCAAGGCTCCTGCATACGGTGACCGTCGTAAGCGCATGCTCGAGGACATCGCTATTCTCACCGGCGGCCAGGCAGTCATCAAGGAGCTCGGCGTCAACCTCAACGAGATCAGTGCAGAGATGCTCGGCCGCGCTAAGTCCGTCAAGGTTACCAAGGAGACCACAACCATCGTTGGTGGCGCTGGCTCCAAGGAGGCAATCGACGACCGCATTACCCAGATTAAGGCTGAGATTGAGAACACCACCTCTGACTTTGACCGCGAGAAGCTCCAGGAGCGTCTTGCTAAGCTCGCTGGTGGCGTTGCTGTCATCAAGGTTGGCGCAGCTACCGAGGTTGAGCTCAAGGAGATCAAGCACCGCATCGAGGACGCACTTCAGGCAACTCGCGCAGCTGTCGAGGAGGGCATCGTCGCAGGTGGCGGCGTTTCCTTCCTGGCTGCTTCCTCCGTCCTTGATAGCGTTCAGACCTCTGATGCAGACGAGAAGATCGGCGTTGAGATCATCCGTAAGGCACTTGAGGCTCCAGTCCGCACCATCGCTAACAACGCTGGCTTCGAGGGTAGCGTAGTTGTCGAGAAGATCAAGGCACTCCCAACCGGTCAGGGTCTTGACTCCGCTTCCGGCCAGTATGGCGACATGATTGAGATGGGTGTTCTTGACCCAGTTAAGGTCACTCGCACCACACTCCAGAATGCAGCTTCCGTTGCATCCCTCATCCTCATCACCGAGGCAACTGTTTCCGAGATGCCAAAGGACACCACCATCGAGGAGTCCATTTCTCGCGCAGCTGCTCAGGGCGGCCAGGGCGGCATGTACTAATCCGCGCCTTCGCGTCACTTCAATCGGGTCCAGCCTCTCGCTGGGCCCGATTTTTTCTACCGCCACAACAACTTGGCGAGAAGCCCGTCTTGTCGTGGGCGAGAAACCCGTCTTATCGCAGGCGAGAAACCCGTCTTGTCGTAACTGCAACGTTTTCCCTCTCAGCGTCCATTAATCGAAATCGTATGAATGTGACGTCATTTGAGCGGAATTATTGGTCGCTACAGGTTAAAATGTTTATTTGCGACCGCGGCCACACTGCTGTTGCGACTGTGACTGCACCCGCAGCCAGCACGCCGCTGCGACCACATTGTTAATTCGCCACGCGCCAAAGGAGAGGAGGCACCATGGCTCAGAACCAGAATCGTAACGAGGAGCGAGATTTTCTCGACGACCTCATTGATATCCAGGACTCCCTCCAGGTGCTCTCTAACCCGCTCGACGCGCTGATGGGAAGCCTGTCTATTGACCCAAATTCGGACAAACCGTTCGAGCCAATGGACTACAAGGAAATCCCCTGGTCAAACGCTAATCGCTGCCTGAGGTGCGCCTCGGGAAAAGTCGAGGCATGTTCTCGCTGTCTTGACGTTTGCCCAGCTAATTGCATTGATATCCACAACCAGTCCGTGCGCATCGACGACGAGGCTTGCCTGCAGTGCGGCCTCTGTGTTGCCGCGTGTCCAACCGAGACGTTCAATACGCGCCGCCACACGTCCCGCATGCTATATGACCAGGTAGCTCGCGCAGCCTCCGCGTACGAGCAGTGCTACATTACCTGCACCCGAGCTCTGGCGAGAAAACCTGAGGGCAACGAGATTTGCCTGCCTTGCGTGGGAATGCTCTCGGCCGACATTTGGTTCTCGATCCTTACGGACTTTGACAACGTAAGCGTTTACCTGCCGTTGGGCGTTTGCGACCGTTGTCGTACCACCACCGGCGAGGAGGCATATACCCAGGCAATCGCTACCGCTGAGGAGTGGACGGGTGCTACGGTTGGCCTCGAGGTCGACGGCAACAACCTCAACCACAACTTCACGCGTGCTTACATCCGTTCGCAGTTCATCTCCAACGCGATGAACGGTGCAGAACGCCTGGTATCTGCGTCGACGCCTGTTCTTGCGGGCGCCAAGGCAATCGCTGACCGTATCAACTCGCACGCTCGCTCTCTGGATAAGCTTCAGACGCAGCTTGATGACGTGATGGGCCTGCGCACCACCGATATGAGGCAGTCCATGCTCACGCAGGATCGTCGTCTGGTCATGGGTGCACTTCAGCACGACCCAGAGCTTGCTCCTTACGTGAAGCTCGAGGCTCCTATTTGGGATTCCAGCAAATGCACGGTCTGCGGCGACTGCAAAAATACCTGCACAACGCATGCAATTGACATCGACGAGCGCGGTAAGTTAACCATCAAGATGCCGTTCTGCGTCAACTGCGGCGCCTGCGAAATTGTCTGCCCAGAGCCTGGTGCGCTTACGATGGTGCCGATGAACACTTCTGAGCTAGTTGTTCGTGACCGCAAGGCCGAGGAGACTGAGCGTCTTGAGGCCTTGGCTCGTCGTAAGGCTCGCTTCATTTTTGACACCGGTAAAGAGCAGCTCAAACACTTGGCTGACTCGATTACCGAGGACTCGGATGAGGAAGCCGCCACACAACAACCTCCAAAAGAGGATAATGGGGAGTAGCAAGTAGCTGCGTACACAGCACAACGCTTCTAGCTCCACGTTCTTCTCGCCAGAAACGCAAGTAACCGTAACCGTCCACCGAAAACAAGAGGACTCACATGTCGCTTTCAATTGGTATCGTTGGCCTGCCAAACGTTGGTAAATCTACGCTGTTCACCGCGTTGACCCGCAAGGGTGGCCTGGCCGCAAACTATCCGTTTGCTACCATCGACCCTAACGTGGGTATTGTTGACGTACCCGACGCAAGGCTCCAGAAGCTGGCCGAGATTGTCAATCCTGGTCGCATCATGCCTGCAACTGTTGAGTTTGTGGACATCGCTGGCCTGGTCAAGGGCGCAAACGAGGGTGAGGGCCTGGGCAACCAGTTCCTGGCAAACATTCGCAACACTGACGCTATCTGTGAGGTTGTTCGTTACTTCAAAGACCCCGACGTCATTCACGTTGAGGGTCGCGTCAATCCTGACGAGGACGTTGACATCATCCAAACCGAGCTTATCCTCGCCGACCTGGGCACCATTGAGCGCGCCCTGCCTAAGCTGGAGAAAGAGGCCAAGCGCGATAAGGACCTCCAGCCCAAGCTCAACGTGGCAAAGCGCCTTCAGGAGTGGCTCAACGAGGGCAATCGCGCCGCTGACATGGAGATGACCGACGAGGAGCGCCTGGCTGCTCGCGATCTTTTCCTGCTTACCATGAAGCCAATCCTGTACGTCGCAAACGTTGACGAGGACATGCTTACCGAGCCAGCTCCTGTTATTAACGGCGTTCAGTCCATCCCTGTCTGCGCAGGTGTTGAGGCCGAGCTTGCTGACCTTGATCCAGAGGAGGCTGCAGAGTATCTGGAGTCCCTGGGACTTGAGCACTCCGGCCTGGAGACGCTTGCTCAGGCAGCATACAAGCTGCTTGGCCTGCAGAGCTACTTTACCGCTGGCCCTATGGAGGTCAGGGCGTGGACCGTCCGCATTGGCGCTAAGGCTCCCGAGGCCGCCGGCGTCATCCACTCCGATTTTGAGCGAGGCTTCATCAAGGCTGAGGTTGCCAGCTACAACGATTACGTGGAGCTGGGCGGCGAGGCCGGCTGCAAGACTGCGGGCAAACTGCGCATCGAGGGCAAGGAATACGTGGTCGAGGACGGCGACGTCATGCACTTCCGCTTTAACGTCTAAGCTACAAAACTGCTGATAGTTAACATGAAACGGGCGAGAAGATCGGTCTTCTCGCCCGTTTTGTGTGGGGTGGGGTGGCGTCGCGGGTCGCGCGCCGCTGCGTACCACG
>CALFOQ010000013.1:0-2359 GCA_937921235.1 uncultured Atopobium sp. | reverse complement strand
GATGAACGTGCCGAGAAGGGCCAAGAGCGCCAGGTCACACTCTATGCAGCGGACCCTCGCCCAAAGGCCAAGGAGGCTGTACTCTACACGCTTCGTGCAGGTGGTCTCAAGGCGGACGTGCAGTTTTTACCAGCGTCTGAGCTGGTCAAACATGCAGAGCACTTCACGGGTGTTGTTGCAGATCTCTCATGGACCAAAGAAGAGCCCACACTTCAGGGCTCTGCTTACTCCACGCTTGGACTTTTTGCGGGACAGGCAAGCACGCTTCTTACCAGCGATACAAATACTGATACGGTACTCAGAGCAACTCCATTGCAGACGCTTTCTGTCTACGTGGGCAACTCCATTGCTACGATGCGCTCCTACCCTGCCGCAATCGTTGAGGAAGTCGAGGCCGGTGCGTCTGATGCACCAGCAAGCAACTCTGAGTCAACCTCGGTTCCTGCAGGTCCTACTGTTATGGTTAACAACCAGCCGGTAAGCGTGCTGGTGCCAGCGTCTGATCAGTTTGCTGCACGCCTTGCTAAGGTAGCCAAGCAACGCGCTAAGTGGGCTCGTAAAAACGACGTCTCGTGTTACCGCGTATACGACGCTGACCTGCCCGATTATGCCGTCAGCATTGACATCTACAAGGGCGCCACAAAGCCAACTACCTGGCTGCAAATCTCTGAGTACGCTGCTTCTAAAGAGATTGATCCAGACCTTGCAAAGCGTCGCCTCCTAGACGTCCTAGCTCTGGCTCCACGCATTCTAGGCGTACCCAGCTCAAACGTAAACCTACGAACAAGAACGCGCGCAAAGGGTGGCTCTCAGTACTCTGATGAGGGAAGCGCTGCGGACAACTCCAGAAAAGAAATGCTGCTCATTGATGAGGGAGGCCTACTCTTTGAGGTCAACTTTGCCTCAAGGCTGGACTGCGGAATCTTCCTAGACCACCGCGATACGCGCGCAGAGATTCGCGAGCTCATGAAGAGTGCCGGCGCAGCTAAGAGCTTCCTCAACCTCTTTGCCTATACAGGTACCGCTACCTGCTACGCAGCAGATGGTGGCGCGCTTCACTCCACAACCGTTGACCTCTCCAAGCCCTCGCTTGAGTGGGCTAAGCGCAACATGAAGCGCAACGGTTTTGACGGAGAGGAGCACGAGTTTGTCCAGGCAGACGTCTTATCTTGGATTACCGAGATGCGTCACACCAAAAATCGCTGGAATGTCATCTTCTGCGACGTTCCCACCTTCTCTAACTCGTCTCGCATGAGGCAAAGCTCGTTTGATGTCCAGAGAGATCACGCGGAGCTTATCATTGGCATTTCTCGCCTTTTAACTCGCGGGGGCGTTGCTATCTTCTCTTGTAATCTGCGCACCTTCAAACCAGATGTCGAGAAAATCCAGCGAGCTGGCGTCATAATCGAAGACATAACAAATGAAACTATTCCGGAGGACTTCTCAAGAAATCAGAAGATCCACCATGCATATAAAATCTCGAGAAAACCGCGGGAAAATAAGTAAATTTTTCCGCTTGCAGACAAAATAAGTACGTTTGTACATTCGTCTAGTTATAACTAGGTATATGGACTAACATATGATGACGAACTGAACCGATCATCTGTTGAGAGGATTAATGGATGAATACAAGTAAAGCTGCATTTCATGCGCTTTTCTCTAAGGACAAAGCCAAGAAATCAACTGGCATTCCTCTAAGTGCTGGCATGGTACTTGTTACCCTTGGCATCGTCTACGGTGACATTGGCACTTCTCCAATGTACACCATGAAGGCAATTATCGCTGGTAATGGTGGACTTCTTACCATGAGCACCGATGTTGTTTTGGGTGCTCTGTCCCTCATTATCTGGACACTGACACTCATTACAACCGTTAAATACGTCATGGTTGCAATGAAGGCAGACAACCACAATGAGGGCGGAATCTTTGCGCTCTACAGTTTGGTTAAAAAGTGCGCCAAATGGTTGATTATTCCTGCCATGATTGGTGGCGCAGCACTTCTTGCTGACGGTATTTTGACCCCAGCTGTTACAGTAACCACCGCTATTGAGGGTTTGCGTACTATTCCTGCAGCTCATGCTATTATTGGTGATAATCAGCACATTGTTGTCATGATTACCATTGCCATTCTCTGCACACTCTTTGCTCTGCAGAAGGCAGGTACTTCTACCATTGGTAAGGCCTTTGGCCCTGTTATGACGCTTTGGTTCTTGTTCTTGGGTGCCATGGGTGTTATGAACATGCTTGCTGACATTAGCGTTGTTCGAGCTCTTAACCCAGTCCGCGGCATTCTGTTCCTCTTTGATGGCAAGCTCAATGCAGCTGGCCTCATGGTTTTAGGTAGTGTCTTCCTTTGTAC
>CALFOQ010000012.1:0-75914 GCA_937921235.1 uncultured Atopobium sp. | reverse complement strand
TTACAGTCCGCCACGCAAAGCGTGAAGAGCGTGCATAGACGCTTTATTGCTATGCGAGTAATTATTTCCTACATGAGCGAGGAGGTTACATGACACCAACAACAGAGGCGCCTGAGAAGTTAACGGTTTCAATCGCTGAAGCTTCGACGATTTCAGGCTTCTCGCGAGTAGTTATTCGTACAGCCATCAAGCGCGGAGAGCTTAAAAGCCTTCTGCCGCATGGTTACGTTCGCGGTCGTCGCATCAAGAAGGCTGAACTTCTTAAATGGATGCGCGAGATGGAGGTTTAAGAGTTGAAAGCAATAAAAAGTGCTCCCACGTCTTTGCAGAGACGCAGGAGCGGGTCAAACAAACCAGGCAGGGCGTTTGACCTCTCTATTTTAGCAGGTAAAGCAAAGAGGTTCATTCCTCAGCTGTTTGTGGCCATGAGTCTGTGCGGTGTTACACCGCTCATTATCTTGTGGCTGATGTGGCAGTTCGGCTTTGCGCCTGCGATTTTAGTGGCGCTTTTATCCGCAGCAGTCATGATCCATTGGATTAACCAAACAGAATTAGAGAGTAGGTAATACATGAGTGTAAAAATCGCATCGCTTGAGTTGGAAAACATCAAGCGTATTCACGCCGTCGAGCTGGAACCAGCCCAGGACGGTCTCACCGTCATCGGTGGCAAGAACGCCCAGGGCAAGACGAGCGTACTCGATGCCATCGCATGGGCGCTGGGCGGGGACAAGATGAAGCCTGCCGACCCCAACCGTAAAGGCGGAGCAACACCCGCAAGACTACGCGTTGAGCTGTCTAACGGCATCGTGGTTGAGCGTAAGGGCAAGAACGGCTCGCTCCACGTCACCGACACAACGGGCAAGAAAGCCGGCCAGCAACTACTGAACGACTTCATCAGCCAGTTGGCGCTCAACATCCCGCGCTTTATGAACGGAACAGACGCCGACAAGGCGACCGCGCTTCTGCAGACGCTAGGCATTGACGCTGAGCTTGCGAAGATTGACGGTTCAATTCGCGCTACCTTCCAAGACCGCCAGCTGGTCGGCCGTGACGCCAAGGCAAAGCGCGCACACGCTGAGAAGCTTCCACACCATGAGGACGCTCCAGCCGAGCCTGTAAGTGCTGCCAAGCTTATCCAGGAGCAGCAAGCAATCCTGGCACGCAACGGCGAGAAGCTGAAGGCCAAGCAAGACGCGGAAGACACCGCAAAGAAAGCGGAGTTTGCACGCACGGCGGTAAGTGCTTCCAATATGCGCGTGGCAGACCTGGAACAGCAACTTACAGAAGCGCGCGCCGAGTTGGCCAGACGCACGAAGGAAGCCGAAGAAGCCGAAGAAAAGGCGAAGGTTTTAGCGCAGAGCACCGCCGAGCTGGTTCTTGAAAGTACCGAAGAGATTGAGTCGTCCATTGCAAACATCGAGACGATTAACAACCAAGTGCGCGACAACCAAGCGAAAGCGGAAGCAGACGCCGAAGCGCTTCGCGTAGAGCAAGAGTATGACGGTCTTACACAGAAGCTTGAAGACCTGCGCGCAAGGCGTCGCGGACTGCTTGACGGCGCACCACTGCCACTGCCGGAGCTGTCCATTGATGACGAGGGCGCGCTCACTTACAAGGATCATACATGGGGCGACATGAGCGGAGCAGAGCAGTTGGTCGTAGCCACGGCCATTGTGCGCGCCACCAAGCCAGAGTGTGGCTTTGTTCTGGTCGATAAGTTAGAGCAGTTCGACACTGACGAGCTCGCGAAATTCGGCGAGTGGGCGAAGGGCGAGGGGCTGCAGATTATCGGTACCCGCGTGGCCACTGACGACTCCTGCACCGTGGTAATTGTGGACGGTCGCATTGAGGGTCAAGACCTCGCAGAGCCAGCTCCGGAGAAGTCCCACGCGCTTGATTGGGACGGCGACGCGATTCAGCCAACCACAAACACACAGCCAGAAGTTCAACAGTGGAAGGGACTCTAATGGCACAGTTTAACGTCATTAGCGGTGTGCAGCGTACCGCAATTAAAACGCTGATTTACGGCCCCGAGGGCATTGGTAAATCAACCCTCGCCGCCATGTGGCCAAACCCAATCTTCATCGATTTGGAGGGTGGCACAAACCAGCTGCCAGTCGTACGACTTGAGACGCCTTCAAGCTGGTCGATGCTTCGCGCGGAACTTACGGCCATCAAGAACCGCGAGATTCCGTGTTCTACGGTAGTTATCGACACCATGGACGCAGCCGAGCGCATGTGCGCGGAGTACATCATGGCGCGCGATGGTAAGAAGAGTATTGAGGAATGGAATTACGGCAAAGGCTATACGCTTCTCTATGAGGAGTTTGGCCGCCTGCTCGACTACCTCACAGACACCGCCGCTTCAGGCATTAACGTTGTAGTCTTGGGACACTCAACCATGCGAAAGTTTGAACGCCCTGACGAGTCAGGCGCCTATGACCGCTTCGAGTTGAAGCTGACGAAACAAGTATCGCCCGTGGTAAAAGAGTGGGCGGATATGGTTTTGTTCTGCGATTATAAGACCTACGTCGAGACAAACAAGGCCGGCAAGGCTAAGGCCACAGGCGGCGCCCGTATCATTCGTACCACACACGCCCCAACTTGGGACGCAAAGAACCGCTTCGGACTACCTGACGAGCTGCCACTAAAACTGGGCGAGATGCCTGTACAGCTGGGCGAGGTTATCCCCGACATGGTGGCAGAACAGGCTGCAGCCGCCCCGGTGGCTCCGGTGGCCATGGTAGCACCACAGACTGCGCCAGCCGCATCGGTCGCGCCCGTACAGGCTGAGCCGACCACAACAACCACAACAACAACCACAACAACAAGCGAATACAGCGCGCCAGATTACCCGGAGCGCATGAAGAAGCTTGTAGATCTGATGGTGGCCAACAAGGTTACAGACGCAGAGCTTCGAGATGCGGTTGGCAAGACGGGCAACTTCCCTGCGGAGTGCTCGCCTGTGGACTACCCGGAAGGCTTCGCAGATTACCTCGTGAGTGGCTGGGACACCGTCATGAACAAGTACATCCTGCCTGCGCGTGCTGTTGAAGCTGCAAAGAGCGCGCCTGTTCCATTCAATTAAATCGGTATTTATTAGCTAGAAAAAAGGAGATAAAAATGGCTAGTACTAAAGGTTACGCAATCGGCTGGGACGACGAGATCATTGACCCAGGAGAGCCAGAGTTTATTCTGCTCACGCCTGGCGTCTACGACTTCACCATCACCGGCTTTGAGCGCGGACACTTCGACGGAAGTGAAAAGATGGACGCGTGTTCTATGGCCAAGCTGACACTCAGGTGTTCCAATGGCGTCCAGGAGACCACCGTATTTACTAACTTGTTCTTGTCCAGCACGGTGGCTTTCAAGCTTTCAAAGTTTGCCAAGTCCATCGGTGATATGCCCGCGGGAAGCACCTCAGGACAGAAGTTCCACGTTGACTGGAACAATATCATCGGCAAGAGCGGCAAGTGCAGAATCAAGACGCGCGCCTACAACGGCAAGGATTACAACGAAGTGGATGACTTCATCGTTCCAGATCCAGCAAACGCACCTGCAGCCGCACCCGCGCCAGCTCCAATGCCACAGGCTGCTCCCGCTGCGTACTACGCTCAGCCACAACCACAGGCGCAGCCAGTGTACGCACCACAGCCACAGCCACAACAGGCCACTATTCCTGCGCAGAGCGTTGTACAACCTGGGCAGGTAGCGCCACAGCCTAGCCAGTATCAGGGGCTGTAATTATGGAGCTGAGACCCTATCAGGTCGAGGCGGTTGAGTCAGTGTTCAAAGAGTGGGAGCAAGGTCGAAAGCGTACGTTGCTGGTTCAAGCAACCGGAACGGGTAAGACCATATGCTTCGCCGAGGTCGTCCGTCGTGTGGCATCACGCGGCGGGCGCTCTCTTATCCTGGCGCACCGCGGTGAGCTTTTAGAGCAAGCCGCGACAAAGATTGAGCAAACTGCCAATCTAAAATGTGCGCTGGAAAAAGCGGAGAATACCAGTCTCAACTCATGGACGTCGGTCACGGTTGGTTCAGTTCAGACGCTCATGCGCGAGAGCCGGCTGTCACAGTTTAGACCAGACGCCTTCGATTGTATCGTGGTGGATGAAGCACACCACACACTCGCGGAAGGCTACACCCGCATCCTCGACCACTTTGAAAACGCTAACGTTCTGGGCGTTACCGCAACTGCCGACAGAGCAGACCGCAAAGACCTTGGCGAAGTGTACGATTCCATCGCCTACGAGTACGACATGGCGCACGCCATCAACGATGGTTACTTGTGTCCTATCGAAGCGGAGATGGTACCTCTACAGGTTGACCTGTCGAGCGTGTCAGTAACGCATGGAGACTACCAAGCGGGGCAGCTTGGAGACGCCCTAGAACCATACCTGGACGCCATCGCGGACGCTATGGTTACGCGCTGCAAAGACAGGCGCACGGTGGTGTTTTTACCACTTATTAGAACGGCCAAGAAGTTCACGGAGAAGCTTATCGAGCGCGGGCTCACAGCATGTGAAGTGGATGGACAGTCAGAAGACCGCGAGGAGATTCTCTCGGACTTTAACCGCGGAAAGTACCAAGTACTTTGCAATTCCATGCTACTCACGGAAGGCTGGGACTGTCCCGCGGTGGACTGTATCGTGTGCCTTCGACCAACCAAGAGCCGAAGTCTTTATGTTCAGATGGTTGGCCGTGGTACGCGTCTATCGCCTGAGACAGGCAAAGAGAAGCTTCTTCTGCTCGACTTCTTGTGGATGACTGGACGCCATAATCTGGTGCGCCCGGCGGCACTTTTCGCCACATCTGATGATGTGGCCAAGCGTATAACCGAGATGACACAGGAAGCGGAAGGGGCTATAGATCTTTTAGGCGCTGAATCAATCGCCGAGCAAGACGTGGCCCTGGAGCGCGAGCTTGCAGTGGCGGCGGAGCTTGAGCGTATGCGTAAACGTAAGGCGCAATTCGTGAACCCTCTGCAGTACGCGGTCAGTATTTGCGACTTAGATCTGCAGACCTTCGAGCCATCGTTTGCGTGGGAAGAAAACCCAGCCACTGAAGCGCAATCTAAGCAGCTGGAGAATCTTGGCATTGACCCAGCCGGCATGACGCAGGGATATGCGGAGTTGGTGCTGAAGAAGGCGCACGAGCGTATCGACGCACATCTGGCTACACCTAAACAGGTGCGCATGTTGGAGCGCAAAGGCTTCCAGCATCCGGGGCTTTGGACGTTTGAGCAAGCCAGCCACATGATGAGTCGCTTGGCTATGAACCGCTGGATTGTTCCACGCGACATTGACCCCGCAACGTACGACCCAAACAAAAACAACTGAAAGGAACAACAATGCTAACTAAAGATGAACGTAAAGCAATCGCCGAGAGGATATGTAAATGCAACGATGTATGTGTTTACGACTTGTACAAAGCTGTTTTTGGCGAGGAAGCACAAGATACCACGTCATATAAGGATGATGTCGATACGATTCTTAGACGTCTAATCGACTTATGCGACACGTCTAACATGGTTGAATTACCCCGTGATAAAGACGGCATACCATTTAAGATGGGTGACACAGTATACGAATCTGATGGCACCGAACATATAGTCGATGGATATGCGTTTAGTAGGGCTAACGCAAAAATTGTCTCTGTGGTTGACCTAATCAATAATACTCGCATTCTCTTTGAAACTGACGAACTCACTCACAAAAGACCAGTAACAATCGCATCGGTTAGAAAACAACTAAAACACGTTCTCGATAAAGGAGAAATGACTTCTTGGTCAATGGCTAAACTCTTTGACATCGCCGACCAGCTCGAAATGCTGAGTGATAGCGATGATTAGCCGTGAAGAGGTAGCGAAGAAGCTACGTGAAGCTGGTAAAGGCAATAGTGGCTGGTTTATGACCATACAGGTGGCGTTTTTCAAGATTAGCGATATTATCGGCACACAGTTTAAGTCATATGAAGCCTTCTTTAACCGTCTAGCCGACCTTATCGACCCTACATGTACCGCAGATATTAAGCGTGAGGATGACGGTATCGACGCTCAGCCATATTACACAAGCAGTTGCGGAAATTGTGGCGCACTGTGGGACACGATAACTGGAGCAGCGCTTTTACCTAAGTATTGCCCTCATTGTGGCGCAAGGGTGGTGAGCGATGAAGCCTAACACTTGGAACTATCACATTCCCGTTGTGACTGAGCACAAGCCGACAGCAGATGAACTGTACTTGCGAGCATTGAAAGAAAAACATGAGTGCTTGATTGCATACCGTCAAAGGAACGTCACAAGTCAGACTCTTTTTGAATGTACTCGCGACTTTGACGCAGCAATCGAGCATTACAAAAGGCTCGCATGGAAGGGTCAGCAATGAATAACCAAGAAAAGGAGACAAAATATGATTCCGTATTTAACCATACCTCAAAGAATTCTTGCGTGGTTTCTCTGGCACATCGAGGCTAAACATGGCTGGGGAGCTGGCTTTGATGCTGATGACCCAGAAGGTCCTAAGTGGCTCTTTGGAACCCATTTTGCCTATGGAGGACCACTATATACCTACTCGCTTTTGTGTAACTACTGGCAACTGAAATGTGCAAGAGATGCAAAGAGAGGGAAGCGAAAGTGAGAAAACAAAAACAAAAAAGCACGATTTACTGCAATAAATACCGATTTTTGGAGATGAATAAATGACAATTAACATTGGTATTCCGCAAATTATTTGGCTTGTTTTGGTTGTTTTTGGGTTAATTTACGAGATTATCAACCATGGCAAGCCCCACGCGCCGCACAATGCCTACACCCTCGCAATCAGTGTGGTTATTTCTTTCTTGCTGCTCTACTGGGGCGGCTTCTTCGGATAAATACCGATTTATTTTAATTCCCCATTTTTAACAACCGAATAGAAAGGTTCAACCATGAAGAAACTTCTTCAATGGCTGGCTGTTGCTTAGAAAGAAGGACTAATGGATCTTGAAGAAATTGGAATGTCTGCATTCGATGCTGAGCTTCTGAAGGCGATATCTAAAGACTTCTATAACATTGGCCGCGAAGAAGGCTTCGACGCAGGATTTACCGCGGCACTTTGTACCATCACCTTAGTGGCCAAGAAGGAAAGCGTAGAGGATGCGCTGAAGTATGCAGAAGACTTCATCAACGGTCCACTCGCTGACAAAGAAGCAAAGACAAGAGTAGACGAGCTCGCAGATCTGTCCGCAAGTCTAGGACTAGGAGATGTATTGAAATGAACCTCGATGAATACACTGACAAGCTCGCGGAGCTTGCTGCAGAAAGTGTCACGGAAAGCGACCTTCAGTTTCTAAAGGGTAGAAACGTGTATCTGTCTGGACCAATCACAGGCGTGAAGGGGTACAAATACCCCTTCATCTTCATGGAGAAGGTTCTGCATAAGGTAAGCGATGGCATGGTGTTCAACCCAGCCACAGAGATACCTTCAGACTCTCCATACGAAGCCGCCATGGCCACATGTCTACAGGCTCTATCGCTTAGAGTTCGAGACGGTGAAGACGAGCCTTATTATCCGATGTATGAGGTGATGATTCTTCTCCCTGGATGGACGAAGAGCAAAGGCGCGCAGATTGAAAACCGCGTGGCCGAGGCGTGTGGTATTGAGGTCGTCGATATGTCACTGGATATGGCATTCGTAAAAATCAGGCCTTTTTATCGTGCTCTTGTAGATGTGGTGAATAACTATGGGAAATAAAGACGACCACAAAGACCTCCTGGAGGCGCTTAGTTGGATAGACCCATCCGAGCTTGATTATCAACAGTGGGTGGACTGTGGCATGGCGCTCCATGAGTCCGGCTTTTCTTGGCAGGATTGGGACGCGTGGAGCCGCATGGACATCTACCGCTACCACGAGGGCGAGTGCGAGCGTAAGTGGAAGAGCTTCGGCCGCTCACCGTCACGCGTTAAAAGCGGAACCATTATCGCGTTTGCGCGAGCCCGTGGATGGTCTCCAGGCGTGAAAAGTTACGCCATTGGATGGGACGATGAAATCATCGACCCGGGCGACGCCTTCGGCATTACACCAGACTGGGCGGACGAGGTTGACGTCGATGTTATGGACGGAGACTGGGACCAGGCTAAGGACTTATCGGACTACCTAGCGGCAGTGTTTGAGGATTCCGACCGTGTGTGCTACGTCAATGAGGTCTATGAAAAAGACGGCAAGTATATGCCAAAGCGTGGACACTGGGACAGAAACGCAGGCGAGCTTCGAGAGGAGCTCGCCAAGTGCGGAGGAGACTTGGGCAAGGTGCTGGGCGACTGGAACCCGGAGGCGGGCGCATGGATCTGCTTTAACCCGGTAGACGGTAAAGGACGCTCCAACCAAAACATCACAGAGTTTAGATACGCCCTTGTTGAGTCTGACACGCTGGAAGTGGAGAAGCAGCTTGGCATGATCCAGGCGATGAAGCTCCCGTGCGTGGCCGTAGTATCAAGTGGCAACAAAAGCGTTCACGCTATCGTCCACATTGACGCAGGCACCGATGAAAACTTGTACAGGAAGCGCGTAGAGAAGCTGTATCAGTTCTGCGCGCGCCGTAAGTTTTCGCCAGACATGGCTAACAAGAATCCCAGCCGTCTCTCACGTATGCCAGGCATCACGCGTGGCCAGAATCGTCAGAGACTTCTAAAGCTCAACATTGGCTGCAAGGACTGGGATGAATGGGAGAAGTGGGCGGACGAGTCTGAAGACGATTTGCCAGACGAAGCTGACTGTTCAGACTGGGACGAGCCGGTGGAGTTGAACGCCCCGCTTATTGGTATCGAGGGCGCGGGACTTCTGCGCCAGGGACAGAAGATGATTCTGACGGGTGACTCTAAGATGGGCAAATCCTATGCGCTCATTGACTTAGCCGAGGCGGTCTGTACGGGTAGTACGTGGCTGGGTATGCCATGTATCAAAGGACGCGTTTTATACGTAAACTTGGAGATTGAAGCGAATGAGTTTAGACAACGTCTCCATACGGTTTGGGACGCCCGTCACGGCGATAAACAACCTGGCGCACTCGATGATTTAAAGACCAACTTTTATTCATGGAATCTGCGCGGTAAGGCTCGCCTTATGAAGGACTTAACGCCCATTCTGATTCGCCGTGTTTTGGCACGTGGCGAGAAGGGTTTTTTCACCATGGTCATCGTTGACCCGGTCTATAAGGTCAACGGCGGAGACGATAACGATTCTCGCATGGTGGCAGAGTTCACGAACGCCATCGACCGTATCACCGAGGAGTGCGGATGCGCTGTTGTTTATGCGCATCACCATCCAAAGGGTACGGCCGGCCAGAAGAAGGCAATGGACCGCATGAGTGGCTCTGGTGTTTATGCGCGTGATGCGGACTCAATGTGTGACTTCACGCCACTGGAGATTCCGGAGGAGTTTAGGCGCACGCGCTTAAACGATTGCCCAGCCTATCGCGTATCCATGACCACGAGGAGCTTTCCTACACCGCCAGAGCGCGACGTTATCTTCAAGTGGCCACGGTTCTACGATGACCCAACAGGCATGCTCGCGAAGTTCGAGACGGAAGGCGCTGACCCATTCGCCAAGGGGCGCGAGAGCAAGCTGGCGAAGAACCACCGCATCCAGAAGGAAGCGGCGGAGCTGATGCAGGACGCTTACGATGCGGCGGTGGCGGATGGTTGTGCGGACGAAAACGGATATGTCACCCAAGAGGATCTGCTCGAGCGAATCGGCACGCGCATAGACCCAGAGGGGTACGAAGTGAAGCCGAACATTCGTAGCATTCAGAGGTGGGCGGACAGCGATTGGTGCGCTATCGAAAAGCGCAAAATTGAAGTTGAGGGCTCACGAGGTCGCACTCGCATGATGACGATGTACATCGACGCAGTTAAAGAAGCAGAAAGTGGCTTTTTGAATGACACAAATGAGTAGTTGCCACCAAAAACGGCGCACCGCTTATATAGGTATATAAGCCGATTTTGGTGGTAATGGTGATTTTTTCGTATTCAATCCTTGGACAATACGCCCCTAGCACAGGGGTTTGGCGCCAAGGGCGCGCGCCAATCGCCCTACGCTATGTGTTTCGCTACGCCCGTGGTGCGTCACACAGCTAAAGATTCTTCCGCGCGCGCCCGTGTAATTGGCGCGGTTCATTTTTTTGAGATTCACGATTCACGATTCACATTGAGGAGATTGATTGATGTGGTTGACCCAAGAAGTAGCGCGGGTGGCCGTACAAGGCACGCAGAGCCCGCACAAGACGCGAAAAGGCGTGTGTCGGCATTCTTGCCCATGAAGCCGCCGAGCGTGACGCATAACGCCCTTCTGGCGTACATCGTGGGCGGTGGTAAAGGAATGCACGCCGCCATCCGTAAGTCAGACGAACTGAAAACCGCGGAGGATCTGATTTGTGTGTGGCTGAAGTCGGTCACGAAGGTGTCGGAGAACTTCCAGCCACTCACCGGGCCTTTGCGTTGCGTGGTGAAGTGGTGCTTTCCTGCGAGCGAGAAGCATCCCGATGGCAGCCCCATGACGGAGAAGCCGGACATGTCGAACATGCTGAAGACGTTTGAAGACTGTCTGACCAGGTGTGGAATAATTGAAGACGACCGCTTTATCTGCAGCGAGAGTCTCGACAAAGGCTACGCTGACATCATGGGCATCTATTTCTCGGTCGAGGAATTGTAGGAAAAGGCGAGGTAGTGGCATGACTGGGCTGGAATGGTGGGAGAGTGTTAGGCAGGCCGCGAAAGACATCAAAAGCGCTCGCAACAGGCTGAACGCCGTCAGAGAGCCTCTGAAGGCTTGTAGCGGCGCGGGAGCGAAGAATTCGACTTCTGACCCGACTGCACGCGTAAGCATAGCGGAAATGACCGCACAGGCGTTTCTAGAGGGTTTGTTAGACGAATTGGAGAGCGTCATTCTTGACGGTTACACCGCATGCAACACAATCGGAGAAGCGCTTGGCCAAGATGCGGCCCTCGTGATGCAGTTGTACTTCGTCGAAGGTTACACGTGGGCGGAGACGGCCAAGAGGGCGCACGTTTCTATGCGTCAAGCGTTTATCCTGCGCGAACGTTCTTTGGAGTTTACAAACACGGTGGGTATTGCTAGGCTGTGTATAAAGCAAGAAGAATATTCATAAATCATGCATAATCTTGCAGTTATATTCATATTAAAACGTGCTATCTTGATACCGTAGGAATGTACGAAAGTTAACAAAGCGACTCGGGCGCTCTCAGAAATGAGGGCGCTTTTTTGTTAGCTCAATATTCATTTTTATGCATAAGTGAAGGAGTTTATTCACGAATGGCAAACAATCCGAACGCGGCGAAGAACTTAACGCCTAACAGCAAGCGCACCAAGGCGGAGCTGAGCGCGATAGGCAAGAAGGGCGCCGCGAAGTCTAACGCGGTTCAGAAGCGCAGGCGCGAGATTCGTGAGACGCTTCTAGATCTTCTCGCCATGCCGATGAAGCCAGGCAAGCTGTCCGAGGCGTCCACCATCGCAGGGCTCACGGGAAAGAACGTGACCGCGAGCGAAGCTATGGCGCTTGCCATGCTCACCCAGGCACTCGAAGGAGACGTGCGCGCGGCTGAGTTCGTCCGCGATTCTTCCGGACAAAAGCCTGTACAACAGATGGAAGTTTCCGCCAACGCTAAGGAAGCCAGCGCCGCGTTCAAGAGCTTGCTCGACGAGGTAGAGAGCGATGGAGACAAATAGAGCACTCGCGACGCTCATAGCCAAGCACCCAGTTCGCCTGGCGCATGAGCTAGGCTATGACCTTCTGCGCGAAGGACTCCACGACAGATGGATCCATGAGATGGTGTTTGGCCACGGTGACATGACGCTTCAGTCCCATCGAGGTTCATACAAGACGACCTGCGTCGAGGTTGCTCTGTGGCTGATATTGCTCACTCGTCCGGACTTGACCGTGGGATTCCAACGCAAAGGCGAGAATGACGTCGCGGAAGTACTCGCGGCGGTTCGTCGCATGGTCGAGCATCCGCTCACCCAGGAGATTGCACAGAGCATCTACAGCCAGCCATTGAAACTGACCACAGCAAGCTCTACAGCAATCTCGACAAGTCTCGCGTGTAACGTCTCCGGTTCCCCTCAACTGACGGGCATCGGCATTGGCGGCTCGCTTACCGGTAAGCACTGGGACATCATCTTTACGGACGACATCGTCACACTGCGTGACCGCGTGAGCCGCGCTGAGCGTGAGCGCACAAAGCAGATTTACCGCGAACTGCAAAACGTCAAGAACCGCGGTGGACGCATCATCAACACGGGAACACCTTGGCACAAAGACGACGCGTTCACCATCATGCCACCCGCTGAGAAGTGGCCATGGGATACCACTGGGCTCGTGAGTGTGGACGTGGCCACACAACTGAAGGCGTCGATGACGCACTCACTCTTTGCGGCTAACTATGAGCTGCGCCATGTGGCAGAGGAGGGCGTAGTCTTCGAGGGCGATTGTAAGACCTTCAAAGACGAGAGCCTTCTTTACGACGGCATTATGCACGTGGACGCGGCCTATGGCGGTTCAGACGGTACGGCAATCACATGTATCAAGTGGGTGGGCGATGAAGCTTACGTCCACGGTGAACTGTACCGCGAGACGCACGTCGATAAGTGCATGGCGCGCATCCTAGAGCTTCACCGCGAGCTGAGACTTGGCACGGTGTACATGGAGAAGAACGCGGATAAAGGGTACGTGGCTGACAAGCTCGACGGGTATGGGTTACCCGTCCACACGTACTCAGAGACCGCCAACAAGTTCATCAAGATTGCGACGTATGGCCGCGGTACTTGGTCCAAGCTGTCCAGGCTTGAGAGTGTCCGCGAAGCTAGCGTCAATTACTGGAACGAAGTCATGGACTTCACCGAGGGAGCGGAGCACGATGACGCGCCTGATTCCCTCTCGTGTGCTATTCGCTTGCACGATAATGCGCCAACCATTCGACTATTTAGAGGAGGCATTTAGTGGATGCTGACGTTAAGGGAGCAAACGCTTCCACGTTTGAGCAAAGGGGCGGCTACCGCCTACCAAAGGACACACAGATGACCGCGGAGCTTCTTGGCAAGCTCGTCACAGACTACCGCGCAAAGCAGATTAACCGCTTGGCCAGCCTTCGCAAAGCATACGAGGGCGACCACGACATTCTGCACCAGAAGGAAAAGGCAGAATACAAGCCGGACAATAGACTCGTGGCCAATTTCGCCAAGCAGATCGTGGACTCCATGGTCGGCTACTTCTTGGGCGTTCCTATTCGCACTACCGCTGACGATGAAGCGTTTGCGGAGTATCTGGACGTGTGGAGCGCGGTCAACGATTCTGACGACCTAGACGCCGAGCTTTCCAAGCTTGCCGACATCTACGGCGCAGGCTATGAGTTGATGTGGCGCGACGAGGAAGCCTTCGCGCGTTCTTGTTCAGTCACGCCAATGAATTGCTTCGTTGTCCGCGATGACACCGTAGAGAATGACATCATCTACGCGGTGCGCTTCTGGTTGGACGATAACCTTTTCGACAATGAGCGCGACACACTCCGCGGCACGCTCTACGATTCCATGTTCGAGATGCCGTTTGTGATGGACGGCTCGAAGGTCATCTTCGGTGAGCCTGTCATTCACGGCTTTGACGATGTGCCTGTGGTTGAGTATGTGGACAATGAGGAGCGTCTTGGCTTGTTTGAGGGCGTCATGTCGCTCATTAACGCGTACAACAAGGCAATCTCCGAGAAGGCTAACGATGTCGAGTACTACGCTGATGCATACCTAAAGATTCTCGGCGCGCGCCTGGACGACCAGACGCTGCAGAATCTGAGAGACTCGCGCATCATCAATCTAGACTCGAGGGACGCGGCAAACGTCATCGTTGAGTTTCTGTCTAAGCCTGACGCAGACGGCACGCAGGAAAACTTCATTGATCGTGTGGAACGTCTCATCTTCGTTCTGTCGATGGTGTCAGACCTCTCAAGCGAGAAGTTCGACACCAGCTCCGGTATTGCTATCAAGTACCGCCTTCAGGCCATGAGCGATATCGCTGTAGTAAAGCAGAGGAAGTTCCGCCGTTCGCTCTCTAGGCGTTGGAAGCTGCTGTGTAACTACGCAGGAAATACGCGCCTAGACGCTAAGGCATGGACTACCGTCCGCGCCACCTTCACGCGCAACCTACCATCGAATTTGCTCGAAGAGTCTCAGATTGCGGGCAACCTCTCCGGCATTACGTCCGAGGAGACGCAGCTCTCCGTTCTTTCGTGCGTTGATTCGCCACAAGCTGAAATGCAGCGCATGGCCGATGAACGCGCAGAGCAGGCCGCGCAGATGGTCCCAGACCGTACAGACGGGGGGGCGAGTGATGGAGGTCTGAAGTCGCTCAACGGAGCACAGACCCAATCACTTCTTTCTGTTATTGCACAATACGCCGCGGGAAGCCTGTCAGAGGCTCAGGCGATAAGCGTCATTAGTGCGTCCATTGGAGTAGATCATGACAAGGCACGCTCGATTCTTTTGGGCGATGCTATGCCAGAAA
Source organism: uncultured Atopobium sp. (assembly GCA_937921235.1). Taxonomy (GTDB): domain Bacteria; phylum Actinomycetota; class Coriobacteriia; order Coriobacteriales; family Atopobiaceae; genus Lancefieldella. The sequence continues at coordinate 61,371 of CALFOQ010000012.1, read as the reverse complement.
TTGTTAGATAAGGAGCAACATGGACTCGTATTGGCACAGCCGCCAAACACTCGCTGACGCAGCGATGGAGAAAGACGAACGCGCTCTGTCGATACGCGTCCATAACGCCTACGAAAGCGAGCTCCGCCGCCTGAATCGCGAGATTGCTGAGTATTATCAGCGCTACGGCGAGAATGGCGTCCTGGAGTATCGCCGCCTTATGGAGACGATGGACCCGAAAGACCGCGAGCTCCTTATCCGTGACTGTGACGAGTTTCTGCGCCAGCACCCGGATATGCAGTCCATTGTGGATGTGCGTAAGAGTATCTACCAACTGAACAGGCTCGAAGGCTTACAAGCGTCCGCACGCTTGCATCTCTACCAAGCTACAGGAGACGTGATTCAGCGCGTTGATAATCACATCATGCGCCAGTCTTTACGTGGTGCAAACACGGCGGCTGAAGCGATGGGATTTGGTCGAGCGTTCTACAGCATGGACTCTGACGCGGTTCGTCGTTTCGTTGATACGGTGTGGACGGGTAACACGTCATACTCCCAGCGCATCTGGGACAACACGGAAACTCTCGCGTCTTACGTGGCGCAGGACATGTCGAAGGCACTCGCGCGCGGCGATTCGTATCAGCGAATCGCGAAGGCTCTCGAGAAGCGCTTTGTGGACGTTCCGCAGTCATCGCTTATGCGCCTGGTCTACACCGAGGGCACTTACGTCTCGCGCATGGCACAGGTTGAGGAGCTGAAACGTGAAGGCTTCGACTCTTACACCATCGAGGTGGTGCATGACGAGCGCGCCTGCGAAGAGTGCGAAGGCGTGAATGGATCTACATTCCGCTTCGAGGATATGCAGGTGGGCGTGAACTTCCCGCCACTCCATCCATATTGCCGTTGTCAGATTGCGCCAGCCGTGGACGATTGGGACGCATGGCAACAGAAGCAGGAGGAATTGGAGAAGCGGAAAGCCAGAGAAAAGGCATATGAGAATTGGGAAGGCGTTGGAGCGAAGAAGTCTAAACGAACCGTTTTCTTAGAGACGGATAAGGTTGCATTTACGAAAGAGCAAGTTGGCAAAAAGATGCGCAAACATGCTAGAGAATGGAAATTGAATCCGTCGTTAAAAGAAGATAGAGATAAGTTCGTAGAAATATGTAACGAAATTATTGAGAAAGCTGAACGAGTTGCTACCGGTGACTGGTGGGGACAAGAAGGCGATAATCCTTGCACTTTCTATGAATATGATGGTAATCTTGTAATCGTAGATGCAAAGGGTGACTTTGTAACAATTATGCGAGGAGGTGCGACTAATGTCAGATACAGGCGTGCTACAGAAGGTAGTGGGACTTAAAACAAAGCACGATTTAAGTGATGCCCAGTTCGTTAACTTCTTTAATCGTGTACAAGAAGAAGCCAATAAACAAGGAAAAGTGTTCTTTCTTGATTGTGGCGAAGGCAACATGGCAGAATTTGACGACATGTTAGCTATGGATTTATCTGGTTGGTTAGTCGACTTCAGTGAAGCTAAAGAGTTCGAATCACTTTGGTTAATTGGTTCGGATTATGTTCCGGAGAAATTTATCAAAGACGAGTGCGAAGAAGAGTGGAGCAAAGATGAAGATGGTCTCCATATCAATCTAATTACTTTCTAACCTTCACCAATCAACTAGCTTTCACGAGCCACCTCCGGGTGGCTTTTTTTGTTAGACCGCCAAGGAGGTGAGAATATGGCGCGAGTAGTGATCTATATGGCCGAGTGGTGCAGCATCTGTCGCGGGACTATCAAGAGGATAGTGCCGGCTTTATCTGAAGAAGATATCGAGTACGAGATTATCGACGTTGACTGCTCACCAAGGTCCAAGGACGCGAAGAGCATCACTCACCTTCCGACGGTGTGCGTTGTGGACGCAGGGGAGCGCGAGCTCATGCGTTGTCGTGGATGTCCCACGGACGAGGTACTAGAGAAAATTGTTGAACTGTGTATTGAAAGCGACTAGACGGTCGCTTTTTTAATGCATCGACCAAGCTTTGACGTCGCTAAAAGCTAAGGAGAAAAGGCACGCCGACGCGCCTTGGAGCGCCGGGGATTAGGAGAAAAACAATGGGTGCAGAAACAAACGCAGCAACAACCACAGAGACCACAGAGGAGACTAAGCAGGCTCAGGCTCCTGTAGTGGATGGCGAGGGCGCTAACAAGGACGCGGCCACCACACAGACCGAGCCAAAGCAGGACAACAAGCAGCAGCCAAAGTACACGGACGCTGATGTTGACGAGATTGTCTCCAAGCGTCTAGCGAAGTGGGAGAAGCAGCAAGCCGCAAAGGTCGAAGAAGCTGCAAAGCTGGCCGAGATGAATGCTCAGCAAAAGGCAGAGTACGAACGTGACAAGGTTCAAAAGGAGCTTGACGAATACAAGCGTCGCGACACTGTAAACGCGATGGTGGCCGAGTCTCGTCGTCAACTCTCTGAGCAAGGTATCGCGGTCAGCGATGACATTCTCGCGCGTTTAGTGGGTGAGACTGCAGAGGAAACAAAGGCGTCCGTTGACGCTTTCTCAACGGCTTTCACGGCGGCCGTAGAAGATGCCGTGAAGAAACAGCTCGCGGGCAAAGCTCCTGCGGCGGGTGTGGCCACTAAGACGATGACCAAAGAAGAGATCTTGGCCATCAAGGACCCAATCGCTCGCCAGGCAGCCATCCGCGACAACATCGGATTGTTTATTTAACACTAAGAAAGGTGGCTTATCATGCCAGCAGAAACAGGACTTACCATAAAGACCGACATCGCTCCTGAGATTTCTATTGATTACGTCAACCGATTCTCCCAGGGCATCCAGGAGCTTCAGAAGGCTCTCGGTATTACCAACCTTATTCCAGTACCACAGGGCGGCACCATCAAGACCTATAAGTTCGTGAAGGACGTTAAGAATGGCGTAGTTGCTGAGGGTGACACCATTCCAGCGTCTAACATCAAGCGTCAGCTTGACCAGACCATCGAGCTTCCTCTTAAGAAGTATCGCCGTGTCACCTCTGCCGAAGCTATTCAGCTTCGTGGCCGCGACCATGCAATCAACGAGGCAGACGCTCAGCTTATCGGCACCATCCAGAACGGCATTCGCAGCGATCTGATTGCAAGTGTCGCAACTACCACAGCTGCAGCAAAGAACGGCAAGACCCTTCAGGCTGCTATGGCCAACCTCTGGGCAACTCTTACCGCTAAGTTTGAGGGCTACGACGGATTCGATACTGACGCAGCCAACCCATTCGTCTTCTTCGTCAACCCTCTCGATGTGGCTGATTACCTCGGCACCGCAACCGTAACCACTCAGAACGCTGCAGGCATCACTTACCTCAAGGACTTCCTTGGCCTGGGTACTGCAATCACCTCTTCCGCGGTTAGGGCAGGTACTCTCTTTGGTACTGCAGCTATGAACCTCAACCTGGCATATATCCCAGCAAATGGTTCTGACCTTGCTTCCACTTTCGGCCTGACCTCCGATGCTACCGGCTTCGTTGGTATTACCCACAATATCAACACCAATAACGCAACCTGCGACACCTTGGTTATGTCTGGCGTCAAGATCTTCCCAGAGATTACCGACGGCGTTGTCAAGGCTGAGATTAAGGCAACCGTCTAACTCACGAGTAAGGAGGTGAGCGTATGAGCGTATTAGATCGCGTCAAGACACGACTCGAAGCGGTCGAGGATAAGCCGAGCGATAAGTGGCTGGAAGAGGTCACGCATACGCTCACAGACCGCATCTGTTTGCGCGTTGGTGTATCCACGCTACCCGCCACAGCTGAGTCCCTTGTGGTCGATGCGACCATCAAGGCGGTGAACCGCCGATTCGACGAAGGCATCACACAGGAGGCGGAGGGGCAGGGTGGAACCTTGTCCCTTCAGTTTGTGGACGATTTGCTCGCGGAGTATGCCGCGGAGCTTTCGGCTTTGGCTGAGATTGCTAGAGCGGACACTACCGCCGCTCTGCAGTTCCCAAAGGTGAGGTTCGTATGAAGTGGCGGATGTGCGAGTTGATTGAGCTCGCGGACACCGACGCGCGCGACAAGCTAGGAAACCGCGTGCTCTCGCGCCGGGTGCTAACAACCATCCGGGCGAGGGTATGCCCTGCGTCCCTTGTAGAGACGACAAACGAAGGCAACGACTACGCGGCGTGTGACTTGACGCTTATCACGACAGTTCCCGCCGAGCTTGCTCTTCGCGCGTCGCTTGTTCGCTTTCCCGTGATTGACGCTGGTGACGTCTTCGAGGTTATCCATGTGAGTGACTTCGGACGCCGCCGCGTTTTGTCACTGAAGAAGCTAAAGGGTGATGCGTATGCCTAGTGTTCGCCTGGAGTTTGACGACGGCGGACTTGGCGACGCACTGAAGGAGCTTGCAAACATCAAGCCCGAGATTGTTATGAAGCGCACCGTGAACGAGATAGCCGAAGATCTACGCGCAACCACACCACGAGATACGGGCGAGTTGATTGGTTCTATTCGCCAGAGTGTCAAAGGTGGCGAAGGAGAGATTGGCTATACAGGCGAATACGCTCCGCATGTTGAGTATGGCCACCGTCAAAACGTTGGCCAGTACGTTCCGAAGCTTGGCAAGCGCCTAAAGGCACCATTCGTGGAAGGCCAGCACTTCTTTGCTACGGAGATAAAGGCGGCGCGCGCTGTTCTGAAGAAGCGGTGCGGTGAGTATCTAAGGAGTAAAGGCTTATGAGGCAAGCACTAAAGCGACTCCCGCTCGACGACTTTGTCGCGGCGGTTGTGGCACGTGTCAAAGACGGCACGGGTGTTAAGTGTGTGACCGACGCGAATAAAGAACCCTCTCCTCTTTATTCCGTCGGCGCACTTTCAGTTCGTTCGGACAAAACAAAAACAATGTGGCTGGACGTCTATACTATCGAGCTCCACGCAATCTCCAAGCCGTCTAAGACGCGCGAGGAGATATTCAAGATGGTAACGGCTCTAGAAGAAGCCATGAGCCAGCCAATTAGTTTGGCTTGTCCGTTCCAGGTCATCCGTCAAACGGATAACGGTCTAAACACAATTAAGAGAGACGAGACAGGAGAATGGCACGCGGTTGTGTCGTTCGAGGTGGTCGTCTCTTATGGTCTGATTATTAAGTAGAAAGGGTCATTACTATGCCAGATTCAACTGCATTCGATAGCGGTGCATATTGCGACGTCTCCGCCGGTGGCGTTAACGCTGTAAACGGCGCAGAGGTCTTGCTTGGCGTATTTAGCGCTGACGGATCTAAGCTCCTCGCAATCGCCGGCGAGAAGTCTCACAAGGTATCGCTTTCCGCTGATACTACGAGCGTCTCCACGAAGTCTTCTCGCGGTGCTTGGAAGGTCAATCGCGCATCTACCCGTTCCTTCGAGGTTTCCGTCGATACGGTGGCTGTCAAGGACGCTGAGAGCGACAAATTGTTCCGCCAGGCACTCGCCGACGGCACTATTTTGTGCGTCAAGGAGTTCCTGGACAATACAGACTTCACTCCAATCGGTGGCGGCGCTGTCATCGTTACCAAGTACGAGGCAGATTCTCCAACCGACGATGTACGCACCGCGTCTGTATCTCTCACAGGTACAGGCAAGTGGACGTGGTTCGATATTGATGCAGCCGCCAAGGCTAAGGCAATCACCAAGCCAACAGGACGATAGGCGTCCACTAACACAATCACGGGGTAGCTTCGGCTGCCCCTTTTTTATTAGTTAAGGAGTAAGAAATGGCAGATTTTACCTTCGATGTTGACGGTACTACATACGAGCTTCTCTATGCGGAGAAGCGTGTTGAGATGGCCGAGAGTGCGATTGGTAACAAAAGTATTATTTCCGTGTTCACCGCTCAGCCAACCCTGCGCGAGACTAAGACCATCTTCGCGTATGGCATCCGCGAGAGTGGACAAAGCGCATGGGTCAATCCTACACAGGCCATTGAGCTTGCTGGAAAGTACCTGCAGGAGCACGGCTACGCTCAGATGATTGAAGCCGTAAGCGACTCACTCATGAAGGACTGCGGTTTTTTATTCCAGTAGATCTGGTGAGCCCGCGCTGGGTCAGACCATCCACAAACAAACAACAGGCCAACCAACCACAAGAAGCGCCACAGAAGCCGCTGACAGGCTATGAGCGTGACGCAATGTGGGCGTGGGCGGCTGTTCGCTTTGGGTGGACGCCGGACGAGTTTGACAGGCTCACAGCGGCTCAGATTGCCCTTCTTCAAGTAGCTGAGCATGACCGCGTCGCGTCTGACCAAATGCTTCTCAATGAAGCAATAGCAAACGCGCTCGCCAATGGCTACAAGAAGAAGAGCGAAGAGCCTGAGCTTTTGTGGGTTGAAGCAAACAAGCCTGACAGAAAGACCATGAGCGCGAAAGAAGCGCGCGACAAAATGGCCGCGCTCGAGAAGGCTCTATCGAATCAACAGAAATAAACATGAGAGGAGGTATATATGGCAAGTGACTATACACTCTCCGCAAAATTCACCGTTAACGCCGATGGCTTTATTGACGGCGTAAACAAGGCGCAATCTTCACTCAGTCAGATTCAAAATAAAGCGCAGGAAGTATCGCGCTCTATGGATCACAGTATGGGCGATGCGTCTGGCAGCGTGCAGTCATCGTTTGCAGAGCTTAGGTCGCGGGCTCAGAACATTTTCAGCGGCATCGCGACAAGCGCGAGAAACGGACTATCCAACGCATGGAATGCCGTGCGCACCAACACTCAGCAAATCACGAGCTCACTGATTGGCGTAGGCCAGGCGGGAATTGCCGCGGTTGCTGGTATGGCCATCCAGGGCGGCATTGACCGCGCGCTGAACATCGACAACGCACGAAAGAAGCTCGCCGGCTTTGGCCATGACGCCCAGGACATCGAGTCCATTATGGACTCGGCCACTCAATCAGTCCGCGGCACGGCGTTTGGCCTAGGCGACGCCGCAACAGCGGCAGCAACGCTTTCTGCAGCTGGCATTAAGTCCGGCGAGGATATGACCAACACGCTGAAGTCCGTTGCGAACGTTGCGGCAGCATCTGGTCGAGCGTTCAACGATATCGGCGTTATCTTCAGCTCTGTCGCATCGCGTGGCAAGCTGATGGGCGACGACATGCTGCAGCTTTCAAGCTCTGGCGTACCAGTTCTGCAGCTCCTGGGTGAATACCTTGGCAAGACGTCCAAAGAAGTCTCCGACATGGTCTCCAAGGGACAGATTGACTTCCATACATTCTCGGAAGCAATGCGTATCGGTCTAGGCGAAGCGGCTCTGTCGTCTGGTAACACACTGGCTGGCTCATTCGCTAACGTTCGCGCGGCTCTGTCGCGTCTGACCGCTCCAATTTTCACGCAGGCTATTCAGGTGTTGGTTGATGCGTTCAAGCAAGCGGCGCCGGCTATTGATGCCATGGGCAAGCAACTCGGCAATATTCCGACGTTTGTGGCTCCTATCGCTTCGGCTTTCTCGGCCATGGCGCTCAGCGGCCTTGCTCCGGTTATTGCCAATATCCCAGTGCTTGGCGCTATGCTCGGCCCTTTGTCCGGCTTGCTGAGTGCGTTGGGTGGTCCCGTTGGAATCGCCATCGCTGCGTTCGCTGGATTGGTCGCGGTGTCTCCACCACTGCAAGAGGCACTTGGCAATCTTATGGGCACGCTTGGTGAGCTTGGTAACGCCCTAGGGCCAATCTTCGGCGATGCAATAGATGCCATCGTCCCGGTGCTGAACTCAATCGTTGAAGTACTCGGCGGGGCATTTGCGGTTGTTGTCAACGGCGCAGCGGATCTAATCAAACAACTCGCGGACGCAATCACCAACCTATCCACTGGCGGAGGATTTGACGCGTGGCTTCAGTCCATGCAACCAGTGGCCGACTTTGTTATGAGTATTCTGCAGCCTGCGCTTGACGGACTAAGCACGGGCGCGGGTCTTATCGTTGAAGCGTTCAGCGGATTCGGCGAAGCTGTCGGCGGAGCTTTTGAGACTCTATCGCCATACATCGAAACAGCACGAGACGCCATTTCTCAGTTCGCTGCAGCGGCTCAGCCACTTGTTGACACAGTGCTTCAGAACTTGGGCGTGGCGTTCACTACAGTGGCCACAATCGTGTCCGTGGTGTTTGGTGCAGCGTTTGAGGTTGTCGGCGGCATTGTCATGACGGTAATGGGAACAATCTCCGGCATCATTCAGACCACAGTCGGCGTAATTCAGACGGTTATCGGCGTGTTTGTTGGTATCTTCACAGGCAACTGGCAAATGGCCGCAAATGGCGCGCAGACAGTGTTCCAGGGCATGAGCACAACCGTCACGAGCATCGTGAATGGTCTCTCGTCTGCTCTGTCCGGCATTGTCAACGGAATCGCCGGAACGTTCCAGGCAGTGTTTAACGGTATCTCAAGCACGGTGAGCAACGTCTTCCACGGTATCTCGAGCACGATTGGCAACGTCATGGGCGACGCTAAGAACACCGTATCCGGAGCCCTGGACGCCATCGGCGGATTCTTCCGCGGTCTTCATCTTGAGTTCCCAAAGATTAAGCTTCCGCACTTTAGCATCTCCGGTACATTCTCGCTCGCTCCACCATCTGTTCCAAGCCTGGGCATTGAGTGGTACGCCGACGGTGGTGTTCTGATGAATCCGACCATGTTCGGCATGAACGGAAACAAGGCCATGATTGGCGGAGAAGCAGGACCTGAAGCGGTCGCGCCAATTAGCACGCTCACAGGCTACATCAGCGATGCAGTGAACAACTCTAAGAGTGACGACGAGTTGATTAGCGAGATTAGTGGACTGCGTGAAGATGTGCGCAATATGCGCGTTGTGATGGATGGCCAGACGGTCGGTTCGATTGTCTCGCCGTATGTGGATTCAAACCTCGGTGAATATAAGGTGGTGGCAAACAGATGACGGAACTAACAGACACGTACGAGGTTGTGGTTGATGGAGTGCCGCTTTGCGCCACCTATCGCCTAGCAGTCACGAACTACACAGACAAACCGCCAGCCACCAGAACATCTACGGTGTCTATTCCTGGACGCGATGGCGTGTTGGACTTGTCTGAGTGGCTGACGGGTGCGCCGGTGTTCGACAAGCGGACAATCACCATTACACTCTCGCCGCTCGACACACATGACTGGGCAAGCGTTGAGACAACGCTGACCGCCATGCGTAACATGCTTCACGGTAGGCGCTTAGAGTTCACGCTGTCCTGGGACGATGGTTACACCTACACAGGACGCTTCGAGGTCACCTCCCAGACGCTCTACGACGAGACGGCGGACATCAAGCTAACAATCACTGCAGATCCATACAAGTCGCGCGGTGTTATGCACTACGAGCTTGACGGTGAACTTGGCAAGACTTACATCATCGACGGCCCCGCGCATGCGGTGGTTCCGGCCATCACATGCCACACACGCGCCCTTGTCAACATCAACGGGCGAACCGTTGACCTTCAGCCGGGTGTGTGGATAAACCGAGACTTGGAGCTGCACAACGGAAAGAACCGTGTAACCGTAAACACTACGCCGGACTACGGAACGGCAATCTGGCGCGATTATGCGGGGCTTACCTGGGAGCAGCTCGACGGCACAAGCCTGGCATACATTGGCCGCGCTGGAAAGAACAGACTCAAGGGTCTGACATGGTCCAGCCTAGCCGGTAAGAAGTGGCAGGACATGCGCGGAACATGGCGAGAGCATGCGTACGTCGATGACGCGGAGACACACAACAACACAACAGTTATGCTCGACTTCGATTGGAAGGACATTTAATGAGCACAAAGACTCCAAGGCTGGGTCTCACGAAGCCTGACGTCACGGACGAGACTGTTCAGACTATTAAGGACTTGGCCAAGAACTTCGACCTGCTGGACGCTATGTTTCCAGTAGGTGCAATCTACCAAAGCACCAAGTCAACTGACCCTGCAACGTTTCTTGGCGGTACATGGCAGGCGTTGAATGGTGTGTTCCTTCTGGCTCAGTCGCAGAAGTTTCCCGCAGGCTCAACTGGCGGCGAGGACACTCACACGCTGACCATCAACGAGATGCCAAGCCACAGTCACGACACCTCGATGCATTACGGCACGGATAACGGCGGCGGCAACCAGTGGACGGCACGCTCAGCTGATACGTATACCAATTACCGCTTCCAGGTTGACGCGGTCGGTGGTGGCCAGCCACACAACAACATGCCACCTTACAGAGCCGTCTATATGTGGGAGAGGGTGGCATAGAAATGTATGTACTGACTTATGCGGGAAACGTTATTCATGATCCGCGTGAGGAAGGCGTGCAGATTTCAGCTGGTAAGCTTGTAGAAGAGTCGGGGCAGTCTCCGACTCTTTCTTTTACCGTGCAGCCAACACACCCGCTCTGGCGCGCGTTTAACCGCGAATCGGTCATGAACACCGAGCGCGAGATTGAGCTCACGGAACACGAGACGCAGAAGATTCTCTTCCGTGGTCGAATCCGCAAAGTGTCGATGTCTATGAACGGATCTATTGATGTTATCTGCGAAGGCGCGATGGCTTACCTCAACGACACCACCGTCCGCCCCTATAAGACATACGACACTGACGAGATTGACTGCGAGATTAACGCCCCCGCTAAGGCTGGCGAGCTGTTCGAGTGGTTCATTGAGCAACACAACCTGCGCGTGTCTAACCGATGCGAGAAGTTCAAGGTAGGCATTAACGCTGGCGTTAACTTCGGCGCGCTTCAGCGTGGCACCGGCACACGTCCGACCACACTGAAGGAGATGCGCGAGAAGCTCACGAAGCTCTGCGGTGGTTATTTCCGTGTTCGCTATGTGGGCGAGGATAACTACTTCGATTGGTTGAACGCGGACGGTTCAAGCGAAGCCGCTCAGTCTGTAGAGCTTGGTCAGAACCTTCTTGATCTAAACACCGGCGCTGATGGTAAAGACATCTACACGGCCATCGTGCCAGTTGGCAAGACCGGCGAGGGTGAAGACGAGAAGGACGTAACCATCGATGATGAACACGCCTATGTTGGCGGTGGTTATGACATTGTCGGCGACGCGGTCGTAGATACTGCAATGGCTGAGCGTTATGGCGTCATTGAGAGGCTGATGGAGTATGACCATCTGAACCAGCCACAGGCACTTGCAGACAAAGCAGTGGCCGACCTTGCCGCTGGCAAGCTCTCCGATTCCATCACGGTGAGCGCTACGGATCTACATTACGCAGATGTGGCCGTCCAGCAGATTGACTACTTGCAGCGTGTCCAAGTCACCAGCGAGCCGCACGGCATTGACCGCATGATGCTCTGTGTTGGTCGAACGATTAACCTCGTGGACCCAAAGGCCACGCGATACAGCTTCGGCGCAATCGAAGGCACGCTGACCAAGAGTGGCACAACGTCCCAAGAACGCACGCAGGAAGCAACTGACAAGCGTCTGACCGCCCTCGCATCGACCACACGCAAGACAGTAGAAGACACCCACAAGGCCACGGTTAAGGTCCAAGCCGTTGAGGAGAAAGCGGTAGCTGTTGAGAAGAAGGCTGACGCAGCAACAGAGAAGATTGCTGACGTAGCAACCACGGCAACAGCAGCGGCAGAGAAAGTCGAGACTGTCGCGGCTAAAGCTGAGAAGGCAGCGGAGGAAGTGAGCCATGTAGCCGCGGACGCAAAGAACGCCAATGACACAGCAAAGGAGGCGAAGACTATGGCAACGGAAGCAAGCAACAAGGCTGACGAAGTAAAGAGCACGGTCGAGGATTTGACAAACGCCTTCTCGCACGATCAGGACGGCGCACACGTAGGAGATAAGAACGGCGCTCACGTCACAGTGAACAGTCAGGGAATGGGAATCTACAAAGGAGAGACACAGGTAGCGAGTTTCGACCAGGGCATTATTAACCTCAACAATGGAGCACTTAGTATTGTCGCTAATTACCAAAGTAATGGAGGATATAGAGCTACAGCTCTAATGACCAATAATCTTCTGTTTAAGCCAACAGGGAATTTTGCGGTCGGAGCTCAAGTGGTTGTTCTGAGGGCTTCAAGTGATGACGGCATGCACAAAACATCAGTCAAATTGACTGATTCTGGTGTAAGCGTCAACGTTGACTCTAAGAAGCAAGAAGAGGTAAAGAGTACAGACTTACTCAAGTTGATGAAATATGTCTCATGGACTGACCTAGTTAATAATCAGTGGGTACGTGTAAGGTATTGCGTTCGTGGCGGTGTAATGTACCTTGATTGTTTCATGGCGGGCGGTTACCCGTCATATACAACAACAGGGCAGTTGCCTGATGAACTACTGCCTAAATATCAAGGCTACCACCCGCTAGCCGTACAGCAGGGTAACAACACCGCCAAAATCTGGCTAGGCGCAGCTGGCGGCGGTGATGGTCACGTGTATATCTACAACTCAGACAGTGGCTATTGTTCAGGCATCGTTCCTCTCATTCCTAAGAGCCTCGAGTAGGAGGTGGAAGGATGAACCCATTAACGTTTGAACAGATTGTGGCGGCGGTATCGTTTCTTGGCATGGTGCTAACGCTCATCAACGGCGCCAAGGCGATGAACCGAGCAAGCCAGGAAGACGCGATGCGCTTGGTGCGCATCGAAGAAGGCGTGAAGCAGCTCAAGAGTGACATAGACGATACTCAGAAAGCATTTACGGCTTACATGGCTCGCACGGACGAGACAATTACGAATATCCGTGATGCCCTCTCTATTCATGACACCCGTCTGGCAGTGGTCGAGGATGTGACCCGCAACCAGGCGGGGAGACTGGAACGCCTAGAGCAGGCGCATACACACTAATTCTGATTTAAGGAGATTCACATGATTAACTGGAAAGTACGTCTACACAATCCCGCTTGGTGGTTGGGAATGGCGGGCATCGTCATGAGTCCTATCCTGGCTTACCTCGGACTGGCATACTCCGATTTAACTACATGGGGCAGCCTTGCTGATGTATTTGTGAAGTTCATCAGCAACCCTTATCTGATTGGCACCGTTGTTGTGGCGGTGCTGGGCGCTATTGGTGTCACGGTTGACCCAACCACAAAAGGTATTGGCGATTCTGCACGTGCAATGACGTATGACAAACCAAGCGTAAGCCCTTTAGACGAGGAGGCGCGCTAATGGCTGACTTTTCCGGACAGATTACCGCCGACGCTTATATTCCAACGTCAGCGTATTCAGCTGGGCGAGACGGTCATTCCGTGCAGTATATCGTGGTACACCATGAAGCTGCCACAGGCTTAGACGGTGCAGCCATCACAGCAATGTGGGACAAGATGCAGGCGCAGTCTGCACACTATTCTGTGGACGGTGCAGGCACTATCACCCAGCACGTACTGGAGAGCAACACCGCATGGGCGTGTGGTCGCTGGGTTGCTAACTGCGAGAGTGTTAGCATCGAACATGCGAACAACTCCACATCGCCCTGGACTGTCTCCGAAGCAACCCTAGAGAGCGGCGCGCATCTTGTTGCTGCGTTGCTTATTAAGTACGGACTCGGCTACCCTCGATGGGGCGGCAACGTCCGACCACACAAACAGATTGTGGCAACCGCTTGCCCCGGTGAGCTTGCAGGCTCTCAGAATGCGCACTTTATGGAGCGAGTATGTTACTGGTATGAGGTTATGACTGGCGCACGTTCAACAGACGAGCGTGGCTGGCATACCGACGGCAAAGGATCATGGTGGTATCAGACGGGCGCGACCGCTGACGATTACGCCACAGGTTGGCTCAAAGTTGGCGACGGCTGGTATTACTTCAACGAGTCCGGTTGGATGTTAACTGGTTGGGTATTCGCTTCTTGGAGTGACTCGGATAAGTATTGGTGGTACTTCGGCGAGGACGGCGCATTGCAGTTCGATAAGTGGCTTGAATACAACAACGGCTGGTATATGCTTCTCTCTGATGGTCGCATGGCGACAGGTTGGCAGGAGCGCGACGGTAAGCGTTATTACCTCGACGAGACAGGCCGCATGGCCGCTGGCTGGCTCAAGCTCGACGATGATTGGTTCTATCTACGCTCTGACGGTTCGCGAGTTGAGGATTGTCTTTTTGAGGTTGGAGCAGACAATATCTGCGCCTTTGATAAGGAAGGCAAACTACTCACAGGCGACATCACAGTCACCACGAATGACGATGGATACATCGCCGGCATTAAGTAACACACAACCCCTCCTGGCTAAGTGCTGGGAGGGGTATTTTTGTGTCCCAAGCGCGTCCCAAATAGCATTTTTACGCGTATCTTCTGAACCTTATCGCCAACAAAACTGCACTTAATACGCATATAAACAATACAGAAATTAAACTGCTAAAATAGCTGCATGGATACTTTATTTTCTGGCATGGAACGTGCCGCTAAAAAAGCTAATGCACCACTTGCTGCTCGCATGCGTCCTACCACGCTTGATGGATACGTGGGTCAGGAAGATGCGGTTGGTCAAGGCTCCTGGCTGCGCAAGGCAATTGAGCACGATACGCTCTCGTCCGTTTTGCTGTACGGTCCAGCAGGCACCGGAAAGACCACGCTTGCGCGCATTATTGCTCATACAACGCACGCAGAATTTGTAGAAGTATCTGCGATTACGGGAACTGTTAAAGATCTTCGCAGAGAGATTGAGGCCGCAGAATCAAGGCTTTTAACAGCAGGTAGAAGAACTATTCTGTTCATTGATGAGATTCATCGTTTTACGCGCTCTCAGCAAGATGCCTTGCTTCATGCAGTAGAAGACAGAATAGTTGTACTTATTGGTGCTACTACAGAAAATCCTTACTTTGAGGTTAACAGCGCTCTGATTTCTCGCTCTCGTGTAGTGGAACTGCATGCATTGTCAGATGAGGCAATCGATGAGCTCATTCAGCGAGCACTTAAGTCGGAAGATGGTCTAGCGGGCGCATTTGTCCTGGATGAAGATGCTCGTAAAGAGATTGTGACGCTTGCAGGCGGAGATGGTCGCGCAGCCCTAACTTCTCTTGAGCTCGCTTCTCAGATGGTTGACGTTCCAGAATCTGCTGATAGTAAGGCATCTGAGCCGCTTGTTATTACCAAGCAAAACGTTCTTGAGGCAAATCCTCGTCGCGGACTTCCCTACGATAAAGCAGGAGATATGCACTATGACATTATCTCTGCGTTTATTAAGTCCATGCGTGGCTCAGACCCAGATGCGGCACTGTATTGGCTTGCGCGCATGATTGATGCAGGTGAGGACCCTAAATTTATTGCTCGACGCATTATGATTTTGGCCTCAGAGGATATTGGCAATGCCGATCCTCAGGCGCTGCTCATTGCACATGCAGCATTTAGGTCAGCCGAGGTCATTGGATACCCTGAGTGCAGAATTAACCTTGCGCAAGCAGTTATTTATATGGCGCTTGCTCCAAAATCTAATGCTGCAGAAGCGGGTATTGATGCCGCCCTCCATGAGGTAAGAACAGGTCCAAGGCGAGAAGTTCCAAGTTACTTAAGGGATCGTACGCGCCCTGGTTCTGAAGAGTATGGCAATTACCTCTATCCTCACAATTATCCTGGGGGATGGATTGAACAGCGTTATCTTCCAGAAGGACTTGAACGTGGTGCGTTCTTCTCGCCATCTCCAAGAGGTTGGGAAGCGTGGAGAATTGCAGCTACAGAGCGTGATCGTCACGAGGAAGCCTAGGAATTTGAATTACCCAAGTGGGAGCATTAAGAGGACGCTCCTCGGGTAGAATAGAAAGAACTGTAACCGTTAGCTTTGAGGGATGGCATAGATGGATTACCTACAGATTGCTCTTGTAGTCTTAGCCGTAGTTGGTGTTTGGGCCATTGTCGAGGTTGCTCTGACCCTAAGAACAACAAGAAGGTCAATTACTGAGATTACACTCTCAGCTAACAATACCATTGAGCAGATTCAGCCTGTTATTTCAAAGATTGATGGCATGGTTGATGAGCTTGATCCAACTATCAAGCAGCTACCTGCACTCATGCAGAAGGTTGATGAGGCTGCAGAGAATGCTAACACTTCTCTTGAGAGCCTCAACGTAGTTCTTGGTGATGTAGCAACTGTTTCAGGTGCTGCATCTGCAGTAACTGCAACAGTCAGTAAGGCTGCAAGCGATGCGGTAACAGGCGTTGTTGAGTCTGTTTCAAAGCTAGGAACTGGTCTTGGCGGATCTTTGAATCCTTCCAAGCTTGCTGAGGTGGCTCAGGCTCGCCTGAGCGGTGCGACTGCTTCCGCACAACAGAGTGCACAGCGTGCTCAAGAGTATCTTGAGGAGCTTCCTCTGCTTTCTCAGGACAAGACAAAGCATTCTAAACCAGCTCGCACTGAGCAGTTCTATATTGAGTACGGTTCTGAGTCTTCTCAGAAGACTGAGGAGTAGATTGTAATGGCACAAAAAATTGTTGAGCTTTCCGCTCCAGCAGATCCAACATTTGCTCGTTCAGTCAGAATGATGGCTGCTAATCTTGCTGTTTTGTGCAAGATGAACGTTGATGAGCTTGAAGATGTCAAAATGGCCGCAGAAGAGGGCTTTGTCTTTGCTTGCGGCACTCAAAAAGACTCCGTAGATATTACGTTTACCCTCGAAGACAATACTATGGCTATTGATTTTTACTTGGGTGATGAGGATCCAGTTGAGTCTGAGACAGATAATTCTCAGCCACTAGAACTTGTAGAGCTATTGCTCTCCGCTATTTGTGATGAGTTTGCGCTTAGCGATGACGGTTATACGCTTCATCTTGTAAAAATTTCTGGCGGTGCACATGCCTAAACCTGAAGCTAACGAGGCAGTACAGGCATCTGCAGAAGAGCAGAAAGCCGCAAGAAGAGCTGCTCGTCGTGCTTCTAAAGGTACCCCGGCCTGGGATAAAGATAGAACACGAAAGCTCTTTGCCCAATATAAAGAAACAAAAGACCCTGAGGTAAGAGACCAGCTTATTGTGAGTCACTTAAACCTCGTGCGCTTTTTGGCCTCCAAGTTTAAAAACCGTGGAGAACCCCTTGATGATTTGATTCAGGTGGGAACCATTGGACTTATCAAGGCAATTGATAGGTTTGAGCCTGATCGTGGTCTTGAATTTACAACATATGCAACGCCAACCATCATGGGAGAAATCAAGCGTCACTTCCGCGATAAAGGCTGGTCAGTACGTGTTCCTCGTCGTTTGCAGGAGCTTTCTTCCAAGATTAATCAGGTCACTGATGATTTGACTAAAGAGCTGCAAAGAAGCCCTTCAATTGAAGAGATCGCCCAGCGCCTTGATACTAACGTTGAAGAAGTTCTTGAGGCTATGGAGTCTTCTAGCGCTTATAGCTCTGTTCCTCTTGAGGGAGGCGGCTCTGGTGCTGATGGCGACGAGACTCCTTCAATCATTGATCAATATGTGACCGAAGATGAGGATCTTGCTGGTTCTGATGACCGCATTGTTCTTGAAGAGGCCATTAGAGACTTCTCGCCACGAGAGCAAGAGATTATTCGTATGCGTTTTGTTGAAGGTCTTACCCAGGTAGAGATTGCGGAGAAACTTAATATCTCTCAGGTACAGGTTTCAAGGCTGCTTCGTCGCACCTTAAAGCGTATCCAAGAAAAGATTGACCCAGAAAGCGTGAACCGTTAATGGATCAAAAGCATCAAAACTTCTTTGATTCAGCTCAAAAATGGAAACAACGTGGCTTAATGGTGTGGACAGTCATTGGTCTGGCTGCATTGTTTGCACTTGCACTGTATGTTCTTGGCATCCTGGGACAGGCTGTTGAGCTGCTCGCCATTGGCGCAATTGTTGCGTTTGTCTGTAGCCCTGTTACCAATTGGCTTGAAGACAGAGGAGTGCCTCGTGGCATTTCCGCTCTTATCGCGCTTGTTCTTACGCTCATTGTGTTGGTAGGATTTTTGATTTTGATTGCGCAGCCATTGGTATTTGAGCTTACTACGCTACTCAGAAACGCTCCTTCGTATGCAAGTCAGATAGGAGCAATGGCAAGGGAGTTTTGGCAGAACTTTGACACTCAAAGTAACCCTGCTGTTAGACAGACAGTAGAACTTGCAATTGAACAGGCATCAAGTATTGGAATATCAGTTGCTTCTGGTATTTTGAGTTGGCTTTCCACATCTGCTTTAGGCAACATCTCTTCTATGGCAAACCAACTCATGGTCTTCTTCTTAGGCCTAGTGCTTGCCTATTGGTTGGCTAAAGATTATCCAGTTATTGTCCGTGAGATGGCTATTATTGCTGGTCCTCAAAAAGAGAATGAGTTCAGACTTATTCTTGCAATCTTAAGTAGATCTACCAGTGGATATATGCGAGGCACTATCATTACCTCTGCGATTAATGGCATTCTTGTGTACTTTGGGTGTCTGATTTTAGGCAACCCTTATGCCGCTCTTATTGGCATGGTTACAGGAATCTTCCATATTATTCCTGTAGTTGGACCGGTTTTCTCGGCAGGTATTGCTCTTATTTTGAGCATCTTGGTAGACCCTGTCATGACCGTATGGACTATCGTTATCTTGATGGTTGCACAAAACGTTGTTGATAACGTGCTTTCACCTTTGGTTATGGCAACTAGCGTTAAAGTTCACCCGGGTCTTTCGCTCGTTGGTATTGTCATTGGCAGCGCTCTTGGCGGAGTAATTGGAACTATTCTTGCCATACCTTTGACAGCAGCACTGAGGGGCATCTTTGTGTACTTCTTTGAGAAGTATTCGGGCAGACAGATCGTCTCGCCAAATGGCGCGCTTTTTAACTCGACTCAGTATGTGGATGAGTCAGGCGCTATTCTGCCAGAGTATGATGCCCTCGATGACCCAAAGTTCTTTGAGGAGTCGCGTCTTGTTGATCAAGACACTACGGCTCATGTGCGCAGCAAGTCTTCAGCTCCCGCACCCAAGATTCTTGGACATGATTTTTCTCAGTTACTTTTTAGGAATACTCAAGAAGTTACTAAGGAACCAGATAAACCATCGTCAGATGCGGTAGACTCAGACAGTACAAAAGAGTAGTTATTTGAATACGGAGAAGTACTTTATGGCTGACTATAAAACAATGACAACAGCAGAGATTCGTGATGACTTCCTAAGCTTCTTTGAGAGCAAGGGTTGCAAGCGCTATCCTTCTTCATCTCTGGTGCCTTCTGATCCTTCGCTGCTTCTTGCTAATGCTGGCATGAACCAGTTCAAGGAGTATTACCAGGGCATCAAGACTATGAAGGAGATTGGCGCAACTTCCTGCCAGAAGTGCCTTCGCACTAACGATATTGACAACATTGGTGACTCACGCCACCTCTCATTCTTTGAGATGCTGGGTAACTTCTCCTTTGGTGGTTACACCAAGCGCGATGCATGCACCTGGGCAATGGAGTTTATTTCTTCTCCAGAGCACCTTGGCCTGCCTCTTGATCGCCTGTACTTTACTGTTTTTACTGACGACGATGAGGCAATTGAGATTTGGAAGTCTCTTGGTGTAGCAGAAGATCACATCACCCGTCTGGGCGAGGAAGACAACTTCTGGGCAGCTGGTCCAACTGGTCCTTGTGGTCCTTGCTCTGAGATTTACTTTGACCAGGGTCCTGAGTTTGAGGGAGAGGCTCCTGGAGACGACGGTGACCGTTACCTTGAGTTCTGGAACCTCGTCTTTACTCAGTTTGATCGCCAGGAAGATGGTTCTCTGCCTGAGCTTCCTCATCGCAACATCGATACCGGCATGGGCCTTGAGCGTATCGCAGCTATCATGCAGCATGAAGGCACCAATTACGAGGGTGACATCATGCGTACCCTCATCTCTTTGGGCGAGAAACTCTCTGGTAAAAAGTATCACTCAACTGATGAGATTGACCGCAGCCTGCGTATCCTTGCAGACCACTCTCGTGCAGTTACCTTTATGATTGGTGATGGTATTCTCCCTGGTAACGAGGGTAGAAGCTACATTCTTCGCCGCCTGCTCCGTCGCGCTGTCTACCACGGCCGCTTACTGGGCATTCAGGGCACCTTCATGGCAGAGTACGCACATGAGGTTGCTGTTCTGCTTGGCGCAGAATATCCAGAGCTTGTCGAGAAGAGCGCTCTTATCGACGGCATTCTGACCGCAGAAGAGGAGCGCTTTGGCGCTACGCTTGACGCAGGCGAGTCTAAACTCACTGCAGAGCTTGAGCAGCTAGAGGATGGTGCACAGCTTTCCGGTGAGGTTGCATTCCTTCTGCACGATACTTACGGATTCCCTATTGATCTTACTCGTGAGATTGCTGCAAATGCAGGTCACGTTGTTGACATGGACGCCTTTGATGCTGCAATGACTGAGCAGCGTGAGCGCGCTCGTGCGTCTGCTAACCGCGATGCCTGGGGTAACGCTCAGAGCATTTGGGTTGCACTCTCTGACCGCCTTGATGAGACCGTCTTTGACGGCTACGACAACAATGAGCTCTCCGGCGTTCGTGTTGTTGCTCTTGTTCAGGATGGACAGGAGGTTGAGTCCGCCGCTGCTGGCTCTGAGGTTGAGGTTGTCCTTGACCGCACGCCTTTCTACGCAGAGATGGGCGGCCAGGTTGGTGATACCGGCAAGCTGACAGCTCCTGGTCTCTACGTTCACGTCACTGATACCAAGCACCGTGACGGCGGCCTTGAGTCCCACGTTGGCGTGGTAGAGGAGGGCACCATCTCTGTTGGTGATTCAGTCACCGCAACCATTGATGCCGGTCGTCGTGAGCTCATTCGCCGCAACCACACCGCAACTCACCTGCTTGACGCAGCCCTCAAAAAGGTTCTGGGCGACCACGTTAACCAGGCTGGTTCTCTTGTTGCTCCAGATCGTATGCGCTTTGACTTTACGCACTTTGAGGCTCTTACCAAAGATGAGCTTGATCGCATTGAGGGCATGGTAAACGCAGAGATTTTTGCTGCTAAGCCTGTTGTTACTCAGATTATGAGCATTGAGGATGCAAAGGCCGCTGGTGCTGTTGCACTCTTTGGCGAGAAGTACGGTGATGTCGTACGCGTTGTCTCTGCTGGTGCAGAAGACGCTCCATTCTCTCGTGAGCTCTGTGGTGGTACTCACGCACGCAACACAGCAGACCTTGGCCTCTTTAAGATTATTTCTGAGAGCTCCGTTGGTTCTAACTCAAGGCGTATTGATGCGGTAACTTCTATGGGCGCTATCGAGTACGTTGATGAGCGCCTGGCTCAACTTGATGAGGTTGCCGCAGCTTTGAAGGTTCGTCCTTCTGCTGTTGCAGACCGCGTTGAGCAGCTGCAGCAAGATCTTCGCACTGCAAACCATAAGCTTGAGGCTGCTCTAACTGGAGCAGGTAGCAATCAGGTAGCAGAAGCACTTAAGTCTGCTGTTCAGCTTAATGGCTATAGCTGTGTAATTGCTAAGCTTGAGGGCCTTTCTGGCAAAGAACTCCGCTCCGCATGGGACGGCATCCGCGATGCATCTGACGGCCAGCCTGTTGCTTGCGTCATTGCATCCGCAACCGCTGACGGTAAGGTTTCCCTGCTTGCAGGTGCCACTGATTCTGCAGTTGCAGCGGGCTTCTCGGCAGGAGACATTGTCAAAGAGATTGCAGAGCTTGTTGGTGGCCGTGGTGGCGGTAAGCCAGCAATGGCGCAGGCAGGCGGTTCAAATGCTGCAGGAATTGACGCAGCGCTTGAGGCTGCAAGAACAAAGCTTGGTGCGTAACGTTTGCGCGTTTTAGCTTTAGATATTGGTGAAGTTCGCATCGGGGTTGCTGTAAGTGACCCCGATGGTGCTATTGCGTCACCTGTTTGCGTTCTACCTGCGCAAGAGGTACTCTCACATACACGCACGTTTAAAGCTGTGCTTGAAGATTGGGAGCCAGAGCTGCTTTTATGTGGTCGTCCTAAAACGCTCGCCGGCGAAGATGGACCACAGGCCCAAAAAATTACCGC
This sequence comes from uncultured Atopobium sp., assembly GCA_937921235.1. Classification (GTDB taxonomy): domain Bacteria; phylum Actinomycetota; class Coriobacteriia; order Coriobacteriales; family Atopobiaceae; genus Lancefieldella. The sequence continues at coordinate 39,509 of CALFOQ010000012.1, read as the reverse complement.
TCAAGCTGAGCAAATTGCGAAGAACTGCCAACTTCCATTAGAATTTACTGACGAAAGACTTTCTTCTGCGGAAGCAAAGAAGATTCTTCGAGCGCAAGGTTTATCTGAAAAAGCCATGCGTGGAAAAGTTGACATGGTTGCTGCCTCGCTCTTTTTGCAATCATGGCTTGATGCACAGATGAATAAGGGAGACTAAATGCCCACCCTATCAAATGGTTCTTCTCCGCGTCGTCAGGGCGCACATTTTTCTTCTCCTGTACCAGAAGGACAGGCTCAGGAAGAGCAGGCTCAGCAGGAACAGATCACGCAGCCTTCAGTTGAGGCTACAGGATCGCTGCCTGCACTTACCGGTGGCAAGCTTTCTTCAAGAAGCGCTCAAGTCACTCATATGGCAAAGAACAAGCAGGTAAAGCATAGAGATAAGAAGGCTTCAAAGCGTTCTCGTATTTTTGCGGCACTTATCGCTTTTATTATGGTTGCGGCCCTTGGCATCTTTGTATGGAAAGTAGCGCTTCCAGAGCTTTCTCGCGCTAATTCCGATACACAAGAAATTACCGCAGGTCAGCAAGTTACCGTTACTATTCCAGATGGTGCTGGTGCGCAGGAAGTCGCAAAGATTCTTTTTGAGAACAAGATTATTGCAACTAAGAGCGAGTTCTTAAATCAGGTAAAGCGTCAGGATGCTGAGCAGAAAATCAAGAGCGGTATCTATGTTATTACCACTGGTACCAAGCCAGCAGACATCGTTCACCTGCTTATTTCTGGCCCTAATGCTCCTGGTAGTGGCTTTGTCGTACCAGAAGGTTATACCGTTTCTCAGGTTGCTGATTTGGTTCAGGACTACTTTGGTATTTCTCGCGATGATTTCTTGAATCAGGCAAAAGCATCCAATTATGTTGCTGACTATCCGTTCCTTGCAGGTGCGGTAGATGCTAATGATTCTCTTGAAGGCTACTTGTTCCCCAAGACCTATACCTTTACAGAAAGCAATGTAACTGCCGATACGGTCATCCGTGCCATGCTTGATCAGTTTGAGACAGAGACAGCTGATCTTAACCTGGATGCCGCTCGCATTACGCTTAATAAGCGTTACAACTTGAATCTTACTAACGAGCAAATCATTATCATGGCATCTATCATTGAGCGAGAAGCCCTGACTGATGAGGACCGTCCTAAGGTTGCATCTGTCTTCTACAACCGTCTGTATGACGATATGTATCTGCAGAGCGACGCAACTCTTGCCTATTCTTTGGGTAGGGAAGCTACTGCAGAAGAGCTCAGTTCAATGACAAGCGACCCATACAACACCTATGCGTTTAAGGGTTTGACTCCTACGCCTATTTGCTCTCCAGGTTATGCCTCCATTAAGGCAGCTATGGATCCAGCAGCAACCAATTATTACTACTTCTGGATTACCTCCGATGAGCACGTCTTCTCTGAGACCTATGAGGAGCATCAGCAGGCTATTGAAAACGCACGCGAGCGTGAAGCCGCAAGCAAGCAATAGTTGGTGGGGGTATGAGCTTGATTAAAGCAACACAATACGTTTCTGCTGTTGAGCATATCTCTATAGAGAATCTTGTTCAGCAGGGGATTAAGCTTGTGCTCTTAGATCGCGATAATACCTGTGTGCCCCGTGACACTAAAGTTGTGCCGCCAGCGGTATCTGCTTGGTTTGAGAAGGCTCATGCGGCTGGATTAACGCTCTGTCTCATCTCCAATAACATTCACCTCAATGAGGTTCAGCGCAGCGCTCGTGAGCTGGGAATTGAGGGAGAAGGCTTTGCTTGCAAACCGCTGCCTCACGCTTTAACTGCAGCTATGAAGCGTTTCTCGGCAACTAAAGAGCAAACCGTGATGGTGGGAGATCAGATTTTTACCGATGTAATTGCAGGTAATTTGGCTGGTGTTTCAACTATTTTGGTAAAGCCGCAGTCTACTGAGGATCTTTGGTACACCAATATCATTCGTCACGCAGAGCGCCGCATTTTAAAAAATGTAACTTTTACGTCATAACAAGACGGCTTTAGTTTACTTGCTCCAACTCGATGATAGAATCATCTTGAAAGGCTGGAGGAGTATGGAGCTTCGCGATTCAAGATACGTCGTACATGAGGGCTGTGATCATATCTTTTTTGTAGGCTTTCTGGGTGCCGGAAAGTCCACACTCGCACGTAATTTGGGCGAGCTGTTTCACCGCCGCTATGTCGATACCGATCGCCTGGCAGAACGCATAGCAGGTAAATCACTGGCAGAAATCTACGAAGATGACGGTGAAGAGCTTTTTAGGCAGGCAGAAACTGAGGTTTTACAAACGCTTAAGTCTAAGAAGTCACTGCTGGTAAGCTGCGGCGGTGGAATTGTCGAGAAGGACATCAATCTTGCGCTTATGCGTGAGATGGGAGTCATTGTGTTTCTCGACGGCGATCTTTCTGACTCGCTACGCCAGATTCAGCGTACGGACAGACGTCCTGACTTGGGAAGTGTAGAAAACGCTACTCAGCTCTATAGACGCCTGCGCCCGCGTTATGAGGTCGCTGCTGATATTACTATTGATATTCGTGAGAAAACGTTTGAGCAGGTAGCCATTGATTCTGGCAAGCTGCTTTGGGAAAGAGGTCTTCTATGAGTGACAACGTCCAGACTGAGCTTGAAGAGGAATTGCCACCTGTTCAGATTAAACAGTGGGTTTCTATTCCTGGTGGCTCTATTGCACTTCGTTCTGGTGCAGGCGTTCTTTCAAATTTTGGTACTGAGCTCAGAACCGCAGTGGGAAGACCTCATCGCTGTGCTTTTCTTGTCAGCAATCAGGCAGACGAAGACCTTGCTGAGCTTCTGCGTAGAGACCTCACCACCATTGGTTTTCTCGTCACACGTGTAGATGTAGAAGATGGCGAGGCAGCAACTACCGTGGCAACTGAGGCACGGGTATTGTCTGCTCTGGCAGACATGCACCTGACAGCTGATGATTTGGTAGTTTCCGTGGGACACGAGGGCGTTATTTCTCTTGCTAACCACGTGGCAAACAAGTGGTGTGGGGGAGTTTCCCTTGCTACTGTTCCCCTTGATTTAGCAGCAGTTATTGTCTCGTCTATTACTCCTCGTGCACTTGATACTGATGCTGAACATCAGCGTCTTGTTACCACTAAGCCTTGTGCTCGTTTCTGCTTTGCAGATCTTGAGGTTATGGATCTCTGCGATGACAACGCTAAGGTTGCCCAGGTGTGCATGGTTGCAACAGCTATGTCTGATAACGAGGCGGAGTTTGGCCGTATTTGGGATAGGGCAGATAACCTCTCCTCTGGAGTTGCCGATATCGTTGCAGAACAGCTGGCAGAGTCTACTAAGACTCGTGGCCGCCTGTCTGATTCTTCAGCTATCGCCATTCAGCAGTCTGTGCCTTATGGCTGGGTTTTTGTGGAGGCGCTTCGTCCGCTTATCCCAGCTGACCAGCCTCTTTCTGCACTGTATGCAGATGCGCTGCGTTTTTCGGCAAGAATTGCAGTAGCTAAAGAGTCTCTTTCCTTTGACGATATGCTTGCTCAAGATGAGATTCTTGAGCGCTTGAATATTGGCTTTGTTACCTGTGACATTACTTCTGAGCAGCTTATCGAAGCTCTCAAACAGGAATGTTTCCGTTCTACTAATCGTTTTATGTTGCCGATTCCAATGTCTATCGGAAGGGTAAGATTAGCTTCGGTCGACGAGGAACTTCTCGCCGAGCATGCCCGCGCTTGGTGTGAGGCTCACGCTTCGCATTAAAGCGCCGCATCTTGCAGTAAGGAGCCTATTTGCTGAAGCGACTCCACAAGGTGCAACTTTTTGTTGTAAACATCTCGAGAAGGGATTTGAAATGGCAGATTTACAGGCAGCAGCAAAGCGCGTTGCGCGCTTTCGCGAGGTAATGGCTCAGAGGGGTTACGACGCTGTTGTTCTACGTCACAACCCAGACCTTCGTTGGTTGACTGACGCTGAGCGTGTCTTTGACTTTGAGCAGGCACATACTGCATTTATTACGCAGGATGAGCTCTTCATGCACACTGACTCTCGTTACTACAACACATTCCTGGAGCGCCTTGGTGCTGATTCTCCATGGAAGTTTGACCAGGAAGTCACTACTCCTACCGAGTGGGTTGCCGCTCATATTGCTGAGGCTCGTGCTCGCGTAGTTGCTATTGAGGACACCGTTGATCTTGCGTTCTTTGATGGTCTTGAGCAGGCATTGCGCGATCGTTCTGTTGCTGCTTTGCTTCCACGCATGCATGGCGATATTGCTGAGCTGCGTATTGTTAAAGACCCAGCTGAGATTGAGCTTATGAAGCATGCTCAGTCAATTACTGACAAGGCGTTCCTCCACATCTGCGAGTACATTAAGCCAGGTCTTACTGAGCAGCAGATCCGCGCAGAGCTTGAGAACTACATGCTCTCCAACGGCGCAGATGCCCTGTCCTTTGATTCCATCATTGCTTCTGGTCCTAATGGTGCTAATCCTCACGCACAGCCAGGTGAGCGCGTAGTTCAGACAGGCGACATGATTGTTATGGACTATGGCGCAGGTTACCTGGATTACCACTCAGATATGACCCGTACTGTTGTTGTTGGCGCACCTTCCGAGGAGCAGCAGCACGTCTTTGACGTTGTCCGCAAGGCAAACGAAACTTGCGCAGCAGCTATTCATGCAGGTGTAACTGGTTCTGACATCCATAACCTTGCAGTTAAGGTTATCTCTGAGGCTGGCTACGGTGAGTACTTTGGTCACGGTCTTGGCCACGGTGTTGGCGTTGAGATTCACGAGCGTCCATTCTTCAACCCTCGCTGGAACAAGGTTATTGCAGCAGGTTCTGTTGTTACCGATGAGCCTGGCATTTACCTGCCTGGTAAGTTTGGTATCCGCCTTGAGGACTTTGGCGTTGTTACTGAGGACGGCTACGATGTCTTTACTCAGTCCACACACGACCTTGTGTCTGTTGGCTGCTAACTAGACGCGATATACAGAATTTTTACGGCCAGAAGCTTTGGGTTTCTGGCCGTATTTTTTACCGTATCTCCTAGGGCGAGAAGACCTTCTCGCCTAAAAATTAGCTTATAAAACCTAAAAAATTTAAAAAGAGTTAGGTTAGTGGAGGTATGTTTTAGACTTATGTAATAAAATCAGAAAAGTAATTGTTATTTTCATTGTTATGTTTACAGTTTCATTTGTTTTATTAGGTGGAGAAGAAGGAGGTAGAAGTGGTTAGTATCGTTCTAGCCAGCCATGGCAAATTTGCCGAGGGTATTAAAGATTCTGGCAGCATGATTTTTGGACCACAGGAAGGCGTTGTAGCTGTAACGCTTACTCCTGATATGGGTCCAGATGACCTGCATCAGAAGATTCTCGACGCAATTGCCACGCTTGAAGATCAAGAGCACGTTTTGTTCTTGGTTGACCTATGGGGTGGCACCCCCTTTAACCAGATTTCTCGTGTTCTTGAGGAAGAAGGTAAAGAGGATTGGGTTGCCGTTACTGGTCTTAACCTCCCAATGCTTATTGCAGCATATGGCTCTCGCCTTGGCGTAGATACCGCCGCCGAGGTAGCAAAAGAGATTTACTCTGAAGCTCGTATGGGCGTCAAGATTAAGCCAGAAGAGCTTGAGCCACAAGAGGCAACTCCTACTGATGTTCCCGCCGCTCCTGCAGCACCTCAGGGAGCAATTCCTGCAGGCACCGTTATTGGTGACGGCAAGCTTAAGATTGTGCTTGCACGTATTGACACCCGTCTTCTGCATGGTCAGGTTGCAACTACGTGGACAAAGATGACCAAGCCAGACCGCATTATTGTCTGCTCTGATGGTGTTGCTCAAGATGAACTTCGCAAGACCATGATTGTTCAGGCTGCTCCTCCAGGAGTACATGTCCACGTTGTTCCTATTAAGAAAATTATTGAGATTGCTCACGACACTCGTTTTGGTAATACCAAGGCAATGCTTCTGTTTGAGACTCCTCAAGATATGCTTCGTGCTATTGAGGGTGGCGTAGAGATCAAGGAAGCTAACCTTGGTTCTATGGCTCACTCTGTTGGCAAAGTTGTTGTTACCAACGCAGTTGCTATGGATGAAGACGACGTAAAGACTCTTGAGGCTATCCGCGAGTGTGGTACAGAGTTTGATGTCCGTAAGGTTCCTGCAGATAATGCAGAGAACTTTGATGCAATGCTTAAAAAAGCTAAGTCCGAACTTGCTGATCGTAAGTAACTAGAAGGAGGTAGAAATGACACCTATCACAATACTGCTTGTCGTAATTGTTGCTCTTCTTGCTGGCATGGAAGGTATTCTTGACCAGTGGGAGTTCCATCAGCCCCTGGTTGCTTGTTCTCTGATTGGCCTTGTGACTGGTCATCCTGCTGAGGGTATTTTCCTTGGTGGTTCTCTTCAGATGATTGCTCTTGGTTGGGCAAACATCGGTGCTGCAGTTGCACCGGATGCAGCTTTAGCATCTGTCGCATCTGCAATTATTATGGTTTTGGCACTGAATGGTGGAGATACTGACACCACCGCTGCTATTAACACTGCTATTGCCCTTGCAATCCCTCTGTCCGTAGCAGGTCTGTTCCTCACCATGATTGCTCGTACTATTGCAACTGGTATTGTCCACGCAATGGATGCAGCTGCCGAGAAGGGCGATTTTGCTGCAATCGAGCGTTGGCACATCGCAGCCATTTTTATGCAGGGCGCACGTATTGCTGTTCCTGCAGCTGCTCTTTGCTTTATTGACCCAGCTATTGTCACTGACGCCCTAAACGCAATGCCTAAGTGGCTTACTGGTGGTATGGCAGTTGGCGGCGGTATGGTTGCTGCTGTTGGTTATGCAATGGTTATCAATATGATGGCTACTCGCGAAGTTTGGCCATTCTTTGCACTGGGCTTTGTTCTTGCAGCTATCAACCAGCTTACCCTTATTGCTCTTGGCGTCATTGGCGTTTGCCTTGCTATTCTCTACATTGGTCTTAAAGACCTTGCTAAGCAGGGTGGCGGCGCAGGTGGCGGATCTGGCGATCCACTCGGCGATATTATCGACAACTACTAATTCTGAAGGAGTGTGAAACTAATGGAGAATAAGATTCAGCTTTCTAAGAAAGACCGTATGTCTGTTGCTCTTCGTCATCAGTTCCTTCAGGGTTCTTGGAACTACGAGCGTATGCAGAATGGTGGTTGGGCATTCTCAATAATTCCTGCCATCAAAAAGCTCTATCCAAACAAAGAAGACCAGGTAGCCGCTCTTAAGCGCCATCTTGAGTTCTACAATACTCATCCTTATGTTTCTGCGCCAGTCATGGGTGTTACCCTTGCACTGGAGGAGGGACGCGCTAATGGCGAGCCTATTGATGACGTTGCAATTCAGGGCGTCAAGGTAGGTATGATGGGTCCTCTGGCTGGTGTTGGCGATCCAGTCTTCTGGTTTACTGTCCGTCCAATCCTTGGAGCACTTGGTGCCTCCATTGCTCTTGGCGGCTCTGCACTTGGCCCTATTCTCTTCTTTGTCCTGTGGAACGTCATTCGCCTTGCCTTCCTCTGGTACACCCAGGAGTTTGGCTACAAGGCAGGTGCTTCAATTTCTTCCGATCTTTCTGGCGGTATGCTAGGCAAGATTACTGAGGGCGCTTCCATTCTGGGTATGTTTATCATTGGTGCCCTGGTACAGCGTTGGGTTTCAATTTCCTTTACCCCTGTTGTCTCTACCATTCCACAGCAGGCAGGAGCATACATTGACTGGACAAGTATTCCTTCAGGAGTAGAGGGAATGTATCAAGCATTGAAGCTCTACTCTGTTCTTGGACCAAACGGTCTTGATCCAGTCAAGGTAACTACGCTTCAGAACAACCTTGATTCGCTCATTCCTGGACTTGCTGCTGTTGGTCTGACGCTGCTTTGCTGCTCACTGCTTAAGAAGAAGGTCTCTCCAATTGCCATTATTCTGGCTCTCTTTGGTGTTGGTATCGTTGGTCGACTTCTTGGCTTTATGTAATGAGTAGGAGTACGTAGTAGTACTCAAATTCGCACGAATATGGGTCGCGCTCTATAATGGGTGCGACCCATTTTTTGAAAGGATTGTATGGCTCAGTCTCAAAACAACACAGTCGATTTCACCGCAAAGGCAACGTCATTTCATGGGCTTGCTACGTATGGCGATATCCTTATTGGCAATAAGGCCTTTGAGTTCTACAACCAAAAAAATCCTGAAGATTACATTCAGATTCCCTGGGACCAGATAGATCATGTGGCAGCTTCGGTTATGGGACGCACCAAAAGCATTTCTCGCTTTGCTATCTTTACTAAAAGCAATGGTAACTACTCGTTTTCTACGCGGGACAACAAGGCAACACTAAGGGCAATTCGCACCTACATAGGGGAGGAGAAGCTCGTGCGTTCTCCAAACTTCTGGTTTGTCTTTAAGCATGGACTTATGGCAATTCCACAGCTTCCTCGCCTTATTAAAGAGAGTTTTATTAAAAAGAAGTAAGCAAATTTTGCATTTTCACAAGAGCCGCCAGCACGGAAGGCGTGAAACTGATAAAATCCAACATGCATATACGTGTCGCGGGTAGTTTGAAAATTCACGTTCTTCTCGCGACTTTATCGAGTGAAAAGAGTTAGACGTGGCAACTATCAGCACCGCAGATTTTAAGAACGGCCTTGGCCTTAAGATTAACGATAAGTACTATACCATCGTTGAGTTCCAGCATGTAAAGCCAGGTAAGGGCGGCGCTTTTGTCCGCTATAAGATTCGTGACCTTCGTTCTGGTCGCGTTATTGATCAGACCTGCAACGCTGGCACCAAGTTTGAGAACGTTCTTCTGCTCACCAAAGAGATGCAGTATCTCTACAACGACGGTGAGTCCTTCTACTTCATGGACAACGAGACTTACGATCAGGTAGCTGTCCCTGCTGATTTCATTGGCGAGAAGAGCGTCTGGTTCAAGGAGAACGATAACGCACAGCTTCTCTATGCAGACACTGAGCTTCTTGGTGTTGAGCCTCCAATGTTCATTGAGGCAGAGATCACTGAGACTGACCCAGGCTTCAAGGGTGACACCGTTCAGGGCGGCACCAAGCCAGCAACTATTGAGACTGGCGCCACGCTTCAGGTCCCAATGTATCTGAACCAGGGTGAGCGCATTAAGGTTGACACCCGCGACGGCAAGTTTGTTTCTCGCGTTTAATGCATTCTCTTTGGGTGCATAAGCGCCCAACAGGTATTGAGTAATTATTTCAAAGACAGTTTGTCTTTTTAGGGGGTAGACATGGCTGAAACAGAGCTTCGTATAGCAGGCATCGGTATCTCAAAAGATGTAATTTCAACGGTTGTCTCCGGCGCAGCTGGAAGTGTTGAAGGTGTTGCCTCCGTTGGCGGAAACGATACACTGGCATCCAATCTTATTAACGTCTTTACCAGCAGAAGCCTTGCACCAGAGAAGGCTGTTGAAGCAGGCGTAGAGAACGGTCAGCTTCATCTTGGAGTTCACCTTACCGTTTTCTACGGCTATCCTTTCACAAAGCTTGCTTCTGAGGTAAGACTTGCTGTTGCAACTGCCGTAAATGAGCAGATTGGCGTCAGTATTGCTTCCGTTGATGTTTACATTGACAGCCTTGTTTTTCCTAAGGAGTAGGCTTGAGCGTTAAGTTTTTTGGACGCACCCGCGCCCGTAGCCAAGCACTACAGCTTTTGTTCCAGGCTGAAGCCACTAATCGCAGCGTTCTTGAGGTCCTCGACGGAGACTACACGCTCTCCGAGGGACCTCTTGACGAGTATGCGCAGTCACTGGCAGTTGGAGCAGACGGCATCAGAGATGATCTTGATGACATTATTGCTGCTTACTCAAAAGACTGGGCAATAGATCGCATGCCTTCTGTTGACCGCAATCTTCTAAGAATTTCTCTCTACGAGATTCTGGAGGTTCCAGAGGTTGACGTTGCTGTTGCTATTAACGAGGTAGTTGACCTTGCTCGCGCCTACTGTGGTGACGATTCTCCTCGTTTTATTAACGGTGTTCTCGGCCGTATTGTTGACGATGTTGAGGCCGGAGAAGACATTTATTCTCTGTGCCACAAGCAGTCTGCTGAACAGGGTAATTCTGAAGAAGAGTCAGTAAGCTCTGTGGAAGATGCAGAGTAGCCATGGCAAAAATCGATACGTCTGAATATCAGAGCTTTGACCAGATAACCGCAAGGCTTGATTCGATTGTTGATCAAGTTCGCGATAAGAACGTCTCACTGGAGCATTCTCTTGACCTCTTTGATGAGGCAATTGCTCTAGGTTCCAAGGCTGTCAACATGGTTGACACCACAGAGTTTACGCCGGAAGAGGAAGAGCGTCTGGTTCAGGCTCAGGCAGCAGGGGATGCAGCTGACGCAACTGGCGCAGCAGCTACCACTGGTGAGCAGGCTTCTTCTGAGCAGGTTGAGGCTTCAGCTGCAGATGAAACGTCGTCTGATGACGCGGTTTCAGAAAGCGATGAGCACTAGTGGCTCAACGCATTTCTCGCCAAAGGCTCGATAAAGAGCTGGTTAGGCAAGGATTTTTCAAGGACACTCAAGCTGCATTACGCGCAATTCTTGCGGGTGATGTTTCTACGAGCGACAGAAGACTAACTTCAGCAGGAGAGCTTGTTCCTGAGGGATTGTTTCTGCACGTAAAAGGCGCTATCCCGTATGTGAGCCGAGGCGGACTTAAGCTCGAGCGTGCCTTTGAAGTTTTTGATTTTACGGTTCAAAATAAAAAATGTTTAGATATTGGCTGTTCAACTGGTGGTTTTACCGATTGCCTGCTTCAAAATGGGGCTGCTTCGGTTACCTCGGTTGATGTTGGCTATGCACAGTTTGATTGGTCGCTCAGAAAAGACAGCAGGGTTGAACTGCTCGAACGTACAAATATTACGTCCCTGCCAGAAATGGGTTACTCGCACGTTTTTGATGTTGCTGTGTGTGACGTATCGTTTACATCAATCTTGTCAATTCTTCCTTCTGTTTTAGACGTTCTAGCTCCTGAAGGAGTTTTTGTTACGCTGGTCAAACCGCAGTTTGAAGCTAAGAGGGAAGAAGTGGGCGAGGGCGGTATTGTGACTGATACTTCCGTGCGTCTGCAAACGCTGCAAAAGGTTTCCGATGCGTTTAAGGAAGCTCATATGGGTCCTTTGGGCGCGTGTGAAAGTCCTATTCACGGCGCTAAGGGTAACGTGGAATATTTACTGTTTGGTCAGCTTGAGGCAGGTTCGTTTGATTTAGATCTTGCTTCAGTGGTATCGAGTCATTCTGTAGAAATAGTGAAATAGAACGAATGTTCTATTTTGTAGTATTGTTCGTAGTTTTTTAGGTATACTAAGTACATCGAATCAGACGTGTTAACTGTTTCAGTTGTGCAATCAAGCAAAATCGGGAGAGTGGTTTGCGTGAAGGTACTTCTTGTTCCAAATTATTCAAGAGAAGTTGCTGTTTCTGGTGCACGTGAACTTGAAGAATGGCTCTTTGAACAGGGCTGTGATGTTCAATGGGCACACGATAAAAAGCTTTTCCCGGATAAAGTTGTAGATTGTTCTGATTGCCAGCTTGTTATTTCTCTTGGTGGAGATGGAACGCTTCTGAGGGCCGCCAAAATTGTTGAGTATTCTGAAATTCCAATTTTGGGCATCTCTTATGGTCACCTTGGCTTTTTAACCAGTGCAACTCCTCATCAAATGATTGAGATGGTAGCTGATGCTCTTGCTGGAGAGCTCCACGTATCTAGAAGAGCAACACTTGCAATAGAAACAGAATATGAGCTTCCATCTGGAGAAACTTACGCCGAGAAGACCTTCTCGCTCAATGATTTTGCAGTTTCTAGAGGTGGAGCAGGCGATATGGTTGAGTTTACGGTTTCTGTATCAGGCAACCATATTGATAAGCTTCGCGGTGATGGTTTTGTTGTTAGTACGGCAACTGGATCCACCGGTTATGCTCTTGCTGCTGGTGGTCCTATTGTTACACCAGAGTTCTCGGGAATGGTTTGCGTGCCAATCGCACCACATACTATCTTGGCTCGTGCATTCCTTACCTCTCCTTCTGATGTGGTTGAAATTACCATGTCAAAAGATAGACCAGCAACATGTCACTTCTTCTCTGATGGACAAAACATTAAACATCCAGAGGAGGGTGTGGCTACCAAAGCTCGTATTAGCCGTGGACCAGGAGATATCATTCTGCTTGATAGAAGTGCTGATAGTTTCTATCGTTCAGTTTCTCGTGTATTTTATGGTAAAACTGGTCAGTAAGCAGGTCGCATATGCTTGATGAACTTCGTGTGCAAAATGTTGCACTTATTGAAGACGCTTCTCTTGCACCCGCCTCAGGTTTAACTGTTTTAACAGGAGAGACAGGTGCTGGTAAAACCGCTCTTTTATCTTCCATTAAGCTTTTAGTAGGAGAGCGCGCTGATGCTTCTGCAGTAAGAGAAGGAACAGACGCTCTTAGGGTTGAGGCACGCTTTTTTACCTCGCCAGAAGATCAAGAGGGCATTGTTGTCTCTAGAAAAGTCTCTGCTGATGGTAGAGGCAGGGTAGAGATTGATGGCCACATGGCATCAGTTAAAGAGCTGGCTGGAGGCATTGGAACATCAATTGATCTGTGTGGTCAGCATGAGCATCAAAGACTGCTTGACGTAAAAAATCATGTCAGCATGTTGGATGCATGGATTGGATCAGATATTCAATCTTGTCAGACAGAGTATGTAGAAGCTCTTCATGCTTACCATGCTGCAATCGCTGAACTTCAACGAGTTATTGAAGTAAGCCAGTCAAGCAATGCAAAGATTGATGAAGCGGCATTTCTTGTTCAAAGAATTGATGAGGTCTCTCCTAAAGAAGGAGAGCTAGAAGACCTAGAAGAGCAACTTCCTCGGTTTGAACATGCAGAGGCTCTCCTTCAAGCTGCAGGAGGAACACACGAGTTACTCTCAGGAGATGAGGGCGTTATTGATTCTCTCTCTGATGCAGTTCAGATGCTTCAGAGTGCTGCAACGTTTGATGCTACGCTAGGTAACTATGCAGAGTCTCTTTCAAGTGCACTTATAGAGATTGAGGATGTTTCTTCAGAGCTCAGAAGCTATGTTGGATCTCTCGATTTTGATGAAGAAGCACTTGAAGAGATGCAAAGTCGCATGGCTCGTCTTCAGGGTCTTATGAGAACGTATGGTCCTGGTATGAAAGATGTATTTAAGAAATACCAGGCAGCTCAAAATCTTCTTGAAGTTACAAGAGACACAGAAAAGCTTGTCCGTGAGGCACAGGCAGAGGTAGATAGGGCAAAAGAGACTCTTATCGTAAAGGCTCAGGCACTTAAAAAGGTTCGTGTTGCTGCAGCTCCAAAACTTTGTGATGCTGTTACTGAGCAAATGAGTCATCTGCAGATGGGTTCAGCTCAGATTGAATTGAACTTTGAAGATCTTCCTTTTGAGCAGTGGAATAAAGTTGGCTCTACAAAGATTGAGCTTATGTATAAGCCTTCAGCTCAGATGACTGCTCGTCCGCTTAGAAAGATTGCCTCGGGTGGTGAGGTTTCTCGCGTTATGCTTGCATGCAAAGTGGTTCTAGGAGAGTCTGACGTCTGCGATACGCTTGTATTTGATGAGGTTGACGCTGGCGTTGGTGGAGCTACTGCCGTTGCTCTTGCAGAGGTTTTAGCGCAGCTTGCTAAAACACATCAGGTGATTGTGGTAACTCACCTGCCACAGGTTGCTGTTATGGCCTCTAAACAGTATGTAGTCTCAAAGACAGAAGAACATAACGCGCTCCCTATAACTTCTCTTACAGAGGTTTCTGGTACTCAGAGAGAAGAAGAGATTGCACGCATGCTTTCAGGCTCTATAACTGAGGCTTCTTTGGCTCACGCGCATGAGCTGCTGTCAGAAGTCCGCTAGATTTTTCAGAACTACATGGACATAACAATGTATTTGTTTGGAGATTAAATTTCTCGACTCTATGGGTCTCAAAGCGGAATAATATAAAGACCCGTAGAAATGTAATTGGCTAATCTTACCTACGGGAGTAATCCATGACCAAGCACATATTTGTAACAGGTGGCGTTGTTTCCTCTCTTGGAAAAGGAATCACTGCTGCATCTCTCGGCCGACTTCTTAAGGCTCGTGGCTATAAGGTCATGATGCAAAAAGCTGACCCATATCTCAATGTTGACCCAGGCACTATGAGTCCTTTCCAGCATGGTGAGGTTTTTGTCACTGAGGACGGTAAAGAGACTGACCTTGACCTTGGTCATTATGAGCGCTTTATTGACGAGAATCTTACCAGGGAGTCTAACTTCACCACTGGCCTCATTTATCAGTCTTTGATTCAGCGAGAGCGCGCTGGAGACTTCCTTGGCGGTACAGTTCAGGTAATTCCTCATGTAACCGATGCAATTAAGGCTCGTTTTGCTCGCATTGAAGAGGTTACTAATGCTGATGTAGTCATCACAGAGCTTGGTGGCACCATTGGTGATATTGAGTCACAACCTTTTGTTGAGGCAATTCGCCAGTTTAGAAAAGAGCGTGGCGCAAGCAACGTTGCTATTATTCACGTGAGCCTTGTTCCTTATATTGCTGCTGCTCATGAGGTTAAGACTAAGCCTACGCAGCACTCCGTAAAAGAGCTTCGTTCCCTTGGTATTCAGCCAGACTTTATCGTGTGCCGTTCTAGCCATTCTGTGGATGAATCTATTCGCGAGAAAATCGCTAATTTCTGCGATGTTGACGCAGATTGCGTTTTTGAGAACAATGATCTGCCTTCAATTTACGACGTTCCAGCACACCTGGCAGCACAGGGATTTGACAAGAAAGTACTTGAGCGTCTTGGTCTTGAAGTCCGTCCAAGTGATCTTGGCGGCTGGGAAGCATTTACTACCGCTATGCATAAGGCAAATGCTCTTGAAGACGCAACAAGAATTTATGTTGTCGGCAAGTATACGCAGCTTCCTGATGCCTATCTTTCTGTTATTGAGGCACTTCATCACTCTGGTATTTTCTACGGCAGACACGTTGATATCCGCCTGGTAAATGGCGAAGAGCTGACAGAAGAAGACGTAGAGCAGGAGCTTGCTGGAGCAGACGGTATTTTGGTTCCTGGCGGCTTTGGTCTTCGCGGCGTAGAGGGCAAGATGGTTGCTATTCGCCGTGCTCGTGAACTCAAGATCCCTTATCTTGGTGTCTGCCTTGGTATGCAGATGGCTGTTACTGAGTTTGCTCGTGATGTCTGTGGTATGGAGGGTGCAAATTCAGCAGAGTTTGGTCCAGATACTCCATATCCTGTCATTGATCTTATGCCTGATCAGGAGGATATTACTGACAAGGGCGGCACCATGCGCCTTGGCTCTTATCCTTGTAAGGTTGTTGAGGGAACTCTTGCCTATGAGGCATATGGCAACAACTTGGTTTACGAGCGTCATCGTCACCGCTATGAGGTAAGCAACGTATTCCGTAATCAGCTTGTTGAGGCTGGTTTGGTAGTCTCTGGTGTTTCTCCAGACGATCGCCTTGTAGAGATGATTGAGCTTCCAGAGTCTGTTCACCCTTGGTTTGTTGCAAGCCAGGCACACCCAGAGTTTAAGAGCCGTCCAACTCATCCTGCACCTTTGTTCCGTGAGTTTGCACGTGCAGCAATTGCTCATCATGAGGGCGTTGACCGTCATGATGTAAATCAGACTCTTTAAGCAGAATTTTTAATAGGGAAGAATACTTATGGACCTCGCTCAGGCGCGTACAGAATTTTTAGCGTACGTTGCTGTTGAGCGAGGTCTTTCTGTAAATACGCTTGATGCCTATACCAGAGATTTAGAGGGTTATCTACTCTGGTTGAGTGGCAAAAAGATTACTTTGCCCAACCAGGTAACCCGCTCTGATGTGGAAGAATACATTGGCTCTCTTAGAGATTTAGGTATGGCTCCAGCTTCGGTTGAACGCCATACTGCAGCTATTAGAAACTTTCACAAGTTTATGGCAGTCGAACAAATTTGTGAGTCCTCGCCAGCTGAAGATTTACCTACTGCAGCAAGAATCCAAAGGCTTCCTGATGTTATCTCTCAAGAGAAGGCAGAGGAGCTGCTTGACCAGCCGTTCCCTAATTCGCCTCTAGGCATTCGCGATAGAGCCATACTTGAGTTGCTGTATGGGTGTGGGCTTCGTGTGTCTGAGCTTTGCGATCTTGAGGTACGAGGTGTCCTTTTAGAAGACGAGCTCTTGCGTGTTTTTGGTAAGGGTTCTAAAGAGCGCGTAGTCCCTGTGTTGGGCTCTGCGCATCGTGCACTTAAAACATACCTTTACGAGGCTCGTTCGCTTTTGCTTAAGCACGGCCAGGTATCTGAGGTGTTTGTAAACGCCAGAGGTGGACGTATTTCTCGCCAGTCAGTACATAAACTGGTGGCAAATTACGGCAGGGTAGTGGGGATTGAAGGTTTGCATCCTCACACACTGCGCCACAGTTTTGCCACACACCTTCTAGAGGGTGGCGCTGATCTTCGCTCGGTGCAGGAGCTTTTGGGACACGTTGATATTTCAACCACGCAGCTCTATACGCACGTAGATAGGTCGCACATTAGAGACGTGTACCTTGAGGCTCACCCAAGAGCCCACGTTCACGCGGACAAATAATCGCGCTTGACGCAAGTGTTAGACAAGCGTGGGACAGGTGTGGGGCAAAGTGGTGACTGCGTAAAAGCAAGACGAAGGTTTTGTTTGAGTAACGTGTGATTTTCGCCACGAGTTCACCACAATTTCCCCAAAAATTTTCACTTCATAAAAAATTTAATAAATCGTGTCTAAGACTAAGAAAATCCGTTCTTTTGTAGTTCGGATTTTTTTAAACACTACATATTGTGGTCTTGCTCTATCAATTCACATCTACGTTAAACCCCAGCTAGACCATAAGAAAAATACTTGGTGTTGGAAAGTGTTTTCTAGTGTGTCTAAGTGTCGGAATGAGTTATATTTATTTCACGTTCAATCGACGGACTATGCCCAAGCATTGCCGCGCACACACAACACAAACACAGCCCGCGCGGCAAGGGGCGCCAACGTGAAAGGGGGAGACATGCTTACTGGTCAGTATCAGCGCTCGCTGGACTCCAAGATTCGCGTGACTCTTCCTGCAGCTCAGCGCAAGCAGCTTGGCGATGTTGTCATCTTGCTCCGTCGACAGGACGCGCTTTACGGCTACTCACCTGAGGCGTACGAGGCTTGGATTGCAAGTCTGAACCTCAACCCAAGGAACCGCGACGACGTCACAGCACTTCGCATGCTGAACGCAGCAGCAACAACCGTCGACATTGACTCGGCCGGCCGCGTTGCTCTGGGAAAGATTGACGAGTCCGATCCACAGGCTAGGGAGAAGCTCCAGCTTGACCGCGACGTCACTATTGTCGGTAACGGCGACCACTTTGAGATTTGGAACACCAACAAGTGGAACAGCCTCTTCTCGGCAGATGACCGCGTTGCAACGCTCGAGGACCTCATCTTTGGCGCCTAGTGAGGCGAGAAGATCGTGAAGGTAGAAGACGGTAACTTGAAAGTCGAATATCGGCACCAACCAGTAATGCTTGCAGAAGTGCTGCGCGAGCTGGACCCCAAGCCAGGTGAAGTTGTTTGCGACTGCACCTTGGGAGGAGCGGGCCACACCGTAGAGATGGCAAAGCTGATTGCTCCAGACGGTCTTTCCATTGGAATTGACCAGGACGCAATGGCTCATCAAGCAGCAGCTGCTCGCCTTAAGCAAGAAGTACCAAATGCGGAGTTTTTGCCGCTTAAGGGAAACTTTGGCGACCTCGATGAACTTCTCGTCTCTGCAGAAGTCCCCGGAGTTGACTGTTTCCTCTTTGACATTGGTGTTTCTTCTCCTCAGCTTGATATCCCAGAGCGAGGCTTTTCGTACCACGAAGATGCCCCGTTGGATATGCGAATGGACCCGGGCAAACAAACTCCAACTGCACAAGAGGTCATCAACACCTACAACGAAGCCGACCTCGCCCGAATCCTTCGAATTTACGGAGACGAGAAATTTGCCTCACGCATTGCACGACGCATTGTACAAACGCGAGAAAAGCGTCCCATCCAAACGACGCTTGAGCTTGTTGAGGTAATCAAGGCGACAATTCCTGCAGCAGCGCGTCGTCACGGCGGACATCCCGCCAGAAAGACGTTCCAAGCACTTCGTATTGAAGTGAACCACGAGCTTGAGGTTTTGGAACGCGGACTTCGTTCTGCAATTGCCTGGGCTAATCCAGGAGGCAGGATTTGCGTTATCTCGTACCACTCGCTTGAAGATCGTATTGTCAAGCACGTGTTCTCCGAGCTCAGCCAAGGTTGTATCTGCCCGCCAGACCTTCCGGTTTGTATGTGCGGTCAAGTGCCGATAGTTGACGTGATTACGCGCAAACCTCTTGTGGCAACTCCAGAAGAGATTGAGCGCAACCCAAGGGCGAGAAGTGCCCTGATGAGGGTAGCGGTTAAACGCGACCCAGAGAAATGAAGTACCCCATAGCACTTGTTGCTTGATGTTAAGAAGTTTTTGAAGGGATTGAAGTTTAATGGCACGTTACGGATCAGAAGCTGTAGCACGCACAACTCAGTTTGAGCATGAGTACACTCCTGAACAGAGCACTCGCACATCTTTTGAGGTTGTCCCTGGTGGCGGCCTTGATGCTGATGCTCGCCGTGGCGTAAGCAGCCAGTTCATCCAGCGTGTCAAGCTTATTGCTGTTGCTGCAGCACTCTTCCTGACACTTGGTGTTGTCCGTATTGGTATCTCTACCGCTACGGTTTCTACTCTTCAGGCTAATAACGTCATCAGAAATGAAATGCGTGCAACAACTGCAACTAACGATTCCCTGCGCGTTTCTCGCTCTCTGCTTGCAAGCACTACACGCATTGAGCGCATTGCTACTCAGAATTACGGCATGACTCTTGAGACAAATCGCCCTGTTGTAGATGTAAACAACAACGCTTAGGCGTAAAATATACGTTGTGAGTACGCAGAATCGACATACTCGCGCATCGCGCAGAAAAACTCCTGAGGCCTCGTACGACGAGGCCTCTCGTGTGCATTTTCGTGGTCATCGTGGTAGCAGCGGTGGCTCGGACGGTGTTGGCCCTGAAGGCAGACTCCGCCGCGTAGCAGCTGCTATGGCTATTATGGTGGCAATTGTTGTCTTAAGGCTTGCTTGGCTGCAAATCTTTACGGCAGCAGATCTTGCAAAGGGCGCCGAGAATAACCGCACCAACGACATTGTCTTGCACGCTCGTCGCGGCACCATTTACGACCGCAACGGCAATGTCTTAGCCATGAGCGTTGACTGCAAAGACATCTATGCCAATCCTTCAGAGATTAAAGACGCAAGCTCCGTAGCTCAGATTTTTGCCTCGCTCTTAGGCGGAAGCCCTTCAGACTACCTTGGAGACCTGCAGCAAGACACCACCTTTGTCTATGTGCGTCGTCGTGTTGACACTGATACCGCTTCTAAGATTGAAAAAGCACTTGACGAGAAAAACCTCAAGGGCGTCTATTTTGTTAATAACACCAAGCGTGTCTATCCATACGGCAACGTTGGTGTTCAGATCCTGGGCTTTGTAAACGCTGATAATGAGGGCGCTTCTGGCCTTGAGTACTACTACAACGATATCCTTGCGGGTACTAACGGTCACATGATTGTAGAGACCGGCGCTGGTGGTACGCCAATTGCGGGCGGTACTTCAAACATCACTGAGGCACAAAACGGCCAGGATATTGTTCTTTCCATTGATATTGAGCTGCAGAAGAAGGCTGAAGAGCAGCTTACTGCTGCAGTAAAAGACATTGAGGCCCAGCAGGGCGGCTCAATTATGGCTATGAATCCTCGTACCGGAGAGATTTATGCCGCTGCCTCGTACCCTCTGCCAGATTTTAAGAGCGATAACGGCGTTGACTACGAATCCCTCAACCTCAAGCTCGTCTCAAGTATCTATGAGCCGGGCTCGGTATTTAAGGTAATTACCACCTCAATTGGTGTAGACAATAACCTCTTTGGTCCGAATTCAACCTTCAACATTCCAACTGAGCTCAAGGTTGGCGATAACAAGGTTACCGACGATGACTGGCGTACCAGCGCCATGGACATGAGCGTAAGAGAGATGCTCAGACGTTCCTCCAACGTTGGTATGGCCTTCCTCGAGACGCAGCTCATAGGTGATGAGCGTTTTGCAGCAGGAATTGATAAGTTTGGTATAGGTCACACCACGGGCATTGACTTCCCTGGTGAGGCTACAGGAATCGTCCGCTCTCTGGATGAATATGAAGGCCCAACCGGTGGAAACATGGCGTTTGGTCAGGGTCTTGCAATCCCATTTATCCAGGTCATTCGCGCATATACCGCTGTTGCTAATAAGGGAACTATGGTGACTCCGCACTTTATGGTTTCTAAGGGCGGCCAAGAGGTTACCTGGCCTACTAAAGACGTTATTTCTGCTTCCACAGCATCAGCCGAGCTTGACATGATGACTACTGTTGTCAAAGAAGGCACCGGTGTTCGCGCAGGTATTTATGGCTATACCGTTGCTGGTAAAACAGGTACCGGCCAGCAGGTTGTGGAAGAAACCGGCTCGTACGGCGAGAATTCCGGTTTTGTTGCCTCCTTCTGCGGTATCGTGAACCCTTCAGAATCTGATCTGATGGTTTACGTTGGACTTAACGATACCCACCAGCTTGCATCGCAATCTGCCGCTGTGGTCTTCTCGCAATTTGCAAAAGACGCAGCTACACGCCTTAATATTCAACCAATCAATAACTAGGAGAGCTCATGGTTAAGCTTTCGGTTGAACAGATAGTCGCAGCTACAAATGCACGACTGCTCCACCGCGGAACCCGCGAGGTTGCGGGTGCAGCCGTCATCGACTCTCGCGAGGTTCAGGAAGGCTCGCTCTTCGTGGCCTTCGCTGGCGAGAAGGTCAATGGAAACTCGTATCTTTTATCTGCTGCGCAGGCGGGCGCTGCTGTTGTTGTGGCATCTGAGCCTGTAGCAGACAATTTGCTCGACAACCTGGCCGCCACAGGAGTTAGCGTTCTTGAAGCCGCTGACGATGACTGTGAGGCGTTTCTGCTAGCTCTTGCCGCTGCTTGGCGAGAAGCCCATCCAAACTGGCTGGTTGTTGGTGTAACTGGATCAGTTGGTAAAACTACTACCAAGGAAATGCTTCGTCGTGGCATTGGCGCTACCCGCCGCGTGCATGCTACTGCTGGCAATCACAATAACCTCATTGGCCTACCTCTCACAGTACTTTCCACTCCGGAAGACACGGAGGTGCTTGTGCTTGAGCTGGGCATGAATCACGCCGGCGAGATTACCAGGCTCACCTCGGTTGCTCGTCCAACAGTAGCGGTCATTACCAACGTTGGAACCAGCCACATTGGTCTTCTCGGCAGCAGAGAAAACATTGCGCGCGCCAAGGCAGAGATTGTCTCGGGCATGCGTGCATTTGGCTCAATTGAACCTACGCTTATTCAGGCTTCGGCAGGGGACTACACCAAGTTCATTGCAGATGAGTTTGCTCGTCCTGCTCATGTTGTTTGCAAGACAGTGGGCGCCACAAAAGCTGACGTCATGAGCGCGCAGCAGGTCACTCTTGACGAGAAGGGCCTTCCAACTGCCACTATTGTTGCTGCATCCGGCTGGTCACGCACGGTAACCCTTGAGGTACCTGGGCGTGTTGTGGTAGACGACCTTCTTTTGGCACTTGAGGCTATAGAGACGCTTGGTCTTGACCTTGACGCAGCTGCAGAGGCTATTGAGCAGATGCCTGCCACTCGTATGCGTCTTTCGGTACTTGACGCAACCTGCGGTGCCAAGATTATTGACGACTCATACAACGCAAGTCCTAACTCAACAGCTGCCGCCCTTGATGTATTGATGCAGATGCCTGCAGAGGGTCGCCGCATTGCGCTTATCGGAGAGATTGGTGAGCTTGGACCAGAAGAGAAGCGCCTCCACGGCTATGTGGGTGCCTATATTGCTGCTAAGAACCCAGACCTTGTTGCCTTTGTAGGCACGGGAGCCGCACGTGAAATGGTTGAAGCTGCGCGCGTTATGGGATTCTCGGAAGATAAAATTGAACAGTTCAGTGATGTCAACGAAGCACTTACCGTGCTCGGACCAGTACTTGCGCAAGGAGACGTTCTTCTCGCCAAGGCATCGAGGTCTGCCCAGCTTGATATTTTTGTAAAAGGAGTTACTGAGTAATGTTTTACCAGACTATTTACCCAACATACCAGGTGTTCGTAGCGCTTGGTGTCTCCTGCATCATCACTTTGATCTTAATGCCACTCTTTATCAAACTGATGAAGAAAGAGGGAGTGGGCCAGCAGGTTCGTGCTGACGGCCCTCAGCAACATCTGGTCAAGCAGGGTACTCCTACTATGGGCGGCGTCGTTATGCTGGTAAGCATTGTGCTAACCTGCGTTGCACTTGCTCAGTGGAACACCGACCTCATTCTTGCTATGGCAGCTATGCTGCTTACAGGCTCGCTTGGTCTTCTGGACGATATCGAGTCTGTTGCTCATGGTAGAAGCCTTGGCCTTACCGCATCTCAGAAGATGGCCGGACTTATTACCATTTCTGTTGCATTTTGCCTGGCAGCCGTCAATATTTGGGGCATTATTCCGATTATTGCGTTCCCTGGTGGCCTTGATATCAACCTGGGCATCCTTACTACTACCGTCAATTTAGGCGGAAACGTCATTTCTATCCCTTGGCTGTATCTCTTCTTTGTCTTTTTGCTCATGGCAGGCCTCTCCAACGCTGTTAACCTGACCGACGGCCTTGATGGCCTGGCTGGTGGCTGCGTTATGGTTGTCATGATTTTTATGGCTGCAGTAGCTTTCCGCTATGGCGAGAGTAGCCTTGCTGTTTTTGCCGCATCTATCGCAGGCGCTTGTATTGGTTTTTTGTGGTTTAACAGCTATCCTGCAAGCATTTTTATGGGAGACACCGGCTCTCTTGCCTGGGGCGCTGCCTTTGCAGCTCTAGCTGTCCTTACCAAGACTGAGGTAGTTTCCCTGGTCATGGGTGGTCTTTTTATCATCGAAGCACTGTCCGTTATCATTCAGGTTGTTAGCTACAAGGCAACTAAAAAGCGTGTATTCTTGATGGCTCCACTGCATCACCACTTTGAGAAGCTTGGCTGGAACGAGACAAAAGTAGTCTTTAGATTCTGGATTATTTCCGGCGCATTTGCTGCTCTGGGCTTTGCTCTGTACTTCCAGCTTCATTAAAGGTATTGCTCTTAGAAAGGACCGTTTGCGTGTCGCTTCTAGAAACACTTGGAAATGTATGTGTTCTTGGTTTTGGTAAGACCGGCGTCTCTGTCTGCACGTATTTGCTGCAGCAGCCAGAGGGTCGTGTGTCTTCCGTAACTCTTGTGGGCGGCGCAGATGCTACTGTTGGCGAGAAGGTCCAAGAGCTTGCAAGCTTAGGCGTACAGGTTCAATGCGGCTCTGATCAGGTTGAGGGTACCTTTGACCTAACCATTGCCTCTCCTGGTATTCCCGATACCTCTGAGCTGTTCTTGAGTGCAAAGGCAGCCTCTCAGCAGATTATGGGCGAGCCAGAGTTTGCCTATCAAGAAAGCCCTTCACAGTGGATTGGTATTACCGGCACAAACGGTAAAACTACCACTACAAGCTTAACTACTTCTATCCTGCAGTATGCAGGTCTTGATGCAAGCGCTGTTGGCAATATTGGATTCACTATTACTGACCAACTTGCAGAGAGAAAGCCAGAGAGCTGGTTTGTAGCAGAGCTTTCAAGCTTCCAGCTTGCAACTACTCAAAAATTGCACCCTCATGTTGCCATGCTTTTAAACATTACGCCTGACCACCTTGAGTGGCATGGTTCGCTTGAGGCATACGCTGCAGCTAAAGAGAAGATTTTTGCCAACCTTGATGCAAACGACCTGGCAATTGTGTCTGATTTAGACGAGTTCTGCCTGGCCGTGTCTTCTCGCCTTGAGGCTCGCGGTATTCCTGTATGTCATCTTGCTCAGACAGATCCCGGCACGCAAAATGCCGCTTTTGTACGCAATGGTGCGCTGGTAGTAAGGCTGTCTGGTAAAGAGATGGAGCTTGTAGCAGCTGATGCACTCCACATTAGGGGAGCGCACAATGCACTCAATGCTCTTGCAGCAGCTGCCTGCGGCTTATTCCTGGGGCTTGATATTGTTTCAATCAGGCATGCCCTTTTGGACTTTATGCCACTTGAGCACAGGATTGAGCCTGTTGATACGGTTAATGGTGTTTTGTACGTTAACGATTCCAAAGCAACTAATACCGATTCAGTTGAGAAATCTCTGACGTCGTTTCCAGGTAAAGACGTTATTTTGCTTCTTGGTGGTCACGATAAGGGCACAGAGCTTGATGAGTTTGCTCAAAAGGTATCTTCCACCTGCGCATACGCAATCTGCTTTGGAGAGGCTGGTCCTCGCTTTGCAGAGGCACTCCGCCGCGTTTCAGGCGGACATGCAGAAGTGGTAGAAGAGTCTCATCTGCGTGAGGCTTTTGATCGTGCGGTAGAGCTTGCTCGTCCAGGTTCTGTAGTGCTTCTCTCACCCGCATGCTCATCATTTGATGAGTTCACGGGCATGGCTCAGCGCGGTCGTGTCTTTAAACAGATGGTGGCAGATCTTGCTCAAAAAGAGAGCGGTCGATAATGGCTACCAGTAGAAACAGGACAGGGGAGCGCGCGCAGCAATCACGTTCTTCTCGCCAGAAATCTTCCGAGCGCTCACAGACTAAAGGTCGCTTTGGAGCTATTCCAGAGCGTTTTATGCAGCCTAGGCTGGTGCTTCTGGTGTCAACGGCAATTCTTGTTTGCTTTGGCCTGGTAATGATTTACTCTGCATCCTCAATTTCTGCGATGACTTCTGAGGATATGGGCTATAACCCCTTCTACTACGTGCAACGTCAGCTTGGCTTTGCTGCGGCAGGAGTTGCGTTAGCGTTTATTGTTTCTCGCATTGATTACCGAGCGGTAGTAAGAAACCTCCAGGTACCTATCTGGATTGTGACCATTGGAATGCTGGCGATTATTTTTACTCCTATTGCGGGCGCCGACGCATATGGTGCAACTCGTTGGATTTCAATTGGACCATTTTCTTTCCAGCCGTCTGAGTTTGCAAAGATTACCATCTTAATATCTGTCTCGTACCTGGCTCAACAGTACTTTATTGATCAGACCATAGATCAGATGGAGTTCTTTAAAAAGTTTGCTATTGCCGCGCTTGTGCCGCTGGTGCTTATCTTGGCTCAGCCAGATAAGGGCTCCACGCTGATTATTGTGGGAACTCTTTTGGTTATTGGCTACCTAGCTGATGTTGACCGAAGGGTTTTGGCAACTATTGCTGTTGCTGGCTTTATTGGCTTTGCGTTCTTGTCTTTGAAAGATGATTATTCTCGTGCCCGCGTTGTGACTATGCTCAATCCTTGGGCCGATTATTACGGCGCAGGTTATCAGCTTGCTCAGGGCTTTTATGCCTTTGGTTCTGGCGGTATTTTTGGCGTTGGCTTTGGTTTTTCTCGCCAGAAATATTCGTATTTGCCCATGGCTCACAATGACTTTATTTTTGCAGTCATTGGAGAAGAGCTGGGCTTTATTGGTGTTTTAGGTCTTTTGGCTGTATTTGGCGCGCTGGTATGGGCAGGCTTTAAGATTGCTCGCTATGCACCAGATTTGACCGGCAGGCTTATTGCTGCAGGTTGTACCTCTATGTTTATCATCCAGGCCTTTGTTAACATCGGTGGTGTTTTGGGTCTTCTGCCTCTTTCTGGTAAGCCTCTTCCGTTTATCTCGTACGGCGGCTCAACCATCATGTCTAGTATCTTAATGGTTGGACTTTTGATGTCTGTTTCAAGGCAGTCAAGGCTTCCAGAAACCGAGTACGATAGGCAACGTGCGTCTTGGAGCATAGCCGAAGAGCAAGATACCTTTGATGCTCCAGGTTTTGCTGGTCTTACCATGGTTGATGGTGGGGTAGGAGTAGGCATGCCACTCCCACGTTCTTCTCGCCCCAAGAGCAGCGCTCAGAGCTCCGCACGCCCCTCACGAGGCGTTTTGCGTTCAAGAGATGACGATGCCCCTCAAGGCCGTATTACAACAGACGCTTCCGGTAGGCGCAGAATTGATTTGGGACCTTCTGCATCGGACAGGCTTCGTGGAAATAGCACCAGGCCTCGTCGATAGCTGATTTCTAGGAGATGGATTGCATGGCAGAACAGAAGAAACTCTCTGTTGCAATTGCTGCAGGTGGAACCGCAGGTCACATTAACCCAGCTCTGGCTCTAGCTGAGGAGCTCCGTGAGCGTGGTCACCAGGTTACGTTTTACGGTCAGCCCAATAAGCTTGAGGGTACGCTGGTGCCTGAGGCAGGATTTGAGCTGGTGCCTATCCATGTCAACGGCTTTGATCGCAGGCGTCCTTGGACGCTTATAAGCGCGGCATACAATCTTGAACGCGCAAAGTCGCAGCTGCACAAGCGTTTCAAAGAGCAGGGAGCTCCTGATGTTGCAATTGGCTTTGGAGCCTATGTTGAGCTGCCTTTGCTTCAACTTTGCGCTAAGCTGCACATCCCGTATTTGATTCACGAGCAGAACTCGGTAACAGGTCTTGCTAATCGCGTTTCTGCTGGTAAAGCTTCTAAGGTATGCATTGCCTTCCCAGAGGCTCGCAAGGCTTTTGAGGGACGCGTTAAAGCTCAGGACACCATTGTGGTTACCGGAAATCCTGTGCGAAAGAGTGTCCTTTCTGCTGATAGAGCCACTTCTAGGCAAGAGCTGGGCATTGCAGACAATCAAACATTGCTGCTTATCTTTGGCGGCAGCCTGGGCGCACGCAGCATCAACGAGACATTTGCTGCACTTAAGCAGGAGCTTCTTTCCCGTCCTAACCTTCGCATTATCCAGTCAACAGGTCAAAAGCTCTACGACGAGGTTGTCTCGCTTATGAAGCTCTCCGACGAGGAGGCTACTCGCTGGGAAATTAAGCCTTACATTTCCAATATGGGTGCCATGCTTGCAGCAGCTGACCTGGTAGTTTCTCGTTCTGGAGCATCCTCTGTGGCTGAAATTGCAGCTCTAGAGCTCCCTAGCATTTTGGTGCCGTATCCTTTGGCAACAGCAGATCATCAGACTACTAACGCACATCTGTTGTCGGATGCGGGAGCAACCATTCTGGTGCCAGATAACCAGGTGGGCACCACGACCTTCTCGACAGCTCTGTTTGATCTGGTGGACAACGCAGATCAGCGCAAAAAGCTTTCTGAGGCTGCTGCCACACTTGACCAGCGTAGCGCCGCATCTCTTGTGGCTGACGCTGTGGAAAGTGCCGTTTGTGGCGCATAAAACATTCGGTTTTGCGTTAGAGTAAACATGTCTTGGTATGTCCAAGACTCAAACGATAACAATACTTGGAAAGGCTCTCTTATGGCAGATTCCATGGGCGAGAAGACCATCTCGCGTGCACATTTTATTGGAATTGGCGGCGCTGGCATGAGCGGAATCGCTCTTGTTCTACACGAGCGTGGCTGCACTGTTACCGGCTCTGATCTAAAGAGCTCGCATTATGTTAGAGAGCTTGAAGATGCAGGTATTCAGGTAAGCATCGGTCACACCGCGTCTACCATTGACGCTGTGATGCCTGATGTCATTGTTACCTCCACGGCAATCCCAGAGACAAATCCAGAGGTTATTCGCGCACGTGAGCTTTCCATTCCTATTTGGCCTCGCGCTAAGATGCTCTCGTATCTCTCACGTGGCCTCAAGACTATTGCTGTTGCGGGCACTCACGGCAAGACCACCACGTCTTCCATGGTTGCTACCATGCTGGATAAGCTGGGCGCCGATCCATCATTTTTGATTGGCGGCGTTGTTGAGGGTTACGACACCAACGGCAAAAACGGCAACGGTCAGTACTTTGTCTGCGAGGCTGACGAGTCTGACGGTTCGTTTATGTTCCTTAACCCTAACGTGGTGGTAGTCACCAATATCGAGGCAGACCACCTTGACCACTATGGCTCTCTCGAGAATATCGAGAAGACCTTCTGTGAGTTTATGAGCCTGCTTGATAAGGAAGAAACCGTTGTTATCAACGGAGACAACCCGCATTACGTTGAGCTTGCTCAGTCAACCGGCAGGCACGTGGTCACGTACGGCTTTGATCCTAGCTGCGATTTTGTTTGCACGCAGGAGGAGAGAAAAGCTGGTATTGAGAATCCTCTGACCATCAAGACTCCTTCTGGCCAGACCATCTCTGTGGTACTTCCAGCTAACCCTGGTAAGCACAATGTTGCTAACGCAACCGCTGCTATTGCTGTTGCCGATGCACTTGGCTTTGATCTTGAGGAAGCTGCTACGGCGCTGTCACAGTTCAAGGGCGCACGCCGTCGCTTCACGCACGTAGGTGACATTAACGGCATTACCGTTGTAGACGATTACGGTCACCATCCAACCGAGATTGCAGCAACCATGTCTGCAGCTCTTCCTCTTGGCTTTAAGCGCGTTGTTGTTGTCTTCCAGCCACACCGCTATAGCAGAACACAGGATTTGGCAGATTCGTTTGCACATGCATTTGATGGTATTGACGTGTTGCGCGTCATGGATGTCTTCTCCGCAGGTGAGCTTCCTATTCCAGGTGTCTCAGGCAAGACCGTCTCTTCAAGAGTTCAGGCTGCCAATACTGTTCCTGACGTGCGCTATATCCCTTCTCGCCGCGATCTTATCGCTGACCTTCTTGATACGGTTCAGCCAGGAGACCTGCTGATTACTCAGGGCGCAGGCGACGTCACTCAGATTGGTCCAATGTTTATCCGCGCACTCAAAGAGCGTCTTCAGAGCAACTAGGACCTTTGCCGTGAGCTTGTTTAACGCCTATGTAAGCCTTTCTGGGGCCCTTGATGCAACAATCAAGCAAGATGAGCCGCTGAGCCACCATACCTCCTTCAGGATTGGCGGTAAGGCGTCGCTCTTTGCTGCTGTTCACAGCCACGTGGCACTGGTGCGCGTGCTTGAGGTGCTCGCAGCTAATCGAGTTAATTGGGTGCTTCTGGGCAAGGGTTCAAACATCCTTGTCTCTGATAAGGGCTACAACGGCTGCGTTATTGTGCTCGACGATGAGCTTTCTACCATTTCAGTTGGCGAGAATAACCTCATTACTGCAGGTGCAGGTGCGCTTACGGCACGCGTTTGCAATGAGGCCATGAAAGCGGGTCTTTCTGGCCTTGAGATGTGTGCTGGTATTCCCGGAACTATCGGCGGTGCTCTTTCGATGAACGCAGGTACCAGGCATGATTGGATTGGCAAAGCCGTCCGTGATTGCGTGGTACTTAAGCCTGGTAAGGGTCTTGTACGCTACGATGCCTCCGAGATTGAATGGGGTTATCGCTACACTACGTTTGCACCAGATGAGATCATTCTTGAGGCAACGTTTGCGCTGACAGCATCTAATCGTCCTAAAGTTGCTCTTGGCATGGATACCCTCTTGCAGCGTAGAAGAAATACTCAGCCAACTGGTCAGCTTTGCTGCGGCTCTGTCTTTAAGAATCCAGGTAGTAGGTCTGCCGGCGCGCTTATTGAAGAGTGTGGTCTTAAGGGAGCTACTGAGGGTGGCGCACAAATTTCTGATACTCATGCCAACTTTATTGTGAATACCGGTAACGCTACCGCTTCAGATGTCATTGCACTTATGCGCAGAGCACACGATGCGGTCCAAGAAAAGTTTGATATTGATCTTCAGCCAGAGGTTAAACTTCTGGGTTTTGGGGCATAGGGAAGATATGGCAGAAGATACTTCAAAGCAAACAACACGCCGTAAAGGCACAAAGAGGGAGCCTTTATCGTCTGGTGCTGCTCAGACGGCAGGGGCTACTAAGCCTTCTTTTATGAGCAAGGTCTTTAAGCCTAAGCCAAAGGTTGAGGCTACAGCTTCTGATGCCAAGCCTTCTACTAAAAAGATTTCTGCCAAAAAGCCAAATAACGCTACAAAAACTGCAGCTCAAGCTCGTGCTGAGCGTATTAAACACAGCAGAAAGGTATCGTTTAAGGCAGTACGCACGGCCTTTATCGTTTTGCTTAGCCTTGCCCTTCTCGCTGGCATTGCTTTTCTCGTCCTACGTTCTTCCTCAGTCTTTGCTATTACCAACATTCAGGTTGAGCCAACAGAGCACGTTACTAACGAGCAAATTCAAAAGCTCATTGCAGTAGAAGAGGGAACAACGCTGCTTAATATGGATGAATCCCTTATTACCCAAGAACTACAGAAGGATCCTTGGGTAGCTTCTGCAACGTACGAGAGGCAGTTCCCCAATACGCTACGTATTACCATCACAGAGCGCAAGGTCACGGCCATAGTGGCGCTTTCTTCTGGTCCGGTTGCATGGTATCTGGGCGAGAATAACGTCTGGCTTGAGGCAGATCAGCTTAACGTGCCAGAAGGAAAAACTACCGCTACCGTTGCGCTTGAGAAGGCAACCTCAGAAGGTGAGCTGCTGATTACCGATGTTCCTGCAACGGTTTCTCCTGTAGCAGGCACCACGGCAACAGACGCAGAAATTCAAGCGGTTATGCAGTATCAGTCTACGTTCTCGTCAGAGCTTACGTCACAGATTGTGAGTTACTCGGCTAGTAGCGTTGATGCGATTTCTGTCACGCTTACCAATGGTGTACAGGTTGCCCTAGGCTCTCCAACACAGATTGCTGATAAAGAAAAAGTGATTCTGGCAATGCTTAAGCAGTTCCCAGGAGAGCTTACGTACTTGAACGTAAGAACACCTGCAAGCCCAACCTATAGGCGAGTTTCTACCGGAAATGTTCAGTCTGGCTCTGGTGTTTCGTAGGTAAACGCGCAAACAACATGTGCCGTTAGGGAATAGTTTCCTACCGTTTACCAGCTTTCTTCACAATTTCTACATATTATTTGACTTGTATGGGTCAGTTGTGCAAATATACCCCGCTTTGCATGAAGCGTAAGCCTTAACTTGAGGTTTAGGGTTTTATACAGCGGTTCTGCGAGCGCATAAACGTAGCCTAAGCGCAGTCGCGCTCCGGGACAAACGGGCACAAGCGTGCCTCAAGGAGGAAGACATGATTAAGGACACCGATACCCTTAACAACTATCTTGCTGTTATCAAGGTTGTTGGCGTTGGTGGCGGCGGAACTAACGCTGTCAACCGCATGATTGAAGAAGGCATCCGTGGCGTTGAGTTCGTTGCTGTAAACACCGATGCACAGGCTCTTGCAATTTCCGATGCTGACATTAAGGTTCACATCGGTACTGACATCACCAAGGGTCTTGGTGCTGGCGCTAACCCTGAGGTTGGTAAAGAGGCAGCAGAGGATAGCCGCGACGAGATCAAGGCTGCACTTGCTGGTGCTGATATGGTCTTCATCACTGCTGGTGAGGGTGGCGGTACTGGTACCGGCGCTGCTCCAGTTGTTGCTGATATTGCAAAGAATGACGTTGGCGCACTGACTGTTGGCGTTGTTACCAAGCCATTCTCCTTCGAGGGTCGTCGTCGTTATGGTTCTGCAGCTGACGGAATCAAGACTCTTTCCGAGAACGTTGATACGCTCATTGTTATTCCAAACGATCGTCTGCTTGATCTTTCTGAGAAGAAGACCACCATGCTTGAGGCATTCCGCATGGCTGACGACGTTCTATGCCAGGGTACCCAGGGTATTACCGACCTCATTACTGTTCCTGGTCTGATTAACCTCGACTTTGCAGACGTCTGCACCATCATGAAGGGCGCAGGTAGCGCAATGATGGGCATTGGTATTGCCGCTGGTGATAACCGCGCTGCTGATGCTGCAACTGAGGCAATCTCTAGCCGCCTGCTTGAGAGCTCTATTGAGGGCGCAACCCGCGTTCTTCTCTCTATTGCTGGCAACAAAGACCTTGGTATTCAGGAGATTAATGAGGCAGCTGACCTGGTTGCTAAGAACGTTGACCCTGACGCAAACATCATCTTTGGTACTGTTGTTGATGAGTCCCTGGGCGATCAGGTTCGCGTAACCGTTATCGCAACCGGCTTCAATGACTCTAACGTTCAGCAGCAGCTTCCAACCCTGAACACCCAGAGCGCAAGCCGTCCAAGCCGTCCTGCTCAGCCACAGCCAACTCGTCCTGTAGCTGCTCAGCCACAGCCTGCTCGCGCTAATAACTCTTCTAATGAGAAAGAGTTTGATATTCCAGACTTCCTTAAGCGTAGCCGCATCTAAACATGTGCGCGCTGAATAGACAGTGCTTACACGGCGTGACCCTGCTCATGGATCCTGAGGTTCCATGCGGGGTCACGCTCGCATTTACTGAGCGTACTGGCGGTTTTTCAGAAGGGGAGTTTAGTTCCCTCAATTTGGGCAGTAGGTGTGGAGACAATCTGCAACAGGTGCAAAAGAACCGCCAGCTGGTCTTAGAGGCTCTTGGAGCGGAGAAGTTCTTCTCGCGACTCCTTATTCCTCATCAGGTGCATGGAAGCAACGTCGTCTGCCTGACTTCCAATACATCAGAGGCTTTTGAACTGGCTCAAGCTGAGGCAGAAGCTGGTGCAGATGCTATCGTGTGTACCGTTCAAAATACGCCCGTGATGTTGGCATTTGCCGATTGTGTGCCCGTAATTCTTGTAGCTCCCGGCGGATTTGCGGTAGCGCATTCTGGCTGGAAAGGCACAATTGCCCGCATTTCTGCGCGCGCAACAGAGGCGCTTTGTCAGGCAACTGGCTCCACTCCCTCCGAGGTCAAAGCCTATATTGGTCCGCACATTGGCGGCGCTGACTACGAGGTTTCTCCTGAGCTTATTCAGATGTTCTCACAAGAGTTTGGTCCCGGTGTTGTAGACCGCGCATCTGGCGAGAGGTACTTAGATCTTGGATATGCCGTCAGAGCCGCACTGGTAGATGCTGGTGTACGAGAGTCTGCTATTGAAGAGGTTACTGACTCGACGGCCTCTACCACTGAGAGGTTCTTCTCGTACCGTGCAGAGCATGGTAAGTGCGGAAGGCATGCAGCTGTTGCTTATATGGCTGCAAAGTAGGGTAGAAGACGTTTAGCGCTATCGGAGAAGACGTTTAGCACTACAGAGAAGCGTTTAGATCTACAGAGAAGCGTTTATCGTTACGTAAGATATTGATGTATTCACCGCAAGAGATGATGGCTATGACGTACGATTCAGACGAATATCTTGAGTTTATAAAGGCTCGTAGAGCTCAGATTGAGTCACTTGTGGCGGATGCTGCAAAAAAGTCTGGCAGAAGCGCCTCTGAGATTGAAATTGTAGCTGTCTCTAAAACCGTACCTGTTGAGGCTGTCCTTGCAGCTTATAAGGCGGGCTATAGGGTTTTTGGCGAGAATCGCCCACAAGAGCTGACACATAAACTGACGTGTTTATCTGAAACTCCTTTTGCATCGGAAATAACGTTTGACATGATTGGTAATCTTCAGAAGAACAAGATTAACCAGGTAGTTGGTAAGGTTCGCTACATTCATTCAATTTCTTCCGAACATCTTGCAGAGGCGGTTTCAAAGCGTGCTGAGGTGAAGGGTACTGAGGAGTCTGTTCTACTTGAGGTAAACGTCTCCGCCGAAGCTTCAAAATCGGGTTTCTCACCAGAAGAAGTGTCAGGATCTATTCAAAAAATTGTTGAGCTTCCTCACATTTCTGTTGTGGGTCTGATGACTATGGCACCAAAAGATGATCCAGAGCGCGCAAAGAGAACATTCTCAGGACTTCGAGAATTGCGTAATCGCTTGAGTCAACAAGTTGGTTTGAAGTTAGATGTTCTTTCTTGTGGCATGAGTGATGACTTTACGTATGCCATTGAAGAGGGTTCTACGACTATTCGCCTGGGTCGAGTATTGTTTGACCCAGCCTATACGTTGAGTGGGCACTAAAATAGTTGCAAGTTTTTGATACAGTAGTAAGAAGTTACGTGCATTACAGAAAGGCACAATGATGAGCATTCTTGATACGCTTAGAGCAAAGCTTCGTGGTGGTCAGGACGATGAGTACTACGACGATGAGTATTATGGCGACGAAGGCTATGACGAGGTAGACGAAGCTTCTCCTCGTTCTTACGACGACCGCGCACAGCAAGGCTCTTCCAACAGGCTACTGGGCAATCCATCCAGACCAGAGGCAGAGAGTGTTTCTGTGTATACGCGCTCTGGCAAGCCAATCAGCACCAATCCAGCCGCTTCTTACAATCCTCAGCAGGATATGCGCTCTCGTGCTTCTGCGTATGCATCTCGTCAGGAGCCTTCCGGATACACTCCTTCTTACGAGCATACCGTGAGCCCAAATTTGCCAACTCCTGGTGACATTGGTCTTCGTCCTGTGAGTCGTACAAGCTATTCTGGACAGTTGCCACCATACGTTCTTCGTCCTGTTTCTTATGACGATGTTCAGTCGGTAGTTCGCCGTGTTCGTACTGGTCAGCCAGTTGTTCTTATCTTTAAGAACACCAACATTGAGGTTGCTAAGAGAATTTTGGACTTCAGCTTTGGTCTTTCTTATGGCCTTGATGGTGCTGTTGAAGAAGTTGCTGACCGCGTTTTTGTTGTACTTCCTCATGGCGTCTCTTTGACGCAGGCTGATCTTGATAAGCTTGCTGATGAGGGCGAGATTACCAGGTAACTGGAGGTTTTTGTGTTTTCGTATTATGTTTTAAACGCACTCTATACCTTGTTTAGGATTTACAGCGTCTGCATTGTGGTATGGTGCCTGTCCTCTTGGATTACCGTTTCAAATGATTCGGTTAGAAACATTCTTGAGGCTATTGGCAAAATTGTTGAGCCATATCTCAGTGTGTTTAGACGGGCTATTCCTCCAATTTCCGGCGTTGACCTCTCACCTATTATTGCGCTTTTTGTGCTTAATCTTGTGGAACGTTTGGCCATTTCGACGCTGGGCCTTATACTAATATAGGAAACTAGTTTGTCTTTAATTACAAACTGAGTAGTTATGATGTGTGGTACGTCTACTCGCAGACTGAAAGGGAACAAAGATGGCAATCACACCAGCAGACATCGAGCAGCAGACATTCTCTCCTGCTGAGACCGGCTACAATCCAGAGGAAGTTGACGCATTTCTTGAGCAGCTCTCTTCTGAGGTTGATGCAATGCTTCAAAAGATCGCTGACCTTAAGGGCCGTCTGACCAGCACTGAGCAGCAGCTTGCTGCAGCACAGGCACAGGTTGCAAACCTTGAGGAGAACGCAAGCGTTCCTTCTGTTGAGGAGACAAACGCTGCAGCTATTGCTGCATCTGAGCACCAGATTTCTCAGGTCCTCATTGTTGCTCAGCAGAGCGCAGATAAGCTTGTTGCAGACGCTCGTGCAAACGCAGAGCGTATTCGTAACGAGGCAGACCAGAAGGCTCGTGAGGTTATCCGTCAGGCTCTTGCAGAGAAGCAGACTGAGCTTGATGAGATTGATCGCCTCAAGCAGTCCCGTGAGGACTTCCGCGCTGAGTACCGTAAGCTCCTCCAGCACTTCCTGGATGACGCAGACTCTGTCTTCCCAGAGACTGTTCTTACCAACAATGCTCCAACTGGTTCCCAGAATGCTGCTCAGCCTGCAGCACAGCAGACTCAGGTTTCTGCACCTGCACCTGCAGCTGGTGACTTCAACGATCTTGACTAAGTCTTAGTCATTTCATTTGTACTGATAAGCGCTCAGCTCTGCTGGGCGCTTTTTTGCTATAAGTCTTCTTGAGCAGCAACCTTACAGCCCAGAGGTAAGCTCTTGGTTAAACGACTGCTTTTGTTCTATATGATGCACATCCTTTCTGTTTTCTCGTCCCTGATAGCGAGCGGGTACGCCTTGGCTACGTGCAGCTTCTGCACTTGTGGTTGCGGTAAGCTCAGGAAGCCCTTGCCAAACACGCTTTGGCATCCAATGAGCGCGCAAATCGTAACCCCTCTCTGCAGGTCCGCGACCTTCTAGACCAACTCCTTCGTAGAAGCGTCTCCACATGGCTTGCACGTATTTCTCATCAGTTGCAAGGTCTGTTCTAGAGAGCAGCTCTTCTAAAGAAGTGTCGTCCAGCTGAATTGTTCCAAAGGTCTTCATTTCTGGTGAATAAAAACTGACTATATGATGAGCTGGATCAACAATAAAAAACCGCTCTGTACTCATCCGTTTGACAAAGTAATTGCAAGTTAGTGGCACTACGTTTGCATTAGGTTGAAATACAGACATAAAAGAGCCATCTGACATGCGAGAAAACCGCACAAATTGCCGCGTATGCTCTCGTTCAGTTTCTACCTGCCTAGCCAGCGCATTAAACTCTGCCACGGTTGGGTCAGCAATATCTTCAAGCGCTCCTATGCCATAGGAGAATGCAAGACGGATGTACCTATGCACAATCTCTGGCATAGCATGAGCATCAGAAGCACATGCTAGAACAATGCGACGTGTTATCTCTCTTGTTCCTACTTTCTTCTCTAGGCCTGTAAGAACTCGTCTAGCTAAGGCAACTACTGAGTCATCAGAGGGGTCTGGTCCACAGAGAACATGCTCACCAAGACTAGGCTGACAAAAGCTTTCTCTAACAAGACGTACGTGTGCTGGGTTAGCATGCGAGAGATAGGTGAGCCCTACAGCCCCTACAACGCCTTCTAAGCTTGGATTGCAAGAGATAACAACCTTCTGAGGCTTGGAGAGTCTAGTAAGCCTCTGAACAAGCGAGACAAGCTCTACACTTTGATCAGAAGAGCCTGAGTTGAGAGGACTCAATACGACGTCTTGTTTTGTTGTACGAACTTGCTTTGGCATCAGCAATTACCCTCTGTTTAATCAATTCTTGGTCAAGTGGGGCTGAGGCATCTCTTACGCCACAGCAGGTGAGAAAATGGTGAGATCGTTTGAGCTGTATTCCCAGCCGTTTAAGATCATCAAAGGTGAGACGAGACCGCCTTCTTGCGGCAATAATTCTTCGTGCACCGGTAGGGCCAATACCGGGCACCCGTAAAAGTATTTCTAGTGGAGCATCCATAATCTCTACGGGAAATTGATTAAGATGTGCCAGCGCCCAGCCAAGCTTTGGATCAATTTCTAAATCAAGCCAAGGTGCTTCCGGAGAAACCAGCTCATCAGGAGAAAACGTATAGTAGCGCATAAGCCAATCAGCCTGGTAAAGGCGGTGTTCCCTGCGGAGGGGAACAGGAGTATCCAACTCAGGAAGACGATTGTCTTCTATAACAGGAATATAGGCAGAAAAGAATACTCGTTTTAACTCAAATTGCTGGTAAAGCGCTTGAGACAAGTGCAATATTTGATTATCTGATTCTGGAGAAGCTCCAATGATAATTTGCGTTGATTGCCCAGCAGGCGAGAAGGACCTCTTGCCCGAAGATACCCTTGATGAGCGCATAAAGGTATTCTTCAAGCAGTTTGAACGAAGAGCTAAACCTTCTTTTATGATCTGCTTCTGAGTAGGAATAACAATATCCTTAGATTTGCCAGCAGACTTCACAATGCCCTTTGATGCATTTTTAGCCTCAAGCAATTGACGTTCTTCAGAGACGCGCAGGCGGTGAATGAAAGACATGGGTTTAGTAACTGTTTCAGCATTTTTGTGAGGGCAAAGTTTAGTAAGTGAGGTTGAGCTAGGTAATTCTAAGTTGACGGAGAGCCTGTCTGCCAACCGACCAATAGTGTCAATAAGATCTGGGTCTGTTCCAGGAATTACTTTTGCATGAACATAGCCATTGAACAGCAACTCATTTCTGAGGTAGGAGAGACATTCAATCATGAGTTCCGTGGTGTGGTCTGGCGACCCTATAACACCTGAGGAAAGAAAAAGTCCTTCTATGTAATTTCTTTTATAGAAATCTACGGTGAGCTCTGCTAATTCTTGTGGTGTAAAGGTGGCACGTTTGGTCTGTGCGGACGACCTATTGACGCAGTAAGCACAGTCATAGCAACAAGCATTAGAAAGCAAAACTTTTAGCAGCGTAATGCAGCGACCATCAGGAGTAAATGAGTGGCAACAGCCTGCAGCAGAGGCCATTCCTACCTTTCCTACCTGCGGATCTCTATCTACACCAGAAGAAGTGCACGCCGCGTCAAATTTGGCTGCATCTGCAAGTATGGTGAGTTTATCAAGAGTATCCATGGCAGCAACTTTCTACTTGAAAATAGAACGTCTGTTCGTATACTTAGACTATCACGAATGGGGAAGAAGTAAAGAAAAATCTAGAACAAATGTTTGTCATTTTAAAACCGCAGAAAGGATGTGAATGACGTGTGAAGGATGTATACTTTTCCCATCAGCAACTGCGGAAGGAATGGCCATGAGCATACAGAAAAATAGCTCTTTACCATGCCATTCTCGCCCTGTGGAGTTGCAGGTTCCCACATATGCCTTGCGTGCATTAGAAGTTCTTGAAGATGCCGGATTTGAGGCGTGGATTGTAGGCGGCTGGGTACGAGACGCGCTGCGTGGCTCATTTGCTCATGATATAGACATCACAACATCTGCAACGTGGCAGCAAAGTAAAGCAGCTTTTGTGGCTGCTGGCATTCCTGTGCATGAGACAGGCATTGCGTACGGAACTGTTACTGCTGTTGTTGAGCAGCATCCCATTGAAGTTACAACGTATCGCTGTGATGGAGAATACCTGGACGGTCGTCGTCCTGATTCTGTGCAGTTTGTCTCTCGTATAGAGGAAGATCTTGCACGTAGAGACTTCACCATTAATGCTATGGCATATCACCCAAAGAGGGGATTGCTCGATCTTTATGGCGGTCAAGAAGATTTATCTGCATGCGTGATTCGTGCTGTTGGAAAGCCAAGTGTTCGATTTACTGAGGATGCACTGCGCATGCTACGTGCTTTGAGGTTTGCGTGCAGACTCTCATTTTCAATTGAGGAGAAAACACACCAGGCGCTCATTGAGTGCGCGCCGCTGCTTTCTCAAGTTGCAGCTGAGCGTATTGGTTTGGAAGTGGCTCAAATTGTTGAGGCAGGCCATAGTGCTCATGCTATTAAGCTGGGTTTTCCTGTTTTAGCGGTAGCAATTCCAGAGCTCTTACCACTACAAAATTTTGACCAGAGAAGTCCGTATCATGCTTATGACGTACTTGAACATACTGCTCGGGTATGCTCTGCAACAGAGGCGTTTACAGCAGGGTGTGCTACTCCAGCTCTTAGGTGGGCGGCGCTTTTGCATGATATTGCAAAGCCAGAAATGTTTAGCGTTGACGCAGATGGTAGAGGTCATTTTTACGGTCACCCAGAAAAAGGTGCGGTTGTAGCAAAGGCTTTGTTTAAACGCTTAGCTTTATCGCAGCATTTGAGCAATGAAGTCTGTGCTCTTGTGGCGTTGCATGACTACGATGTAGATGTCACAACAGCGTCGCTTAGGCATATGGTTGCCCTGTTGGCTGAGGCAAGCAAATCGGACGGCATTGCTCTTGCGTATGACCTTTTGACGTTAAAGCAGGCAGATG
>CALFOQ010000011.1:0-14302 GCA_937921235.1 uncultured Atopobium sp. | reverse complement strand
AACACCAGCAGTGCCATTAATCCAGTTGAGCAGTTTGATATGTATGTTGCTCACGTTGGCATCAATGCAAGTAATGCGGACGAGGCAGAAAAGATTGCAAACCTGTTCACCGCTCTTATGGGACTTCCAACTATTGAGCAGCCACCTTCATTTTTTGCAGGTACTCTGGTAGAGGTTATGAAGCAAAATGGCCGAGGCACAAAGGGTCATATTGGCTTCCACGTCAACAATATTCCAGCTGCCGAGAAATACTTTGCGGGTCGCGGCTTTGAAATTGATGAGTCCTCTAGAAGGCTTAATCCGGATGGCAGCACGTTTTTGGTCTACTTCAAAGACGAGATTGCCGGCTTTGCTATTCATCTCACTATGGATAATTAGGCTATTCCATCAAACTTGTTTGACGATTTTTTGGCGAGAAGATCTTTTAAGTAGAGGGGTCTTCTCGCATTTTGTGTGTGAATGGATAGGGAATAGCTGTTTATAGCTAATTCTTATTGTTGACGATATGAAAATTTAATAAATTGCAATTTAGAATGCAGTTTATATTCATTTTAATGATATTTTCTTTTATCATTTGATTTGGATATTTGTAATCCTTTATGGATTTGGAAGGTTTGAAGTGAAAAAGTTCAAGTGTGTAGCAGCGTTAATTTTAGTTGCATTATGCTGCGTAATTGTCATTGGAGCTCCAAAGCTTGCGCTCGCAGCAGGGGACAATCAGCTTACGGTAAATGTTACTGATGACTATTATGCAAAGCCAGTTGATGGTGTAACAATCACAGTCACAGATACAGCAACTGGTTCTGTTGTTGCAGAGCAAGTTACTGATGCAAACGGTAAAGTCCAGGTAAATCTTCCTGACGGAACTTATAAGGTTCAGCAGACAAAGTTCAAAGCTGGATTTGAAGTAGAGGACACAACCTATACACGTACGCTTAATGGAGTTGCTTCTGGCACAGGAAGCTCAACTACACTCAACATCGTTGATAAACAAATCTTAGGTAAACTTAACATTACCGTAAAAGCAGAAAACTTAGATAATAAACATCGTCCAGATTCTGATCTTCAATCTATTTCAGAAGTTACTGTAGATGTCCAAGATGAATTTGGAAATACTGTTGTTGACCCAAATAGTGTTCCTGTAAATGGTAGCTATACCTTAATTCCAAAAAATATTCCTGATTCATACTCGTATGACACAGGATCAGGTCTATATGACATTGTTAATTATGATCACACTGGCCAACTTTATAGTTCCCCACATGCAGTTACCTTTAAGTATGATTCTGCTACGCGAACATTTGATACTAATGTTTATGCGGTTTATAGATTAAAACGCAGAATAGGAAATATTATTGTTAGGGTTGTTGATCAATACGGTAATCCTATTGCTGGAGCAACTTTGACTGCTACCATGGCTGAGGTAGCCACACCTGGTGAGCCTTCTCCTGCAATGCCACCTAGTTTTCCAAGTTTTGATCCGCCAAATCCAGCTCTGTTACCAGGTACTGATGTACCTCGACCTCTAACGCAGGCTGCTCCAGCACGTGGTGTAGCTCATACACAAACAGGTCAGCTTTCAATTTTTAATGAAGAGAATGACACTCATTACAACCTGACTACAGGACCAGATGGTACTGTAATTATTCCTGATTATTTGACTCATGCTGGCTCCACCATTACTCAAATAACCACTCTTGATGGTTACACTATTGATGATCCTAATCCTCAGGTTGGTGAGATTACTGGCTCTAACGAGACAACTACGGTTACTTTTGTAAATCGTAGGCCAGAGCCACCTGCTCCAGAGCCACAGCCAGAACCTCAGCCTGAGCCAACTCCAGAGCCTACTCCTGAGCCCCAGCCAGAACCTCAGCCAGAACCTCAGCCAGAACCTCAGCCAGAACCTCAGCCAGAACCTCAGCCGGAGCCAACTCCAGAGCCTCAACCACAGACTCCTGAAAAGCCTAAGACTCCAAAGAAAAAGAAGGCTGTTCTTCCAGACACATCTGACATTTCTGGTATCTCTTCTTTAATTGTTGGAATTACAGGTA
The DNA here is from genome assembly GCA_937921235.1 of uncultured Atopobium sp. GTDB lineage: Bacteria > Actinomycetota > Coriobacteriia > Coriobacteriales > Atopobiaceae > Lancefieldella. The sequence continues at coordinate 12,248 of CALFOQ010000011.1, read as the reverse complement.
CATTAAGCTCTCTTGCTGGTGTCTCGATGTATCTGAATAAGAAGCGTTTCTAAGACAATAAAATTTATTGAATCTGCTTCAAAATTGAATTGTATTTATCAAGTGAACAACCTGTGCATTTAGTAATTTGAAAATGCACGGGGAGTTCACTTGATTTTTATAAGGTGAGTACGGATTTCCCAAATTTTGCCAGTTAAAATTTTGAAATAATTGTGTTTAGTCTTGGATATTATCTTTAATTTAATGTCTAATTCCCTTACTATAGATAAAAATAATTACAAGTAAGATTTGGTGATTTGGTTTTAAGGAATTGAATTGAAACGATATAAAAACATTATCTTTGCCATTTTTATCGCTTTGACGCTTGCTGTATCAGTCATCGCTCCAAGAATTGCCTTTGCAGACTCTCATGAGATTAATGCTCTTGCTGTTGATAAATACACGCGTGAACCAATTGAGGGTGTACATGTTGTAATTTATCAAGGTGCTTCTACTATCGTGGCCGAGGGAGAAACAGGAGCTGATGGTTACTTTAGGCCTCATCTTCCTCTTCCTGACGGCGCTTATAGAGTTGAACAAACCACTTATAAAGAGGGCTATGTTCCTCAAGTCAACTCTGTTTCTTACGTTTATCAAGGCGCTTCATCAGGTCTAGGCGATGTAGATGTTGCTGAATTGGAGAACCAGCCTCTGGGCTACATCATTGTTAAGGTTGTTGGTACAGACGGCAATCCTATTGCTGGTGCAACTCTTAAGGCAACTGCTGCAAATATTGCACGTTCCGCTGTTCCAAACCCTTTATTTACTCAGACCGGTATTCTTACCATGGAGGCTGACGGTAGCTACTCTCTTACAACTGGCACAGATGGTACTGTTTTAATTCCTAACCTCATCGGAAATACCTCTACTACCATTACTCAGCTCACCACTATTGATGGCTATCAGATTGACACCACGGTTCGTGTTGGCCAGATTACTGGTACAGCGACCACTGCAACAGTAACCTTTGTTGATCCTACAGTTCCAGAGCCACAGCCTGAGCCTACTCCAGCACCAGAGCCTCAGCCACAACCTCAACCAGAGGCTCCAAAGGCTAAGAAGGTTAAGAAGTCCGCTCTTCCAAATACCGGTGATAATGCTCTTACACTTCCTTTGATTATTGGCGTCGCTGGCGCAACTGTTGTTATTGCTGGTGCTGCTCTTTTCCTTCATAAGAAGCGTCAATAAATCTTCATAAGCCTGGTTTCATTTACATAATTCACCACGTATATCAAGTGAATGACTTATACTTATCCAGTTCAGATATGTATGAGGAGTTCACTTGATTGCTCTTGCGGATAAGATTTCTAAGTCATTTGGCGGCAAGGTCCTTTATTCAAACGCAACACTTCAGCTCAATGCAGGAGAGCGTTGGGCTTTAGTTGGTCCTAATGGTGCTGGTAAGACTACGCTTCTAAAAATCATTATGGGCTTAGAGTCTGCCGATGAAGGAACTATTACCTTTGCAAAAGATGCTACCCTGGGATATCTTGAGCAAGAAACAGAGCTCATGGGAGATAGAACTGCTCTTAATGAAGTCATTGAGTCTGCCCATGAGATTAAACAGTGGGAGAGAAAGGTTAACGACCTTTCAATCAAAATTGCCGAAACTCCCGAAGGTGCAACGCTCAATAAGTATCTTGAAGACTACGCTCATGCTATGGAGCGCTTCGAGCGTCTTGGTGGCTATGAACTAGAGAGTAGAGCTCGCCAGATTCTTGCGGGCCTGGGCTTTCCCGTTGAAGACTTCGACAAGCCCGCTAAAGAGTTCTCGGGCGGCTGGCAGATGCGTATCTCTTTGTCAAAGTTGCTTCTGCGTCGTCCTGATGTTCTGCTCTTGGATGAGCCTACCAACCACTTAGACTTGGAATCTGTCCAGTGGCTTGAGAGGTTCTTATCGTCATATGACGGTACGGTTTTGCTGGTAAGTCACGATCGCTCGTTCATGGATGCATGCGTAACGCACGTGGCGGCGCTTGAGAATCGTATGCTTGTCACGTATACCGGAAACTATTCCGGCTATCTTCATCAGCGAGAAGAAAATCTTGAGCAGCTCCGTGCTAAACGTGCAGCTCAAGAGCGCGACATTGCTCACATGGAGACCTTCATTGAGCGATTTAGGTATAAGCCTACCAAGGCAAAACAGGTTCAAGAGCGCGTGGCAAAGGTCGAGAAGATCCGTGAAGAACTGGTAGTTCTTCCAGAGCAATCTCATCACATGCATTTTAGGTTCCCAGAACCTCCTCGTACCGGAGATACCGTCATCTCTCTTGAGGGCGTGGCCAAATCGTATGAGGATAACTTTGTCTATGACAACGTTGATCTCAAACTGTATCGCGGAGATCACGTTGCGCTTGTTGGCCCTAATGGTGCTGGTAAATCCACTCTTATGAAGCTTATTGCTGGTAAGCTTAAGCCAGATTCGGGACAGATTAGCCTGGGTCAAAACGTCACTGAAGCTTACTATGCACAGCATCAGCTTGAAGAGCTCAATCCTGCAAATACGGTACTTGCAGAGCTTGATACCGTTGCTGCTGGCTGGACTACTTCTGAAGAGCGTAGATTGCTTGGAGCCTTTCTTTTCCATGGCGATGATGTTGAGAAACGCGTAAATGTACTATCTGGTGGCGAGCGTGCTCGTCTCGCACTTGCTAAGATGCTGGTTTCTCCAGACCCACTGTTGCTTCTAGACGAGCCAACTAACCACCTGGACATTGACTCTGTTGACGTTCTAGAGAAGGCACTTGTTGACTTCCCCGGAACTATCATCTTGATCAGTCACGATGAGCACCTGGTCAGAGCTGTTGCTAACAAGGTTGTGGACGTTCGCGACCACAAGGTTACCGTCTATGACGGTAACTACGATTACTTTCTCTTTAAGCTTGCAGAGCTCCAAGCAGCAGCTCAGGGAGAGACATCGAGCAAGACGGTGCCCTCGTATGGAACATCGGGTGCAAGAGCGGTTAAGACTGCAGGTTCGGAGGCAGGTCAAGCTGCAGAATCTTCTCGCAATGTGAAGACTAAGGAGCAGAGGAGAGCTGAGGCAGAGGAGCGCAATCGTAGAAGTCGTGCGCTGAGGGAGACCAAAAAACGTCTGGACGAAGTTGAGGCAGCACTTACTCCCGCACACAAACGCTACGATGAGCTCATGACGCTTATGGCTGACGAGACTCTCTATAATGATCCTCAAAAGTTTGATGAGTGTATGGCTGAATACCAGGCACTTTCTAAGAAGATTCCTGCGCTTGAGGCTGAATGGTTGGAGCTTTCAGAAAAAATGGAAGCAGACATTGATGAGTAGGTAGTTTTGCCAATCTTGGGTAAAATTGTCTTGTACCTACTGTCTTGTAACTAACGTCATGTTCTTGAGAGTCTTTATTTGTACGTGCCTGTCTGCATGGTTTTTGCAGATGTTGAGATAAGGATTGTTGTGCCAACTGCTTTAACATCAATTTCATCGCTTTTGACAACGCTCGCTGAATTTGCACTGGTAATCTTTGCCATTGTGGTTCACGAGGTTGCGCATGGCTTTGTGGCATACAAGTGCGGAGACCCTACCGCTAAAATGTCTGGCCGTTTGACGCTCAATCCACTGGCACACATTGACTTGTTCGGTACGGTTCTTTTACCGTTTATGTTGGTATTGATGGGTGGTCCCAGCTTTGGTTACGCAAAGCCCGTTCCCTATAACCCCAACTACCTCAAAGATCGTCGTCGTGACGAGATTCTTGTAGCACTAGCAGGTCCAGCTTCTAACATTTTGCAGGCATTTCTCGGCGCACTCTTGCTGCGTTTGCTCAATGCGGTAAGCATTGCATTTGGCACCGCATTAAATCCGCTGGTACTGTACTACGTTTCTTCGCTGGTCATTTTCTACATCCAGATCAACGTAAGCCTGGCGGTCTTTAACATGCTGCCTATTCCGCCTTTGGACGGCTCTAAGCTGCTGTTATATTTTCTTGGCGAGAAAAACCGTCAAAAGTTCTACGCCATTGAGCCTTACTGTATGATTGCTGTAGTGGGACTCATGTTCTTTGCGCCTGGCTTTTTCTCGTCCATTATTGGGGGCATTTCTAACGTCATTTTGAGCCTGCTTGCGAGAATCATCTAATGTCGTACAAAGTAAACACTGCAACATATTCTGGTCCGTTTGACCTGCTCCTTCAGCTGGTAAGTAGGCAAAAAGTTGCTATTGGCTCTATTTCTATCTCTGAGGTTGCTGATCAGTACCTGGCAGAAGTTGACGCCATGGAAGAGCTTGACCTAGACGTTGCTAGTGACTTTGTCCTTGTTGCGTCAACGCTTTTGGACATGAAAGCTCATGCCTTGGTGCCTCAAGATGTTTCGCTCAAAAATTCATACGATGAAGATGAGTATGATAACGAGCTTGACGGGCTTTCTCCTGATGAGGCTCGAGAAGTTCTTATCGCTCGCCTTATTGCCTATAAGCAGTTTAGAAATGCAGGTGCTGCGCTGGGTAGCCGCATGGAGGCAGAGTCGTACATGTTCCCACGCTCAGTAGGCCCAGATCCCGATTTCTTGAACCTCATGCCAGACTATCTTGAGGGCATTACCCTCAGAAGCCTTGCCGTCATCTGTGCGGACATTGACTCAAAACGTGAGACATTCTTGCTTGAAGCAGAACATGTGGCGCCAAAAAGGCTCCCAGTAGCCCTGACGGTAGCTTCTGTGGACCGACTCACGCGCTCTAAGGGTAAAGTGACGTTCTCTGAGCTCTTAGACGGTCAGGATACGCCTGAGATTGTGGTTGCAAACTTCTTGGCAGTTCTCGAGCTTTTTAAACGCGGGCTTGTACGTGTTCAGCAAGACGTTGTTTTTGGTGAGATTGAGATTGAGCACATAGAGGGCGCAGATTCATACCAGCTTGATGAGTCAGTTCTTTTGGAACTAGAAGAACTATCTGGTGATGAGCCAGACCTTGAAGGATTTAACTTGTCTCAAAACGCACTCGATGATGTCCAACAGACGCTTTTATCGTTAACTCAAACGCCCGATGAAGCACAGAAAGAGGCGGAATAACTTATGGCAGAAGAGCTTACCTATTTAGATTCCGAGTCGCTCAAAGGCGCACTAGAATCACTGCTTTTGGTTGCAACAGATGCAATCACCACGGCCGACTTTTCCAAGGTCACCAATGCAGCTCCTGCCGAGGTTGCACAAGCGCTCAAAGAGCTTGCAGAGGAGTATACGCGCTGTAACAGGGGATTTCAGCTCAGGGAGGTAGCCGGCGGTTGGCGTCTCTTTACGCACCCAGCTCACCATCAGCTGGTCAGCGATTTTGTGCTCTCCTGGGATACGCGTCGCCTTTCTCAGGCAGCGCTTGAGACGCTGGCGGTTATTGCTTATCACCAGCCCGTTACTCGTGAAGGCGTCCGTGCTATTCGTGGTGTTAACTCTGATGGTGTCATCTCTTCACTTCGCGAGAAAAACCTTGTACGTGAAGTGGGCAAAGAGGCAGATAGGGGACAAGCCATTCTCTATGGCACAACAGCCCTTTTCTTAGAGCGCTTTGGCCTCAAGTCTTTGCGAGAGTTGCCTCCACTGGAAGACTTTGCCCCTGATGAGGAGTCCAAGCAGTTTATTCGCGAGAGACTCTCTGGCAGAAGCTTCACTTCAACGCTTGAAGAAGCCGCAGAAGACATTGACGATGAGCGCTCCCTTTTGGGAGACAGCTACGATACGCAAGAGGATGCATAGGCCGTGGCAGAAGAGCGTATTGTCCCCATGCGCCTGCAGCGCTTTTTGGCGCGCGCGGGAGTGGCTAGCCGTCGTGGCTCTGAGCGCCTGATGACCTCTGGTCGCGTCACGGTAAACGGCCAGGTAGTCACCGAGCTTGGCAGCAAGGTTGATCCGCTGGTAGATGTTGTTGCAGTTGACGGTATTGTCTGCTCAATTGCCGAGAAACCCGTCTACTTGATGCTCAACAAACCTGCAGGTTACTTGACTACTATGAAAGACCCTCAGGGTAGACCAACCATTGTGGACATGGTTCCCACTGACAGATACCCGGGACTTTTCCCTGTTGGACGTCTTGATATGGATACCACGGGTCTTCTATTCTTCACCACCGATGGTCAGATGGCACAAGAGCTTCTGCATCCCTCAAAGCATGTATGGAAGCACTATGTTGCTCATGTAGTAGGTACGCCTACAGAAGAGCAGCTAAATCGCCTGCGCGAAGGTATTGAGCTTGAAGACGGCCCTGCAGCCCCTGCTGAGGTTGAGATTGTTTCCAACGATGCCAAGATGAAGGCACTTCTCGCCCCACAGGGTTTAGGAAAAACCGGTGGAGGAGAGCCAAACTCCCTGGTCAGCGTAACTATTAGAGAAGGCAGAAAGCACCAGGTCAAAAAGATGCTTCTTGCTATTCATCATAGAGTTCTCGCACTCCACAGAGACACGTTTGGGCCGCTTCACCTTACAGGCGTTAAAGAAGGCGAGTGGAGGCTTCTCACAGAAGAGGAAGTTGCCGCTCTGGAGCGCACTATTGGTAGAGAGCCTGGTGCTTCTCCCATCATGCCTTTACATGCAAGCAAGTAATTACTAGTCGCACGATTTCTAAGCGCACGTCAAACAGCTCAAACACGCCCAGAGAGGAGACATAATGCAGCCATTTGAAGTTCCAGCTCAGGTTCATCGCATTTTGTTTATGCGCCACCCAGAAAGCGTGGCTAATACACAGCGCTTTTTCAGCGGCAGAAGAGACGTTGAGCTTACCGAGCATGGCGTTGAACAGCGAGAGCACGCTGTTCGTGCACTTGTTGCATTTCATCCAGATAGAATTTGGACCTCTCCTTTATCTCGCTGCAAAGACATGGCTCAGATGGCTGCCACCGAGCTTGGTATTCCTTGTGAGGTAAAAGATGACCTTGCAGAGATGGATTTTGGCATTTTGGAGAGCAAACGTTTTGCTGATGCAGAAGAGATTTTAAAGCCTTATGGCCTTACGTTTCCTTGGGCCTCAGACAAAAACGGCCACTCCATACCTGCCCCAGAGGCAGAGTCATACGAGCAGGTAAGAAGCAAGTGTCGCACTATTCTTAACGAGCTTTCTAGTCTTTCTGGACGTACCGTTTGTATTTCTCATGGCGGTTATTTACGCTCTATGATGGCAGAGATTTTTGGCATCCCAGGTAGTTCAAGCTGGAATGTACATCTTGCAAATGTCTCTTCAATCTTCTTTACTAGTACAGGCAGTTCTGATTTTAAGCTTGGTGGATTTAACCTTGATCCAGAAGAAGTTATTCGTCGTTCCACTGAGCCAAGTTTTTACGATTTTCGTGACATTTGGGGTGTCACCAAGGGGGATAAGTAATGATTGTTGCTATTGACGGCCCAGCAGGCTCCGGAAAGTCCACGGTTGCGCGCGCACTTTCTGATCGCCTGAATCTGATTTTTCTTGATACAGGTGCAATGTATCGCTCCGTAACCGTAGAATGCCTGCGTCAGGGCATCGATATGACTGATACCGAGAAAATCATTCAGGTTGCACGCAGCATTAGCATCTCGTTTGGTAACTCCGCAAACGGCCAGACCGTCTACGCAAACGGCTCAAACGTTACAACAGAGATTCGTACTCCCGAGGTAGACAGAAACGTTAGTGCTGTTGCAGCCATCCCTGAGGTCCGTGAGGCTATGGTCACGCTTCAGCGTCGTGCTGGCGAGAATGGCGATGTAGTTGCTGAAGGTCGTGACATTGGCACCGTGGTATTCCCCGAAGCTGATGTAAAGGTCTTCTTGACCGCAGATCCTGCTGCTCGAGCTCACCGCCGCGCTGTTCAGCGCCAGGGTGGAGACGCAGCCACTGGAAACGATGCCCAGGTAGACGCCAAGAGTGAGGAGAAGATTCTCGAAGACATCAAGGCTCGTGATAAGGCTGATTCTGAGCGAAAGGCAGCACCACTTCGTGCTGCAGAAGATGCCCACCACATTGACTCTTCTGCGCTTTCTGTTGAAGAGGTTATTGCAGCTATTATTGACCTGCATCCAGGTTTACGTAAGAGAGATGCTCGTAACCATAGGTCTTCTCACCAGGGAAATGAATCAGAAGGTAGCTCTTCTGATGACGGGAAGTCTCACACGGAAGAGCCTAAGCGCTCCGAGAAAAAGTCTTCTATAGCAGCGGCATCTAAGCGTTTGCGTCCTTTTGGCGGAAACTCGTTTGACGATTATTACGATACCGCGCTTGCTGATTTTCCAGCTCCAGCAAAGTTCTTTAAATGGCTGGCAGTCAGTGTGCTTGGACTGATTACAAAAATCTGGTTTAGATGGCGCTGGGACAATGACCAACTCTTTGTTGGCGATAAGACCCCTCGCGTTCTTATCATGAACCATCCAACGTTTTTGGATCCCATTGTTACTGTTGTTCACCTCCTTGTTCACGGTATTCCCGTGAGAACCATCTACAAGAGTGAGTTCAACAAATTCAAACCACTTCAGTGGGCACTCTCTAGACTTGGCGGAATTCCCGTTGATCGTGGAACTGCCGATATGAAGGCAATTCGTCGCGCAACTACGGCTCTTTCTAGGGGAGAAATGCTTCTCATTTATCCTGAGGGTACCAGAGTCAGAAGCAACACTGAACGTGGAGAAACCCATGGCGGCTTTGCGCTTATTGCACAGCTTGCCAAGGTAGATGTTCAGCCACTGGCCATTATTGGCGCGCTTGATATTAAGAAAAAAGGCTCTCCTTTGGTTAAGCCTGTAAAGGTGTATCTTCGTGCAGGTCAGAAGGTTTCTTTTAGTGATCTGACTTCTACGAAGCGTAAAGATCAGGCAAAAGAGATGGAAGAAATTGCTATGGAGCGGGTATATGAACTACGAGATGCAATGCTCAAAGAGCATCCCGGAAGGAATTAGTTCGTGCCTACTATCAAAATTGCCGATGAAGCAGGTGCTTGTTACGGTGTAGAAAGAGCTCTTCAGATGGTCCAGCAGGCCGTCAAAGATGCTCATGCGCCCGTGCGCACACTTGGTCCGCTTATCCATAACCCTCGCGTTGTTACGTCCCTTAAAGACCAGGGCGTAGAGGTTGTTGATTCTGCCTCTGCGGCTAAAGGAAGTGCGCTATTGTTGCGCACCCATGGCGTAACTCCCCAAGAGGAGCAGATTGCCAAGGACGGCTGTGTTGACGTGTTAGATGCAACCTGTCCGTTTGTAAAGAAAGCTCACGGAGCTGCAGAACTTCTCGCCAAACAGGGCTATGCCGTGTACGTGGTAGGAGAGTCCGGACATCCTGAGGTAGAAGCTACGCTGGCTCACGTTCCAGGTTCTTTGGCTATTGACTCAGTAGAAGAAGTTGCTGCACAGGCAGACGCTATGAGGGCCGCAAAGAAGGTTGGCCTGGTAGTACAGACCACCATGAGCGCCGCTAAGCTCTCTGAAGTAGTTAACGCGGTGCTTCCGCTTGTTGACGAGCTTCGCGTTATGAATACCATCTGCGAGGCTACTGCGGGCCATCAGGACTCGTGCATGAGGCTTGCAAAAGAGTCTGACGTCATGATTATCATTGGCGGCAGAATTTCTGCAAATACCACTCGCTTAGCAGAGATTTCTAAGCTCTATTGCCCCGCAACGTATCACATTGAAGGCGCTGATGAGCTGCAAGCTTCTTGGTTTGAGGGAGCAGAGCATATTGGTATTACCGCCGGCGCTTCTACGCCGGAAGCTCATATCAATGCAGTTAAATCAGCTATTGAACAAATCGTAGGCGCCTAGCATGGAACAGCGCGCAGACTACGGAAATACAAAATCTGGTGGACTTGGTGCGCTTATTGAGTCCGTTGAAGAGGGTAGTCCCGCGTGGAAGGCTGGCCTTGAGCCAGGTATGAGTATCGAGAAGGTCAATGGTGTTGTGCCAAAAGATCTGATTGATTGGCGTTGGGAGGCCGACGGCTCCCTCTGTGAGCTTGAAGTTTCTGTTCCTGGTGATGAAACGCTTTATGAGTGTGTACTTGAGCGTGAATCCGGAGAAGACTGGGGCGTTGACTTTGTTGACGTACTTTTTGACGGCATCAAGACCTGTGTAAACGCGTGCCAGTTCTGCTTTATGGCTATGCTGCCAGAAGACATGCGACCCTCACTTTCCATTAGAGATGACGATTATCGCCTGAGCTTTTTGCAGGGTAATTTTGTTACGCTCACTAACCTTACTGACGATGATGTTGAGCGCATCATCTCTCACAAGCTTGAGCCTATGAACGTCTCGCTACATGCAATCTCACCTGACGTGCGTCGCAATTTAATTGGTGCTCGCGCTGCTAGAGGCATTGAAGCTCTCGAGAAACTCATGGATGCTGGCATTGAGATTCATGGCCAGATTGTCTTGTGCCCTAATATCAATGACGGTGAAGAGCTTGATAAAACGCTTGATTGGGTAGAGGCTCACCAGCAGATTACCTCGTTGGCCATTGTTCCCCTTGGCTATACCAAAGACTCCAAACGCTTTACGCATTCATATTCTGATGACGTAGAGCTATCCCGCTCTGTAGTCAAAATTGTTGAACCATACCAGGAGCGTGCACGAGCTTCTTTGGGCATTACGCGCTTCCAGCTCTCTGACGAGTTCTACGTAGACGCTCAGCTACCTATTCCACCTGCGTATACTTATGACGGTTATCCGCAATTTTATGACGGTATTGGTATGCTCAGAAGCTTCCTCGATGAGGCTGAAGAGGTCTGTAGCATTATGCGTACCGCTCTTGATGAGGTAGATACCTATCTTTCTGCGCGCTCTCGCAAGATTTTGCTGATTGTAGGAGAAGCTGCTCAGCAAACCATCCAGACCTTCTGCGACGACTGGTCAGCTGACGGCAACGTTTCTACCTTTGCCGTGCGCAACGATTTCTTTGGTGGAGACGTTAATGTCACAGGACTTATCTGCGCCGTAGATCTTCTCGCCCAGGTGCCTGAAGACCTCACAGATGTTCTGGTAGTGCTCCCTGAGGTCATGTTTAACTTTGATAAGGTCACGCTTGATGGCATGTCACTAGCCGATTTAACTGCGCAGCTAGAGGCACGCGGAGCAAAAGTAATCATGTCAATTCCTGGTCCCACGAACATTGCCAAGTCGTGCATTAAAGCGCTCAAAGAGTGGGATTAGCCACGTATTGCTGGTATTATTAAACCAACTGAATGAAAGGTGAGACATGGCTAAGCCCATTGTTGCTATTGTTGGACGCCCAAATGTTGGCAAGTCCACGCTGGTAAATAGAATTGCCGAGAAACGCGATGCAATTGTGCATGAGTCTAGGGGAGTAACCCGTGACCGTTCGTATCACGATGCTGACTGGAACGGCCGTGAGTTCAAGCTTATTGACACCGGCGGCATTGAGTCAATTAAGTCGCAGGACCGCTTTGCTCCACACATTCGTGAGCAGGCTCTTCTTGCATGCGAAGAGGCAGACGTTATTGTCTTTGTTGTAGATGGCTCTACCGGTGTAACCGATGAAGATGAAGAGGTTGCACGCATTGTTCGCAAAACCACCAAGCCCGTGTTCTTGGTTGTCAACAAGAAAGATAACCCTGCTACAGAGCAGGATGGTCTATGGGACTTCTACGCACTTGGTTGCGGCGAGCCTCTGCCTCTTTCTGCTTCACATGGTCACGGTACGGGCGATTTGCTGGATGACATTGTCAACGCATTCCCAGAGGTAGACGAAGAGCCGGAAGATGATGGCATTCTTAACCTTGCCATCATCGGCCGACCAAATGTAGGTAAATCTTCGCTGGCAAACCGCTTGGCAAACAAAAAACGCTCCATTGTTTCTGATGTTGCTGGTACTACGCGTGACGCTATTGACACCATGATTGAATGGAAGGGAACTCCTATTCGTCTTGTTGATACCGCGGGTATTCGTAAGAAGAGCCAGGTTCACGAGGATGTTGAGTATTACAGTCTGGTCAGAGGCCTACAGGCAATGGACCGCGCAGACGTCTGTCTTCTTGTTGTTGATGCTTCTATTGGTGTCACCGAGCAGGACCAGAAACTCGCAAATATGGCTGTTGAGCGTGGCTGCGGCTTGGTGCTTCTTCTTAATAAGTGGGATCTTATTGATTCCGAAGCAAAACGTGATGAGGTAGCAGTCTCTGTAGCAAAGCGCCTGGCCTTTGCTCCTTGGATTGCTTCCATTAACGTCTCTGCGCTTACTGGTCGCGCCATTGATAAGGTGCTTGCCGCTGCTCTTTCG
>CALFOQ010000010.1:0-21645 GCA_937921235.1 uncultured Atopobium sp. | reverse complement strand
CAGGCTCGCAAAATTTGGCGCGGCGCAGCCTATCTTCACGCGCCTGATTTCTTCAAAGAATCTGTAACTTTTGCCTAAATACGTAAAAGAAACTGTGGATTTGCCTGATTTCATCAAAGAATCTGTGCCTCAAATACAGATTCTTTACACTTTTCAGGCGCACCTGGCGAGAAACCCGTGTTGTCGCAGGCGTACTTGTTAGTACACGCATTGACCGAGCGCAGTTGTCACGTTAAATCTCGTCGAAAGTGTTGTGGTGTTGCTGGCCGTCGTCCAAGGTAAGGACGGTACCCAGAAGTGCTGGCTCAAGAATCTGAATCCAGAGATCGCCTCTGACCTGCTTGGCATTCTCGGCAACAGCGCGAGCTGTAACAGGGGAGTCGCAGATGGCAACCATGGTGGAACCTGAGCCCGAGATAACAAAGGCGCAAGCACGAGCAAGCTTAGCTACCTGTTTGAGCTCTTCGTAATCAGGAATGAGCTCCTTGCGGTAGGGCTCATGGAGTTTGTCGTTGCAGGCAGCTGCCAAAAGACCTCCATTGCCTGTTTCAAGTGCATGGGTAACAGCAACGGTACGACCCATTTGATAAACAGCGGTCTGAAGAGAAATATTCTGCGGAACCACCTTGCGGGCATCCTCGGTGTTGACAGTGTACGGCGGTGCAATTGCAACAAAAGAGAGACCGCGCGCTACCAGCCTTCGAGTACAAACGGTATGCCCACCCTCAACAAATGACGAGGTCAGGCCACCGTAAATTGCAGGAGCAACGTTATCGGGATGGCCCTCAAAATGACAGGCAAAGTCGAGCGCACGCTCAGGATCCCAGCCACCATGAGACTCGGTCATCGCGGCTGCAATACCAGCAATTACGCAGGTAGAACTTGAGCCAAGTCCACCAGAAAGCGGAATAGGCGAATCGATAGTGATGTGCTTAGGAGTGGGCTCTTCGCCCAGCTTTTCGCAGGCTCGAACATAAGACGTCCAGACAAGGTTGTCATCGTTTCTGAACTGCTCGGGACAGCCGTCAATGATGAGCGTAGGAGATTCCCTAAACGTAATTTTTGCGCGCAGGTTAAACGCAAGACCCAGCGTATCGTAGCCGACGCCAATGTTTGCAGAGGTAGCAGGTACAGATACGGTCAAGATGGTGTTGTCGAGCATGTAGAACCTGCTTTCTCAGAGTCTAACAAGCAAAAATACGCCCGCATGCTTCAGAAACGTACGAAGCAAGCTGTTCCTTCTCGCGAACGTCAGTATGAATGATAACGTTATCATTCAGCGATGAAAGCTGGATTGGCGGATTAGTGCCCGTGATTTCGGCGAGCGTATGCATGCATGCAAAGTCATCCAGGCCAGCGGTCGAGCGGCCCAGCGCGGCAAGCACGTCGGACGAGAACTTATACGGGCTAGCAGTAGACAGACAAACGCGCACGTTACCCGCCTGGCGAGAAACACTGTCAAGCACGTGCTTTGCGACGGCTGTGTGAGGATCAATCAGCACACGACAATTCTCCCAGGTAGAATGGATAGTCTCACGCGTCTGAGCGTCGGTAGCAAAGCCAGCATCAAAGGTTTCGCGGATGGTGTCCATCACCTGAGCAGGTACCGTGTAGATACCCTTGGTTACCAGCTGGTTCATCAGATAGCTGACAAGCTCAGTGTCTTTGCCGGACGCAAGATAGAGGAGTCGTTCAAGGTTTGATGAAACCAGAATGTCCATTGATGGAGAGATGGTCTTTTCAAATGCACGTCTACGATCGTAAATGCCTGTTTCCAAGAAATCAGTCAGCACCTTATTGCTGTTAGAAGCCACAATGAGGCGCTCAACAGGCAGACCCATCTCTTTTGCAAAGTAACCTGCGAGAACGTCGCCAAAATTGCCGGTTGGCACGCAGAAAGTAACTTTTTGACCCTGAGCGATGGCGCCCTTGGCAACAAGCTGGGCATATGCGTCAAAGTAGTAGGTTACCTGCGGGGCCAAACGACCAATATTGATGGAGTTTGCGCTGGAAAGCACTGTGCCTTTACCGGCCAACTCATGCGCCAACTCCTTGTTAGCAAAGATTGCTTTAGCGGCGTTTTGAGCGTCGTCAAAGTTTCCCTTAACTGCGCAAACAGCTACGTTAGAACCTTTTTGAGTCACCATCTGCAGGCGTTGAATATCAGAAACCTTGCCTTCAGGGTAAAAGACGGTGATGCCCATGCCGGATACGTCTTTGAAGCCCTCAAGTGCAGCTTTGCCAGTGTCGCCAGAAGTTGCGGTCACAATCATGATGCTCTTGCCGGCGGTGGCGGCCGCGTCGACAGCGCTAGCTACGTCCGCGTCCTCGCGAGCAACACTCATCAGGCGGGGGAGCATCTGAAGCGCAACGTCTTTGAAAGCCGACGTTGGACCATGGAAGAGCTCAAGCAGCCAGTCTTCTCCGATAGCAGAAACAGGCGTGATAGCCTGGGTGTCCCACTGAGAGCCATACGCGCCCTCAATACAGCGAGTCAGCTCTTCAGCAGAGTAGTCGTCCAGCAGAGCAGAAAGCACGTCAAAAGCAGTAGCCTTAAAGCCCTGAGCACAAACCTTTGCAAGATCGAGGGGTTTCTCGCCAATTGAATCTTGGATATAAAGGCCGCCGTCGGGAGCAATTCCCTGCAAAATGGCTTGTTTTGCCAAAACGGTATGGTCAGAGCTTCTTGTGCTGTGATATGCGACGGCCATGAAACCACCAATCTTTAGAACGTGTCGCGTGTAGTGCGTCTCGCGTGTTGTGCGCGTGCAAATTGCACGTCTCGCGTGTTGCGTTTCTATTATTTTAACAGTGAGAAGTAAAAGTCGCTTGTAACATAGAATTGTTCATAGCATTATGAAGACGAGAAAAACTGTCGATTAGATTCTGTCTAGGTTTTTGGTAGTTTTTGTCTATGAGATTGTTATCAGTGCAGTCACCTTTGCGTGCGGTTATCCTTGCTCTGCAATTAGCCTTGCAGGCAATCGGTTTTCTCGCAAAATGACTGATAGATTTGGAGTTATATGCAAAACGTTGCCCTACTTGGATTTGGAACGGTTGGTGCTTCAGTTGCGCGCATTCTTGATGAGCGCGTTTCTGACGTTAACCTGACGTCCATCTTGGTTAGAGCTGGTAAAGAGCACGTTGACCCTCGGGCAACATCTGATTTTGATGCGCTCTTGTCTGACCCTGCGCTCGATACCGTTGTTGAGTGCATGGGTGGCCTCACGCCAGCCTATGAATACATCAAAGCTGCGCTGACTGCTAAGAAAAATGTAGTCACCTCAAATAAAGCCGTGGTATCTGCTCATTTTGAGGAGTTTATGACACTTGCCGCTGAAGCGGGCGTCAACCTTAAGATCGAAGCATGCGTGTGCGGTGGCATTCCTTGGATAGCAGGAATTCAGAAAGTTCGTCGTATTGACGAGATTTCTGCGTTCTGGGGAATCATGAATGGAACCACCAACTATATTGTCTATTCCATGCTCAAAGACGGAACGGACTTTGCTGAGGTTCTGAGCAAAGCTCAGGAGCTGGGTTACGCCGAGCGAGACCCGTCAAGCGATATCGACGGCATTGATGTTCGCTCTAAGACTATGATTTCTGCATCTATCGCCTTCGACGTAATCTGCACAGACCAGATTCCTATGTCTGGTATCAGAAACTTAACTAAGCGCGATCTTGCCATGTTTGGCAGTCACGATATGACAATCAAGCTCTTTGGTCGTGGTGTTTCTGACGGTTTATCGTATGCGGTAGCTGTTGAGCCAGTTGCGGTTTCGCTCTCAACCATAGAGGCCAACGTTCCAACTAACTTTAACGTTGCAACTGCCGTGGGAAATACCATTGGCGAGCTCAAGTTTTACGGTCAGGGTGCCGGTGGCGACCCAACGGCAAACGCCGTCGTGCAGGATATTATTGACTGCGCCGCGGCTCCTGCTGGGGGTCAGCAGACCTTCTCGTCAGATCTTTCGTATAATCCTGAGCTGCTTGTTTCTGATTACGTATTTAGGACGCAAGCGGATGTTCCGGGTGGCTCGTTCTGGGAGCCAGGTGCTCAGTTGGTTAAAAATCTAAGTGCCGAGAAGGCCCGTGAGCTTCTTACCAGCGCACTTTCGCAAGACCCTACAACCTTTATGGCTGCACTTGAAAAGAGGAATTAGAAATGATCAAAATTGCAAAATTTGGCGGCTCAAGTGTTGCTTCTGCAGAGCAGTTCAAAAAAGTTAAAGCTATTGTTGAGGCTGACCCTGATAGACGCTTTATTGTCTCGTCTGCAGCGGGAAAGCGCCATTCAACCGATAACAAGATTACTGATCTTTTGCTGCTGGTAAATGCTCACATTGAGTATCACGTTGACTGCACCTCTTTACTTGCAGACATCGAGGCTCGCTTTGTGGAGATTGCTGATGAACTGGGAGTTGCATGGCCTGTCGCCGAGGAGTTTGAGAAGTTTGCTACAAACATCAAGTCCTTCTCGCCAGAGTATGTAGTAAGTAGAGGCGAGTGGTTTACCTGCCAGATTCTTGCTGAGTATCTTGGCCTGCCCTTTGTTGATGCTGCTGACGTTATGTTGTTCCATCATGATGGCACCATTGATATGGAGCGCACTGCTTCTAGACTCAAAGAGGTCGTTGCTCGCAGCGGCTCGTTTGTGCTGCCTGGCTTCTACGGTGCTACCGTTGACGGTGCAATTAAGTTGTTCCAGCGCGGTGGCGGCGATATTACCGGTGCCATTGTTGCTCGCTGCCTAGACGCTGACTTGTATGAGAACTGGACTGACGTTTCTGGCTTCCTTTCTGCGGATCCTCGCATTGTTCAGAATCCACGCGCCATTGGCCGCATTACTTTTGACGAGATGCGCGAGCTTTCTTACATGGGCGCTTCCGTTCTTCAGGAAGAGGCAATTTTCCCTGTTCGCGAGGCAAACATTCCAATTCAGATTAAGAATACCAACCGTCCAGAAGATACGGGTACGGTTATCCGTGAGACCGCAGATGGCGATACAAACGAGCACTTGATTACAGGTATTGCAGGCAAGAAAGACTTCTTGGCTATTCACGTTAAGAAGGCTCACATGTCCAACGAGGTTGGCGTCATCAGCCGCGCTCTCAATATTGTTGAGCGCTACGGGGTCTCTGTGGAGCACATCCCAACAGGCGTTGATTCGTTTGGTATTGTGGTAAATGCCTCCGACGTAAAGGATACGGTTTATTCCATCATCAGCGATATTCGTCGCGAGATTGAGCCTGATGATATTACGATGGTAGACCGTCTAGCTCTTGTTTCTGTGGTTGGTCGCAATATGTCTAGGCGTTCTGGTACCTCTGGTAAGATCTTTGGCGCGCTGGGCAATGCGGGCGTCAACATTCGCATGATTACGCAGAGCTCGGAAGAGATTAGTATTATTGTGGGCGTCGATAATGCCGACTTTGATCGCACAATTGGCGTCATTTATAACGGATTTGTTCGTGACGAAATGGTTTCGAGGTAACTATGGCTTTTGATCCAAACGGTAGGGTTGTTGCAATTCTTGGTGCTACCGGCGTTGTTGGCGCTCAGATGATGCAGTGCCTTGAAGAGCGTAATTTTCCTATCAAGGAGCTGGTGCTTCTGGCATCCGCTCGAAGCGCTGGTAAAACTATCGAATTTGCTGGCCAGCAGATTGTAATTCGCGAAGCAACACCAGAGGCTTTTGAGGGTGTAGATATTGTCCTTGGCGCAGCTGGCGACGAGCAGGCAAAAGAGCTGCTCCCTGAAGCAGTTAAGCGTGGATGCGTCTGCGTTGACAACTCCCATGCATTTAGAATGGACCCAAACGTTCCGCTGGTAATCCCAGAGATTAACGCTGAGGATATCAAGAACCATAACGGCATCATCTCTAATCCAAACTGTGCAACCATTATTGGCCTGGTGCCTCTGTATCCTCTGCATAAGGCAGCAGGTGCAAAGCGTATTATTGCATCAACCTATCAGGCTGCATCAGGCGCTGGTCTTCCTGGTCTTACGAGCTTGAAGAATCAGATGGCGGACGTTGTTGCAGGTAGGGAAGTAACCGAGACCGCTCCTTTTGCATACCAGCTGGCAGTTAACCTGATTCCACAGATTGGCGGCTTTGACGAGGTTGGCTACACTTCCGAGGAAATGAAGATGCAAAACGAGGGTCGCAAGATCATGCACCTTCCTGAGCTGCGCGTTAACTGTACCTGTGTCCGAGTTCCAACGATGCGCTCACACTCTGAGTCCATCACTGTTGAGCTTGAGCGTCCTTTGAGTCCAGATGAGGCTCGCGCTATTCTTGAGGATGCTCCAGGAATCAAGGTTGTAGACAACCCAGCAGAGCTTCAGTACCCAATGCCTCTTGATACTTCTGACCAGGACCTTATCTATGTTGGTCGTATTCGCGAGGATCTTTCCGCTGATAAAGATACTCATGCGCTGACATTCTTCTGTTGCGGAGACCAGATTAGGAAGGGTGCCGCAACAAACGCTGTCCAGATTGCAGAGTACCTGCTGTAATATCTGGCGCGCAGCCACGCTCGCATCATTTTCGTTGACCAAGTACCCGTTCGATTCTATTTCGTAGAATTGAACGGGTATTTTTGTGCGTCTGAGTCAAATTTTTCAGCGATAGAGTGCCATTCGGCGGTAAAGTGGTAAAAAATGCGTTTAGTTGGAGTATCCAAAAATGCTTAGTTTCTATGCAAGCCATCTACCAGCAATTTTACGTGGACAAAATTGTGGAAATTAGTACAAAATTTCTGAGCTGGGTAAACGTAAGTGACAAAATTTCGAAGTCCAAAAATAAACTCCAACTAAACGGATTTTTTACCCAAAACAGCACCTCTAATTTGATACATCAATTTCTTGATTAGTTTTCCTGCATATCAGCCATTGTTTATGCAAAAATCACCTATCTAAATAGTTAAAACTTTTATTCGAACAGGTATTCTACTTTTACAGTAGCCATACAGTTTGGAGGCAAAATGGAGGCAGCCGATAAAAATTTTAACAAAAAAGGTAGACGGCAAGCCATCTACCTGGAGTTTTTGGTGCCTCCTGCGCGATTCGAACGCGCGACCTGCGGTTTAGAAGACCGACGCTCTATCCAGCTGAGCTAAGGAGACATATAGCGTCGTTCATTATAGCAATAAGGATTGCAAATACGTCGTGCCATCAAAGATTTTCTTATCAGAAGAATGACAAAGGAAAAGAAAAGTAGCTACACTAAAAGCAGCTACACTGATTACAGGCTTACGTGAATGGAGACACTATGTCTTACGATTTTGAATCCCGCGTTGATCGCGCTGGTACTGGTTCTAGAAAATGGAACGTCATGTACGACATGAATCCAGATGTAGCTCCTGGTATTCCACCTTTTTCTGTTGCTGATATGGAGTATCACACAGCCCCAGAGATTGTCGAGGGCCTCAAGGAATACATCAATGACGCAATCCTTGGCTATTCCGTGCCAACCAATCAGATGAAGCAGGCTGTGTGCAAGTGGATGAAGACACGTCACAACTGGGATGTGAAGCCTGAGTGGCTGCTCAATTCGTCTGGCGTGGTGCCTGCGCTCTTTTCATCTGTTGCCGAGTTCACCCAGCCAGACGAGGGTGTCATCCTGTTTACTCCTGTCTACCATCCGTTCTACATGGCAGTTGAGGAGAATAACCGTGCGCTGGTAGAGTGCCCGCTTGTCCTGTCAGAGGGTCCTCACTACGACATTGACTTTGACCTGCTTGAGAAACTTGCCGCCGAGCCAAAGAACACCATGATCATCCTGTGTTCACCCCACAATCCAAGCGGTCGCGTGTGGACCAAAGAAGAGCTTACGCGCATCGCAGAGATTGCGGTTAAGCACAACCTCATTGTGGTTGCTGACGAGATCCACCACGACCTCATCATGCCAGGCTCTACGCATACCGTCTTTGAAACAATTTCCGATGAAGTCGCAGCGCGTACCATTACGTGCACAAGCGCTTCAAAGAGTTTCAACCTTGCTGGCACGCAGTTCAGCAACATCATCGTGAGCAATCCAGAACTGCGTAGCCGCCTCGAGAAGCGCCTGGAGACCCGAGAGACCACCTCATGCAATCCAATCAGCTTCAAGGCCTGTGAGCTGGCTTATAGCAAGGGTGGGGCATGGCTTGACGCATGCATCAAGGCTGTTGACGATAACCAGAAGTTGGTCCTGGACTTCTTCGCCACCAAGCACCCTCGGGTGAAGCTTGCACCAATCACGGGAACCTACCTCCAGTGGCTCGACTTCAGAGACCTTGGCCTTACCCCAGAAGAGCTTGACCACCTGTTGCAGTTTGAGGCTCAGCTCTTCTTCACCGACGGAGTCTTCTTTGGCGAGGCTGCCCAGGGTTTCAAGCGTTGGAATTTGGCAGCCCCTCGCGTCGAGATTGAGGAAGCGTTGAATCGTCTGGATGCAGCACTTACGGCTCACGGTTTCTAGACACAGTCTGCGGCTTTAAGCGGACTGATTGCGGTTTCTTGACACCGCACCACTGCCATACCACCATATACCTGCTCGTATAGTGCATGAAATCACCTGCGGAGAAGCTCGTTCTTCTCCGCATTTTGTTTGGCGAGAAACCCGTTGCTCCGGCAGATTTCTAAGAAAATCAAAAAAGAGTTTGAAAAAACTGCGTTTCTCGCTTGCATCTTTTTCTGATTCTGTAATAATGATTTAGCTGCGTTTCATGAGGTGGCCAAATGGTGGGAGTAGCTCAGTTGGCAGAGCGACGGACTGTGGCTCCGTAGGTCGAGGGTTCGAGCCCCTTTTCCCACCCCATTCGAAACGTTAATTGGATCGTTAGCTCAGCTGGTAGAGCAGGGGACTCTTAATCCCAAGGTCCAGGGTTCGAACCCCTGACGATCCACCATTTGAATTTCAAACCCCGGCATGCGTCGGGGTTTTTATTTTTTGTGAGTCGCTAGTTTCTAATTGTTTGTTGAGAGCGATTGCGTCATACTGAAGTCTCCATGATTTTATTGTAGTTCGGAGGACTCGCCGTGATTTACACAATGACGCTTAATCCCGCGCTTGACTATGTCATGCATCCAAACACATTGGACATGGGCTTTACTAACCGTTCCTCCTCAGAAGAGTTGCACTGCGGTGGTAATGGTATTAACGTCTCCACACTCTTAAATGAGCTTGATAAAGTCACCGTTGCTATGGGCATTGTCGGTGGCTTTACTGGTGAATACCTGCTGAGTGATCTTCAGCGTCAGGGTATTCCAAGTAACTTCGTCAAGCTGGATTCAGGCTTTACCCGCATTAATGTCAAGCTTAACGGCATTGTTATGACTATGGTCAACGGCAATGGTCCACGCATTCCGGAGAAAAAGGTTGATGAGCTGCTGGAGCGCATGGATGTTGTTGGCGCAGGTGACACCCTGGTTCTTACCGGTTCTATTCCAAGCTCGCTTCCAGAGGATATTTACACTCGCCTTATGGCTCAGCTTGCTGGTCGCGGTATTCAGTTTGTTGTTGACGCTCCTGGTCAGCTGCTTATGGAGGCTATTAAGGCTCAACCATTCCTGATCAAGCCTAACAACCACGAGGTTGGCCGTATCTTTGGTGCAAGCCCAGAGACTCCAGAAGAGTGCATTCCATTTGCAAAGAAGCTCCAGGACGGCGGCGCTCGCAACGTTATCGTTTCTTGCGGCGGTGCAGGTTCGCTGCTCCTGGACGAGTACGGTACTGAGCACATTGTCCCAACCGCTAAGATTCGCCTTGTTAACGCAACTGGCGCTGGTGACTCCATGGTTGCAGGCTTTTTGGCAAAGACTACTGCTGGCTACGATTACGACACTGCGCTTATCTACGCTTCTGCTTGCGGTACGGCAACTGCAGCAAGCCGAGGAATCGCAAAGCGCGCAACCATCGACCGCGTTGTTACTGCTCTCTACAAGAAGATGGGCCGAGAAATGCCTGCCTCTATTGCAGAAGAGATTCAGCTTGCTCGCAAGAAAGAGGAGAGCCGCGAGGGTAAGTCTTCTTGGCTTGCAGATTCTGAGTAGTAATCGCAGCTAGAACACGTAGTTCTTTTGGCGAGAAACCCTCAGATGGTGCACTTTCGCCGCGCAAGAAATACATAACTTTTTTACTATCGTGAACGCACAAACACTTGGCAAGAAAGATTCTCTTGCCAAGTGTTTTTTTATTGAAATTTATTTAACGATACTCACAACGTAACAGGTCAAAAAAATGTTACTCTGTAAAAAGACAGTTTTGTTTCTGCGACTATTGTCCAATGTGGATAGGCTTGCAGAACTAAATACACCGCTTCGCGGACAATGATTGGAGCAAGTATGTTTGAGGGAGTCAATGCGTCCAATGGAATCGGCATCGGTACTGCTCAGGTTGCCGTAGATCCAGATCTTACTTTTACTCCACACACTGTTGAAGATACAGCTGCAGAGAAGGCTCGTTACGCAGAGGCTGTAACTAAGTTCATCGCACAGACAAATGCGCAGATTGAGCGCATGACCAAGACGGTGGGCGAGGAAGCTGCTGCAATTATGGGTGCTCACATTGAGTTTGCTGAGGATGAGGGCATCAAAGAGGCTGTTAACGGCGCAATTGACGGTGGCACCTGCGTTGAGCAGGCTGTAAGTGACGCATACGACATGTACTACAACATGTTCCTTGGCATGGAGGATGAGCTCTTCCGTGAGCGCGCTGCAGACGTTGCTGACGTAAAGACTGGTCTTCTCGCTGACCTTCTTGGTAAAGAGGTTGTTGACCTCTCCACACTTCCAGAGAACTCCGTCATTGTCTGCCATGAGCTGACTCCTTCTATGACCGCAGACATCGATAAGGACCACGTTGCAGGTATTGTTACCGAGACTGGTGGTCGTACTTCTCACTCCGCAATCATTGCTCGTGCTCTTGAGATTCCTGCAGTTCTTTCTGTTCCTAACATCACTTCTGAGGTTGCAACTGGCAACGCTATTGTTGTCGACGGCACCAATGGCAAGGTTGTTGTTAATCCTTCTGAGGCTGAGCTTGCTGAGTACAAGACTCAGGCTGAGGCTTATGCTGCAGAGAAGGCCGCTCTTGAGGCTTATCGCGGCAAGGAGACCGTAACTGCTGACGGCATCAAGGTTCTGCTTGTTGCTAACATCGGTAATCCAGATGACGCCAACGGCGCAGTCGACGCTGACGCTGAAGGCATTGGTCTGTTCCGCTCCGAGTTCCTGTTCATGGATGCAAAGGAGCTTCCAAGCGAGGAAGAGCAGTTTGCTGCTTACCAGAAGGTTGCTCTGCGCTTAAAGGATAAGCCTGTCATCATCCGCACCCTTGATGTCGGCGGTGATAAGGAGATTCCTTACCTAAACATGAAGGCTGAGGAGAACCCATTCATGGGCTTCCGCGCTATTCGTTACTGCCTCAACAATGCTGAGCAGTACAAGGTTCAGCTCCGCGCTCTTCTCCGCGCATCCGCATTTGGCGACATCAAGATTATGCTTCCTCTTGTTACCACTGTTGACGAGGTCCGTGAGGCAAAGGCTCTTGTTGAGGAGTGCAAGCGTGAGCTTGACGCTGAGGGCGTAGCTTACAACAAGGACATCGAGGTCGGCACCATGATCGAGACCCCATCTGCATCTCTGATTGCAGATAAGCTGGCTCGTGAGTGCGACTTCTTCTCTATTGGTACCAACGACCTTATCGGTTACACCATGTGCGCTGATCGCGGCAATGATCGCGTTGCCTACCTCTACGAGGTCTACCAGCCATCCGTTCTCCGTTCTCTCAAGTTCCTCATCGGCGAGGGCAACAAGGAGAAGATCATGGTTGGTATGTGCGGCGAGGCAGCTGCAGATCCACTACTCATCCCAGTCCTTCTTTCTTTCGGTCTGGACGAGTTCTCCGTCTCTGCACCATCTGTTCTGCGCACCCGCAAGACCATTGCTGCTTGGACAAAGGCTGAGGCAGATGAACTGACTGCTCGCGTTATGGAGCTTGATACCGCAGCTGAGGTTAAGGCTCTGCTTGAGCGTGAAGCTCGCTAAGTTCTAGTCGTAAAGTCTTAGCTTACACGATACAAATTCAGGGGCATCTGCGCTGGCAGGTGCCCCTGTTTCTTTAATGCTAAACCTTTTGGCGAGAAGACCGGTCTTCTCGTAATGCGTGACCAACAAAGCTCGAGCCTCGAAATGCAACCTACGGCGCAGAAGTCGCTCTATGCGCTAGGGAACAATCACGGAAAGTGCAGCGGGAATAACCTCAATGACAAACTGTTCTGCAAAGGGGAGTTCCTCGCCATCAACCTGAACGGGGACAGGCTCGTGGAAGGTCACTACTGCATGTTTAAGGTGACGCTCCTCAATGATGCGGGAGTTGACGTGTTTACCAGCTCTTGCCAGGCCAAACAGAGCCAGCAGGTGAGGAATGATAGGCACTTTAGTGTTGTAGCAGACGGTAAGAAGGCCATCGTCAGGTTGCGCATGCGGACAGACCTTAAAGCCGCCGCCATACGTAGGGCCAACCTGGAAGGCCATGATAAGCGCTTGAAGATCAATGTCCTTCTCGCCATCAAACGAGACGGTGCAAGGGTAACCCTTACTACCTGCAGCCATAAACTTGAGGCCCGAGGTTAAGAAGAGCGCCTCGCCCTCGGTAGAGGAGTTGTTCGCACGGCGCTTTGTGGTGTCGGCTGCAATAGCTGCATCAAGTCCAAATGACATGGTCTCCATGAAGTAGACGTCGTTGATGCGACCAATCTCTAGCCGCTTAACCTTGCCGCGAACCAGCTGCGCAAATGCGCCCTCGGGGTCGTTAATTTTCATGCCCAGGGTGCGTGCATAGTCGTTTCCGGAACCCATGGGGATAATGCCAAGCGCTGGACGCACCTCTGGCGATAAGGTCATGAGGCCGTTGACCACCTCGTGGATGACGCCATCTCCGCCAAGTGCGACAACCGTATCAAAGTCCGCAGCTTCTGCGGCCATGACACGAGCGTCTCCCATAGCTGTGGTGAGCTTGAGTTCGTATCCGTCCGTTGCCGCTGAATAGCTGGTTAAAAAGTGGCGAGCAAACTCTGCACCAGCTGCGCCTTTACCGCTATGAGCAGCCGGATTAGCAATGATAAGCGTGCGTCCAAGAGGGGATTGAGACATTTTGCACCATTTCTACAAGCGCTGCTGTTGAGCGCGCTGTTACTAAATAGTCTTGTCACCACATATCCAAATAAAATAGTGGAGAAAACAGTTCAACAACGTTTCAAGTTTAAACGGCTTTGTCTGTCTGTGCTAGGATAAACCATACAGAAATCGGTAGAAAAGGATAGCGCGTGAGCGAGTCTTCAACACAAACTAATAATGCGCAGGACACAAGCGTAGTTTCTGCAAATACTAATAGTGCAAGTCTTGTTGCTGTTTCTGCTCGAGATGCATGGTATCCAACACATCAGCGTGACCAGTTTATTTTGCGTCAGCTGGTAAGTAAAGACTTCAAGCTCAAATATCGCCGTTCCATTTTGGGTGTTGTGTGGTCAGTTTTGAACCCACTTTTGATGATGACCGTTATGGCAGTTGTCTTTTCTACTTTTTTAGGCAACCGCGCCGAGGATGTTGTGAACTATCCTTTGTATCTTATTCTGGGTAACACAGCGTTTCAGCTGATGAACGATGCAACCACAATGGGAATGCGCTCAATTATTGATGCATCTAGCTTGCTTAAGAAGGTTCGCATCAATCGCGTTGTGTTCCCTGTTCAGAAGGTGCTTTTTGCGGTTGTAAACTATCTTTTCTCGCTCATTGCTGTTGGCATTGTTATGCTTGTCTTTCGCATTCCGCTGACAATTTATTCATTGCTCACACCTGTTGCTTTGCTGCTTCTGGCTTGTTTTTGCATCGGTCTTGCAATGCTTCTCTCGGCCCTTGCAGTCTTCTTTAGAGACGTTATCCACCTGTGGAGCGTTGTAACCACTGCTTGGATGTATGGTACACCGCTCTTTTACTCCGTTAATATCATGTCGCCTTGGATGCTTCAGATTGAGCGCTTTAATCCAATGTTCCACTTTGTAACATTTATTAGAGATTGCCTTCTTTTCCAGAAGTTTCCTGCAACAAGCACCATTTTAGGCTGCCTTGTTTCTGCAGTTCTTGCCCTCGTAATTGGCTATACCGTCTTCCACAAACTAGAGAAGAAATTTATTCTGCACATTTAACGCCAGGCTATCTCTTTGAAATAACTTTATAGCAGAACGTTTCTGGGTGACTGCGAGTTTGCGTAAAGCCAAACATAACGCCTCTCGAGTTAAACGAATGGCTCTCTACCACCGCTACGCAATTAAAATCTCCAAGCTCTAAATGTTGCTGGTCTTCTTCAGTTGCCAGCTCAACACTGATGGTTCTTTTGCTCTTTAGAATTTTCATGTGAAGCGTGTTTTCTAGGTATGCATAAATAGACGTTGATGCATCAGCAATGGTTAGATTTCCAACGGCAGATGCTAAAAGGTAGTCGTTGTCTATCTGGCGAGAAGATCCGTCGAGTTTACGGATTCGAATAATGTGAATAAGTTCTTCTCCTGCTTTAAAACCAGTTTGATGAGAAATATCGTCTGTGCAAGGAACGTGCTCAAAGACAATGACATTTGTTTCAGGTACAAGATTGTTTCTGTGGGCATATTCTTGAAAGGACTCAAGTCCTTCTAATGAGCCAATAACCTCACTTGGCTTTTTCTGCCAAATAACGCGTACGCCTCTACCGTGAATAGGCTGAAGAAAAGCTTCATCGGACAGAAGTGTGAGCGCACGTCGAATGGTGTTTCTGGAGCAGGAATATATCTTAGTAAGCTCCATCTCGGTTGGTAAATAGGACTCATACGGATATGTCCCGCCTAAGATCTTATTTTTTAAATCATGATAAATCGTATTAAACCGTGCGCTTGGCATATTTTTTCCTTAACGTGCTGTTGAAGGTTGGAGTTGCATGTTCAAGTTGCTCTTGATTAGATAGTAGCTTTATAAAATGAAAGTTACATAAAATGATTCCTTTCATACCATTTACCGATAATTTCATACCGCTCGGAAGTGAGTTGTTTAAACAACTCACTAATACTAATATACTTTTATTTTGTAGACATAAGCAAAATTGTTTTGAACGTGTATCAAAGCATAGCTTATGAAAATCATGAGAAGAGATGCAACCTAGCAAAGAGTTAGGAGCACTCTCTAAGGAGGAGTCTTATGTCCGGTATTAATCGTAGGCAGTTCGTCACCTTAAGTGCATCAGCTCTTTGCTCACTGGGTCTTGTTGCTTGTGGTGGAAATAACGACAAAAAGCAGGGAGGGTCTGATTCTGCAAACGGTTCAGTTTATTTCCTGAACTTCAAGCCTGAGGCTGATCAGCAGTGGAAAGATCTTGCAGCTAAGTATACTGAGGAAACAAAGGTTCCTGTAAAGGTAGTAACTGCTGCTTCTGATACCTATGCACAGACATTCCAGTCTGAGATTAACAAGGACGCTTCTGTAGCTCCAACATTGTTCCAGACAAATGGTCCTTCTGGTCTTATCGGTGTAAAAGATTACTGCGTTGACCTTAAGGGTGCCAAGATTCTGGATGAGCTCACTAATGACGCTCTTAAGCTTCAGGAGGATGGCGTTGTCTACGGCGTTGATTATGTAGAGGAAGACTACGGCATTATCTACAACAAGAAGCTACTTGAGAAGGCTGGCTATAAGGGAGACGACATCAAGGACTTTGCTTCACTGAAGAAAATTGTTGAGGATATTCAGGCTCGCAAAGCAGAGCTTGGCGTAAAGGGCGCATTCACCAGCGCTGGTCTTGATTCCAGTTCTGACTGGCGCTTTACTACACACCTTGCAAATCTTCCTCTGTACTATGAGTTCAAGGATACCGGTAAGCCTGAGGCTAAGGAAATTAAGGGAACGTATCTCCCTAACTACAAGCAGATTTTTGATCTCTATATCAACAATGCTACATGCAGCCCAACTGAGCTTTCTGGCAAGACCGGTGATGACGCTGTCGCAGAGTTTGTCAATGGCGACGCTGTCTTCTACCAGAACGGTACCTGGGCATACAACGACATTAAGAAGCTTGGCGACGATGCTCTTGGTATGATTCCAATTTATATTGGCGTAAAGGGTGAAGAGAAGCAGGGTATGTGCTCTGGTGGCGAAAACTATTGGTGCGTAAGCTCCAAGGCAGATGACGCTTCCCAGAAGGCAACGCTTGACTTTATCTATTGGTGCGTAACTTCTGATACTGCTACCACTGCAATTGCTGAGGAGATGGGCTTCACCATTCCTTTCAAGAATGCAAAGGCAACTAAGAACGCCCTTGCAAACATTGCTGCTGAGTATGCAAAGAAGGGTAATGAGTCCGTGGCTTGGGACTTCATCTACATTCCTTCTCAGGAGTGGAAGAACAATCTCTCCAGTGCACTTAAGGGCTATGCAGCAGGAACAGAGGACTGGGATGCTGTTAAGTCCGCATTTGTTGACGGTTGGAAGACTGAAAAAGAGGCTAACGCATAGTAGCCCTTCTAGTAATGCTTTGATTGGTGAGAGACGAGAAGAGAGATCTCTCTTCTCGTCTCTTGTTATTGGAGGGTATCTCTATGGCTAAGATGTTGAAGCGGTGGTGGCCATTATTTGTTCTGCCCACAGCGCTATCTTTTTTGTTTGGCTTTTTGATTCCGTTTGTGCAGGGATTTTATCTCTCGTTTTGTAAATTTATTACCATTAGTGACGCCAAGCCAGTTGGTCTGGATAACTATGTAGCAGCTTTTTCTGACCCACAGTTTGCTCACGCTTTTTGGTATACCGCACTGTTTGCCCTAGTCTCAACAGTTCTTATTAATGTGCTGGCGCTTGCAATTGCACTTGCCTTAACTAGAAAAGACCTTAAGGGTACCAATTCATTTAGAACTGTCTTTTTTATGCCCAATCTTATTGGTGGCATTGTTCTGGGATACATCTGGAATATTTTGATTAACTGCACGCTTTCTATTGTAGGCGAGCAGCTTCTTGCACTTAATAGCACTGCAGGATTTTGGGGAATGATTATTCTTACCTTATGGCAGCAAGTCGGCTACATGATGATTATTTATATTGCTGGCCTGCAGTCTATCCCAAGTGATTATCTTGAAGCAGCGAGAGTTGATGGAGCAAATGCTTGGCAGACACTTTGGAAGGTAAAAATTCCAAACCTTATGTCTACCATTACTATTTGTCTTTTCTTGACGGTAACAAATGGCTTTAAATTATTTGATCAGAACTTAGCACTTACTGCAGGTGAGCCTAAGCACGCAACCGAAATGCTTGCTCTTAATATCTACAATACCTTCTACGCTCGACAGGGAGCAAAGTGGATGGGTATCGGCCAGGCTAAAGCTGTTATTTTCTGCATTCTAGTTATTTGTATTGTCATGATTCAGCTGCGAGCCACCAGGTCGAGGGAGGTGCAGCAATAATGAAGCGCGATAAAATCATTAATAAAATTCTTGCTGTATTCTTTACCATTCTTTCTCTTGCATGGATTTATCCAATGGTTATGATCTTGATGAATTCATTCAAAGAAGAAACAACTATCACTACATCCACGGCGTTTGATTTTGTTACATCAGAGAACTCTGCAGGCTTTGCTAACTACATTGCCGCTTTAGAGAAGCAAGGTTTCTTAGCAGCCTTTGGATATTCTCTAGTAATTACCATCACATCTGTAGCACTGATCTTGGTTTGCTGCTCAATGTGTGCATGGTTTATTGTTCGTGTAAAAAATCGCATTAGCAACATTTTGTACTACCTGTTTGTCTTCTCGATGGTAGTGCCTTTCCAGATGCTTATGTTCACGCTGTCCAATATGGCAAACACGCTTGGATTTAATACTCCTTTCAATATTTGCTTCATTTACTTGGGCTTTGGCGCTGGATTAGCAGTATTCATGTTTGCTGGATTTGTTAAGACCATTCCTCTTGAGATTGAGGAAGCTGCAACTATTGATGGTTGCAACCCACTTCAGACATTCTTCCATGTTGTTTTACCTATTATGAAGCCAACGTATATTTCTGTTGGTATTCTCGAAACCATGTGGGTCTGGAATGACTATTTGCTTCCATACCTCGTACTGGATAGAACCAAATACCAAACTATCCCAATTCTGATTCAGTACTTTAGAGGTGGATATGGACGCGTAGAGATGGGTCCAATGTTTGCCTGCATCATGATGGTTATTGTCCCAATTGTCATTATGTATTTGCTGTGCCAGCGCTACATCATCAATGGTGTCATTTCTGGCGCGGTAAAAGGCTAAATCTCAATGTATTGCAGCAAGCTATAGGCATTTCTGAAAGGTTTTATCATGGCAGAAATCGTTTTAAAGAATATAAAAAAGATTTACCCAAATGAGAAGAAGAACAAGTCTCTCTTTGGTAAGAAAACTGAGCAGAAAAAGAGCAACCTTGAGGTGACTGAAGAGGGTGTTGTCGCTGTTCAAGACTTCAATCTCACTATCAAGGAGCACGAGTTTGTGGTGCTTGTTGGTCCTTCGGGCTGCGGCAAATCTACTACGCTTCGCATGATTGCAGGCCTAGAAGATATTTCTGCTGGCGAGCTTTATATTGATGGAAAGCTTGTCAATGATGTTGCACCAAAAGATCGAGACATCGCAATGGTCTTCCAAAGCTATGCGCTGTATCCAAATATGACCGTTTATGACAACATGGCGTTCACCCTTAAGCTTAAGAAGGTTGACCCACAAGTAATTGATCAAAAAGTCCGTGCAGCTGCAGAAACATTAGGCATCACGGCATATCTTGATCGTAAGCCAAAGGCACTTTCCGGTGGTCAGCGTCAGCGTGTTGCAATTGGTCGTGCAATTGTTCGTGATCCAAAAGTCTTCTTGATGGATGAGCCACTTTCAAACCTTGACGCAAAGCTAAGAAACCAGATGCGTACAGAGATTATTAAGCTTCGTCAGAAGGTTGATGGAACCTTTGTCTATGTTACACATGACCAAACAGAGGCAATGACCTTGGGCGATCGCATTGTCATTATGAAGGATGGCTTTGTTCAGCAAATTGGAACACCACAAGAAGTGTTTAATAGACCGGCTAATCTCTTTGTTGCTGGTTTCATTGGCATGCCTCAAATGAATTTCTTTAACGCACATCTTATTCGCGTGGACAATGAGTTCCATGTGGAGACAGATAACATGTCATTTGAAATTTCTCCTGAGATGGCTAATCTGTTAGCGCAGTCTTGGGTTGCTGCACCAGCAACAGATGTCATTGTCGGCATTAGACCCGAGCAAATTTATTTGACTGAGCCAAATGGAATTGGCGCTTTTAAGGGCAATCTTGAGGTAAGCGAGCTTATGGGCTCCACTGTGCATCTTCATGTTCATACTGATGACGGCAACTTTGTTCTTATCGTTCCAGCAACTGAGTTTGCTAAACGAAACCTCAAAATTGGAGATGAAGTGTGGTTTAAATTTGAAGACAATGCTGTTCATCTCTTTGATAAGAATACACAGGATAATCTAGTTAAGTATTAAAGCTTTGTACTGGCTTATCTTGAAAAGATAAGCCAGTACTCTTTTTGTGAAAGAGGCAACTATGGGACGAGCAAGCGGAGTACTTATGGCCGTTTCTTCTCTTCCAAATTCATATGGGATTGGCACGTTTGGCAAAGAAGCCTACGATTTTATTGATTTTCTCGTCAGGACAAAACAAAGGTATTGGCAGGTTTTGCCTCTTACTACCACAAGTTATGGTGACTCTCCTTATCAGTCTTTTTCTGCTGCAGCGGGAAGTCCTTACTATATAGATTTAAAAAATCTTGAGAAACTTGGCTATTTAAAGTCAGATGACTTTGAAGATATTTCTTTTGGGACTAGCAATACTTGTGTTGATTATGGTGCGCTTTTTGTAAATCATCGTCGTTTACTTAACCGTGCCTTTGATAGGTTTATGCAAGATGTTCCTGCTGATTTTGAGAAGTTCTGTCATGATCATGCAGAATGGCTTGATCCATATGCGGAGTTCATGTCTCTAAAGGAAGAGTTTGGACATAAAGCCTACTGGGAGTGGCCAGAACTTTATCAGCACAGAAACGAGACTACTGCAAAAGAAATTAAGAAACTGCAAAAGTCAGTTTTGTATCACAAGATGACTCAGTATTTCTTCTTTACTCAATGGGCAAAGGTTAAGACTTATGCCAATAAAAGGGGAGTACTTATAATTGGTGATCTTCCCATTTATGTCTCGCGCGATTCTGTTGAGATGTGGGCACAGCCAGAACTGTTTAAAACGGATGAAACAGGACGGCCTATTACGGTTGCGGGCACTCCTGCTGATCAATTTTCTTCCACCGGTCAATATTGGGGAAATCCCATTTATAACTGGGAGTATATGAAGAAATCGCACTATTCATGGTGGGTTTGGCGTGTACAGACAAATCTTGAGATGTTTGATGTGCTTAGAATTGATCATTTTAGAGGTTTTGAAGCCTATTGGGAGATTCCTTACGGAGCTGCAAATGCTACAGAAGGCAAATGGACTAAAGGGCCAGATTTGGAGCTGTTTAAGGAACTGGAAAAGCAGCTGGGTAAGCTTCCAATCATTGCGGAAGACCTTGGCTTAATTACACCAGAGCTTATCGCCATGCGAGACAAAACTGGTTTCCCAGGAATGAAAATCTTGCAGTACGGATTTGATGGAAAGCATGATTCAAGAGATCTTCCTCACAATTACACTGCAAATTCCATTGCTTATGTGGGAACGCATGATAATCCAACTGCTCGTGGTTGGTATGAAACTCAGGCTACTGATAGAGAGCGTGAACAGGCAGATATTTACCTTCATCGCTCAAAAGATGAGCCAATTGGTGAGGCGCTTTCACGTGGAATTGCAGCTTCTGTGAGTGACACTTGTATTCACACCATGCAAGATCTTCTCGGCTTAGATGATTCTGCACGTATGAATGTTCCAGCCACTGTTGGAGGTAACTGGTGTTGGCGTATGAAGCAAGGAGCCATTACGCGTCACATAGAAGATTTTTTAAGAACTATTACTGAGATGTACTTCAGAGTGTACAAAGAGGAGAAGTAATGAACTTAGACACTTTGTCTCTTCAACAATTTAACCAACCTCTGTCTGAAATTACTGACAGGCAGGTTTTTGAATTACTGCTTCAAGTGGTTAAGAGTAAGTCAGAAGCTCTTCCGTTAAATAATGGTAAGAAGAGGCTCTATTACATCTCCGCTGAGTTTCTTATTGGCAAGCTGCTTTCAAATAACCTCATCAATCTGGGAATTTATAACGAGGTAAAAGCGCAGCTTTCTAAAGCAGGCCATTCGCTCGAAGACATCGAAGAGCTTGAAGTTGAGCCTTCACTTGGTAACGGTGGTCTTGGTCGATTGGCGGCATGCTTTATCGACTCCATGTCAACACTTGGTCTGCCAGGCGATGGTGTAGGCCTTAAGTATCATTTTGGACTCTTTCATCAGCAGTTTTTAGATAGACAGCAAACTGCCGTTCCAGATGCTTGGCTTGCTGATAATAGGTGGCTTGAAGACGAGAAGACATCATTTACCGTAGAATTTAGAGATTTCTCGGTGACGTCTGAGCTCTATTCAATTGATGTTTTGGGATATGG
>CALFOQ010000009.1:0-7252 GCA_937921235.1 uncultured Atopobium sp. | reverse complement strand
AACCAAGGGTTGACTTTAGAAGAATTACATAAAAAAACAGAAATTCAGTTGGATATGTTGGAAGCGATGGAAGCTGATGATTTTGATCAACTTCCTAGTACCTTCTATGCTCGTTCTTTTTTAAGAAAATATGCGATTTTGGCATATTTGAGTTGATAGTTTTACGCTGCACTTATGGAGCAGATATCTAACAGATTAGTGGGCCAGTGCCTTCGCGATTTGCGAAAGAAGCAACGTCTTACTCAAGAGGCGGTTGCTGAGCACCTTGCTGGAGATCAAGCATTCATATCAAAGGTTGAATCAGGTGAGCGTGGCGTTAAGCTCGGAGAAGTTTTTTCTTTTGCCGAAGCCTTAGGTATAGAAGCTTCCGAACTTATCGAAGCGTTGCGTACGTATCGATAGCTTTAGATAGCTTTAGATTACACTTTACAGATAAAGAAACTTTATGTAGGACGTGCTTCTTAAAAGAGGCACGTCCTTTACTGTTTACTACTTGCCTCATCTACATCAAAAGATAAAAGAAAACGGCTCAGAGAATAATCTCTGAGCCGATTCAAGTCGTGGTGGCGGGGAAGGGAATCGAACCCCTGACACGGGGATTTTCAGTCCCCTGCTCTACCAACTGAGCTACCCAGCCATTGGTGCTTCGAAAAGCTTATTTACTATAACAGACTCAAGCGCTTCGTCAAGCGGGCAATTTATACAATCCAGAAATTTTTTCCGCCAGTGAGGTCAAATTCAACGGTCATGCCCTTTATTGCAAAAAATGCCTCAACTTGCTCTTTTGTTTTCTCAAGCTCTTGACCATCGATTTTCTCGCGTTCATCGGGTTTCTCGCTAGAGGGGAGTTCTATCCAGAGAGTTTGCTTACCACATGTGTCACGCAGGTGGATTTTGCTTAAAAGTCCCTGTTGTTCGAGCCTTTCATTGAGATGAATGAGGTCAAAGAAGTTGACAACTTTTGGCATGCTAACTCGTTTCTCTAAACGCTTACTCTTAAGCATACACGTTTGCAAATTGGTACAATAGATTATCTAACTTGAACTAGGTCAGCGGTCGTTGCTGCCTCCACTGAATAAACTATTCGAGGGGAAATTATGGCCTTTACGAGAAAAGAATTCTTGTCCCTTTCTGCTTTGGGAGCTGCAGGCACCTTGGCCGCATGTACTCCGCAAGCAAGGACATCTGATGATACGAATCAGCCTGCATCTAACGTGGACCTTGAAGAGTTCAAGTCACTCAAGCTGGACATGACACAGTGGAGCTATGACGAGGATAACGACTGCTACTATCAGCTGGGCATTCAGTACTGCACTAAGCCTGCAAGCAAGTCGGTAAACACTCTCTCGGTCTTTGTACCTGGAAAGTATTTCTCGGGAAAGAAGAATGGCTCTACCTACGAGTGCGAAGTAAGCGAGAAAGCCGTTGTAGGCAGCTTCACCGCAAGTACCGCGCCAATTGTCATGCCTATTAACACAGCAACGCTGTTCCCTCAGAGCGCTCCTACAAGCTACGCATACGAAGGCCTCGCACCGTACCTTGAGGCTGGTTTTGTGTACGTATACGCAGGTTTCCGTGGTAGAAGTGCCGGCTACGATTCAACCACAGGCTCGGACGAGCTTTACGCAGGCGGCTCTCCTTGGCCAGCAGTAGACTTTAAGGCTGCTATCAGGTATTTGCGCTACAACCATGAGCAGCTCCCATGCAATACATCAAAGATTTTTGTGTTTGGTTTTGCAGCCGGCGGCGGCCTCAGCGCGGTGCTGGGAACCTCGGGAGACTCTCCGCTCTATACGCCATATCTTAAGGCTGTTGGCGCTGCTACACATAGCGAGAAGGGCGAGCAGCTTTCAGACTCTATTTACGGCAGCGCTTCATGGTGTCCTGCAACTTCATACGACCTTGCAGACGCAGCGTATGAGTGGTCAGCTGGTCAGTATGCAGATGCAACAGACTCTCGTGCTGAAGGTGTTTGGACCCAACCTCTCTCGCAAGATCTTGCTGGCGCATATGCTTCATTTGTCAACAACATGGATCTTCTCGACAGCAATGATAGTAAGGTCAGTCTTGATGAGACTAACTCTGGCGTCTATACCGCTGGATCATATGCAGACCTTCTTATCAACGAGCTCAAGACCTCTGCGAATAACTTTGTTAGGGACAACGCATTCCCATATACCTCTACGCCTCAGCGACTGGAAGAGCCTACGTTCCCAGGTGACCCAAATCTCGCAACGGTTCGTGGTACAGATAATGCAGCTCCTGCTACTCAGCAGGTTCAATCTACTATCTACGATACTGCTGAGCACTATTTTGGCTCTCTGAACTCAGAATCTATTTGGGTTGTATATAACCTTCGTCGTCAGAGCGTTGAGCTTGAGAACCTGAGGGGTTTCTCGCGAGCTTTAAGAGGCGCGTCGCTTCCAGTTGGAGCTTTTGATGCTCCTGATAGAAACACCCGCGCTAATCAGCTTTTTGGTGTTGGCGAGCAAAGTACGCTGCATTTTGATGAGCAGACTGCTGACCTCATTAAAAAGAACCTTGATACGTACATGAAGCTTGCCGATTGGAAGTCTAGCTACGCTAAT
Organism: uncultured Atopobium sp.; assembly: GCA_937921235.1. Lineage (GTDB taxonomy): Bacteria > Actinomycetota > Coriobacteriia > Coriobacteriales > Atopobiaceae > Lancefieldella. Next base: position 4,664 of record CALFOQ010000009.1, on the reverse strand, counting down.
GATTGGACCTCTGATCTGAATAAGGCTGATACGCTGGAGAATGACATTCCAACTCGTGTTGATATGTTCAATCCACTGTACTTTACCAGCGCATCTTACAAAGGCTATCAGACAGCATCGGTTGCTCCTTATTGGCGTATTAATGAGGGCGCTCAGAATACTGATACTTCAATTTGCACCTCGTTCAATTTGGGCCTGTCTCTAAAGCATTTCTCGGGCGTGAGCAGTGTTGATTACACGCTTGTTTGGGATAAGGGTCACGTTCTTGCCGAGAGAACAGGCAATGCAACCGCCAATCTGGTGTCTTGGATTGTCTCGAGCGCATCCGCTTAAAGGGGAGGACAGAGCGTGTTTCAAACAAAGAATCGCCGACTGTACGGTGTTATTGTCATCGTTGTGCTTGCGGTAGGAGCAATATTCTTCTCTCTTTTTAGAGGTGCTGATAAGTCTCAACCTCAAGGAAGTTCTCAATCGCAGTCGCAGTCTCAGCAGGCGCAGCAGACACAGTCTCAGAGCTTACAAAATAAGGGCTACATTGATTCCGTAGCAGCGGATGACCCGTATGCAAAGGGCATTCACCATGTTCGTATTGTGGTGAAGGATTACGGCACTATCGAGGCAACCCTTAACGCAAACGTTGCGCCTATTACGGTTTCTAATTTTGCTCATCTTGCCGAGTCAGGCTTCTATAATGGCCTTACGTTCCATCGCATTATTGACGGCTTCATGATTCAAGGTGGAGATCCTAAGGGTAATGGCTCGGGTGGATCCGAGAATAAAATCAAGGGTGAGTTTACCAAAAACGGTGTCGAGAATAACATCTCGCATACACGTGGAACTATTTCCATGGCACGCGCCCAAGATCCAAACTCTGCAAGCTCACAGTTCTTTATCATGCAGGCAGACAACTCAACTCTGAATGGAAATTACGCTGCATTTGGCACGGTAACAAGTGGAATGGACGTTGTCGATGCAATTTGTAAAGGCGTAACTCCAACCGATTCAAATGGAACCATCCCTGCTTCAGAGCAACCAGTCATTGAATCCATTACAATGATTGATTAGATTCCTTATATAAAATATTGTTATGTTATTGAATGACCTGCGACAAGTTATAAAGTTGCAGGTAATTGGCTTAAAACACGCTTCTCATGATATACTATTGTTATCCGAGAGGAGTGGTGTTATGCGAGCTGTTGGCGAGTTTTGCGTTCACCCAGGTCAGGGCGTATGTCTTGTTGAAAATGTAGTTTCGGAGCCTACTCCGGCCTACGTTTTGTCTCCTATTGGGCAAAAACATCCTGTTCAGATTGTATTTCCTCTTGATCAAGAGTTCAGACTACGCGATCTTATGACGCGTGATGAGGCTACAAATCTTGTTGATATGTATCCTCAAATTGAACTCATTACCTTTCACATCCACAACGCCTCTCTTGAAGAATCTCACTTTAGACATGCCATCAGAGAAGGTTCTTGTAAAGACTCCATTAGTATTGCTAAAACATTTAGAGCTCGTATTGATAAGGCGCGTTCGCTCAACAAGAAACCACCTGTTTCTCACGAGAGAATTTTTAAGATGGCCAGTAATCGCGGTCTTTATGAGCTTATTACGGCACTTAATTGCACCGTTGACGAGATTCAGAAGGTATTTAGTTCGCGCTATGGCGTAGAAATTGGAAAAGCGTAGCTTATAATTAAACCATCCGTTCAAGAGATGGGAAAATATGACTTCAGAAACATCCGCTAATCGCGCTGTTGTCACTGTTTTGGGCAGCGATGCTCCAGGAATTGTTGCAGCAATTTCTACCACTTTGGCTGAATCAAATGCAAATATCTTAGATATTGCACAGACTATTCTATCTGGTATTTTTACCATGACCATGCTGGTTGAACTTCAGGATGCCGAGTCTTTCTTGAGCCTCAAAGAGCGTCTTGATACCGTCTCAGAAAAGCTTGGTGTACAGGTTAACATGCAGCGTGAAGAGGTCTTCACGTTTATGTATCGTCCTTAAAGGGGTAGTGTTTTGTCAGAGCTTTCAACAGAAGAACTCATTGCTCAAAAGCAGTCTTGGCTCACTCAAGATGTATCAAATCTGAAAGTAGATATTGTCTTTTCCGATATGGATGAGACGTTTCTTCATACTGATAAATCCCTTGACGCTAAAAACATGGCAATGTTGGATCGTCTGGCTGAGCTAGGTATTCCCTTTGTTCCTTGTTCTGGTCGCGCCTTTAACGTGCTACCACAGGAAGTTGTGAATCACCCTGCTTCAAAGTATGTTGTCTCTTGCGATGGCGCTGTTATCAGAGATCTTTCCACTCAGACCGTTCTTCACGAGTCCACAGTAACTAAAGAGCAGGCACTTGAGTTGTATCAAAAACTTAAAGAATATCCAGTCACATTTGATATCTTTGCTGATGGTGGAGTCTATCAGGAACGTTCAAGGCATAATCTCATTACCCATCTTGGCATTCCTGCAGATCATGCGGCCTTTATGCAGCGCTCTCGTACGCCATTTGACCAAAGCGTCGAGGAGTTTATTGATAGTGTTACTACCATTGAGCGCCTCGGTTCCTACTGGTCTGTTGCAGAAGGCGAGAAATACCAGGCACTTGTGGCAGACGCTGTTGCTTCAGTAAAAGGCTTAAGCGGTACGGCTTCCATGAGTATGGGAATGGAAATCTTGGCCGACGGCACTTCAAAGGGCGCAGCGCTTCAGTGGCTCTGCAACTATCTTGACCTCTCTACAGAGAACGCCGCAGCTTTTGGTGACTCGCTCAATGATGTTGCCATGCTTTCTGCGGCGGGAATGGGTACGGCAGTTGCCAACGCTCGTCGTGAGGATTTTGAGGCAGCAACCTATATCACACTCACTAACGATGAGGCGGGTTTCTCGCGATTCCTTACGTGGGCACTGGGGAAGTAAGTACTTGGCGCTGGAAACGTAACGTTTCAGAGTTTTCGCTTTAAAGTATTGCTTGAGACATATTGTTTAAAGAAAAAGCCGGCAGATACAATCTGTCGGCCTTTGTTGTGAGAAGTAAAACTACTACTCGCTAGGCTTAGTGATTGATGTCTTGTTGCTCCTCAAAGACATCCTCATCAGCATCTTCTTCGTCAAGCTTAAGAGGGCGGAAGCTTGCGGTGTCACCACCAACATAGTCTGCAACGGTAGCTGCGTTTTCAACACGCTCCTTGTGCAGCGCTTCTGCAAAGATATCTTCGTCTTCCTCAATCTGGGCAATACGCTCTTTCATAGGAGCCTCAACAAGGGGCATAGAGCCTGTCTGAGCTGCGTCTTCAAGCATAATACGAGTAAGCTTCTGCTCACGCTTAACCTTGGAGAACAGAGGTACGTACTCAAAGACAATGTTGGAGTTCTCAAGACCATACCAGCGAGCAGGAGATCCGCAGATGCGACGAATAAAGTACTTGAGCTCAAGGCAACGAGCGTCAAAACCGTTGATGTCAGTCTCTGGAGCTAGTACCTTACGCAGCAGACAGAATCTAAAGTCACCAATCTCGGAGTGCTCCTTGTAAATGGAATACTTGTGATTCTGAGGCGCAAGTTGATTGTTCTTAATCAGGTCACCAACAATCTGATACAGATAGGTGTTAATACGCTGGTTTACCCTAAAGCCAAGACGCAGAGTGATCTTGAACAGGAAGTCTGTGCCAAAATCGTTAACAATAAATTCGCGTGTATTTGGGTCATCTGTCAGCGAAATATTAATGAAGTAGTAGGCCTTTGCGCGCTTTGGGCGCTTATCCAAGATGGAATAGAGGATGTCTCGGTCCAGCTTGTCAAAGGAGGAGTCATTAGTCAGGAAGACCAGGTTATCTGCGAGAGTTGCATAATCTGTATCATGGCTGAGACTACGAAGTTGATCAATGTACTTATCCACAGGCAGGTAAACACTTTGCGTCCTCTCAACTGCAGTACCACGGCGCCAGACAAACATAACAACAAAGATTCCGGTAGCCATTAAAACGGTAAAGTAGCCGCCATGGAAGAACTTGGTAAGGCTTGAGAAGAAGAACATAGCCTCAATGGCACCAAAGAAAAGAATGAATGGAATAGCTGCCCACAAGCGTTTTCTGATAACGGACAGATAGGCGTAAAGCAAGATTGAGGTCATGAGCATGGTGACGGTAATTGCAAGACCGTAAGCTGCTTCCATATGCTCAGAGCTCTGGAAAAGAAGAACAACGCCAATGCAGCCAACCCACATGATGTTGTTCACAAGTGGAATGTAAATCTGACCCTTGGTTGTGGAGGGATAGTTAATTTTGATGTGAGGCATAAGGTCAAGCTTAATTGCCTCAGAGACAATGGAGTAGGAGCCGGTAATCAGTGCCTGGGAAGCAATAATTGCAGCTAGGGCAGAGAGAATAACGGCAAATGGTCTAATCTGACCAGGAAGCATCTCAAAGAAAGGATTGAGGTCTTTGATAGTGTTAAGTACGGTGTTATTGTGGTTGGTGACGATCCATGCGCCCTGTCCAAGATAGTTCAAAATGAGGCAAATCTTAACAAAAGGCCAGCTTACATAAATATTGCTCTTGCCAACGTGACCCATGTCAGAATAAAGTGCCTCTGCACCAGTAGTACAAAGGAAGACACTACCTAAAACCATGAGGCCAGCTGCATTGAGCTTGCCAT
>CALFOQ010000008.1:0-3976 GCA_937921235.1 uncultured Atopobium sp. | reverse complement strand
GGGCTCGGAGATGTGTATAAGAGACAGGTGTATCAGCAATATTTTATGGTTTCAAATGCTGCACAGCTGATTGTTAAAGAGGCGGTTGAGCGCGGCAGTAATGTTCATGACCTCGCTGACTATGTTGTGATTCAGATTAACGATACGCACCCCACAATGGTAATTCCAGAGCTTATTCGTATCTTGACTGAGAAATACGATATCTCGTTTGAAGAGTCTGTAACCATTGTTTCTTCACTAGTTGCATACACAAATCATACGATTTTGGCAGAAGCTCTTGAGAAATGGCCTCTTAAATTTATCGAGGAAGTTTCTCCAAAGATTGCTTCGATTATCAAAAAGCTTGACGAACACATCCGTAGTACCGTTGCAGATCCAAGTGTACAAGTCATCATTGATAAGAAAGTTCACATGGCTAACCTTGCCATTCATTACGGCTTTAGTATCAATGGTGTTGCAGCGCTTCATACTAAGATTTTGGAAGAGACAGAGCTCAAGCCATTCTTTGATTTGTACCCAGAGAAATTCTCTAACAAAACTAATGGAATCACTTTCCGTCGCTGGCTCATGGGTTGTAATCCCGAGCTTGCCGAGTATCTTGATGCGTTGATAGGAGATAGCTGGAGAACAACTGGTAATCTCGAGGGACTTTTAGAGTATCAGAATGACGATGAAGTTCTTAATAGGCTGCAAGAGATAAAGCATATAGCCAAAGATAGAATGAGCAAGTTTTTGCTGGACACTCAAGATGCAAACGTTAATGCCGACTCCATTATTGATGTCCAGGTGAAGCGTTTCCACGAATATAAGCGTCAGCAAATGCTATTGCTTTATTTGATTTGGAAATATTTTGATATTAAGTCTGGACACCTTCCAAAGCATCCTATTACTGTCATTTTTGGTGGTAAGGCTGCACCAGCATACGTGGCTGCTCAAGATATCATTCATGCAATTCTTGTTCTCTCGTCTTTGATTGCAAACGATGCAGATGTTTCACCATATCTTCAGGTGATAATGATCGAGAATTACAACGTTACTGCCGCTGAGCACGTTATTCCAGCAGCAGATATCTCTGAGCAGATTTCACTGGCTTCCAAGGAGGCTTCTGGAACTTCCAACATGAAGTTCATGCTTAACGGCGCTGTTACCGTTTGCACAGTTGATGGTGCAAATGTAGAAATTGCCGACTTGGTAGGCAAGGAGAATATCTACGCGTTTGGTGCTTCAAGTGATGAGGTTGTAAGCCTTTATGAGCACAAAGGTTACAAAGCAAAAGAGTTTTATAAGAAACCCCAGATTAAACCACTCGTTGATTTCTTAATTAGCCCAGAGTTTATTTCTCTTGGAAATGAGGAGCGCCTGGAGCGTCTCCACAAAAACTTGTGCTCAAAAGACTGGTTTATGACGCTGCTTGATTTGGAAGCATACATTTCAACAAAAGAGCACGTGTTCGATGATTATGAGGATAGGAGAGCGTGGCTCCAGAAGTCTCTTGTAAATATTGCTATGGCAGGAACGTTCTCATCTGATAGAACTATTGCTGAATATAATGACGAGATTTGGCGACTTACTCCTGATAAGTAGATGTAAGTAATACGGACCAGCAAACCGCCACTTAAGCCAGCGGTCTAATGTAGTTTTAACAAGCGGCCTTAACAAGTGGACTTAACAAGCGGCCTAGACCAGTAGTCTAGGCCGCTTGAATGTGTTCCTCTAGCGATTTAATGAACAAAAATATCATCTGTTTTGGTCTCATCTGCATAAATGACAAGAAATGAGCTATGGTATATACATAAATATTCACCCTTCACGCTGAAAGAAGGATGTATGAACAGCACTTCTGTTAGAAGCGTTAGAAGCACTCGATTTTCTCGCTTCACGGTTTTAGCAATTCTTATGCTATTTGTGGGTGCAATTTTGGCGTTTGCTCTGCCACACACAGCATTTGCTGCTGACCCAACAGTTTATTCCGAAGATGTGGACGGCGCTCCGCTTGACGGTACGCAGACCGTGGCAAATCCATTCCCTGACTTTATTTCAGATGCTGAAATTCAGGCAGAGATTACTGCTCAGGCTGCTAAACCGCGAGAGGACCGTACAGGTGTCATCGCGCGTTATTACTGGGTAAAGCCTGATGGAACTGCGCTCAAGCTGGACATGGATCCAACTAAATATTCTGTTGCGCAGATGATTGCCGAGGGCGGAGAAATTCGTGCTTACTACGTCCTTCTCGGCGATACAGAGAATCTGATCAACTTCCCACACAATGATCCAAATGGTTATGGCCTGCGTAAGGTGGCTGTTTCGGCGCATGCTGCTGTTGATACGTACAAGCCAATGGATGCAACAGGTGCTCTTTCGGGTGGTGGTCCAAAGAATAATTTGATGTTTACCGTCAAGGTCAATGGTCAGTCTATTATGGGTGGCACTTCTTATGAAGAGCCTGCTGCTGTATTTACTGCACCAGTCACAGCTCGTCAGTACATTGAGTTCTCCGCGCCATTGAACATCTCTGATAGGTCTTATCAGCTGGGAATTCAGGGTGGCATTAAGAAATCTTGGGGAGGCACTCACGCATACACCAAGCGTTATCCTGCGCGAGTTATTGATACCGCAACAGCTGTGTATCACTATGTCGATGACCTTGCGTACAGGCAGCTTAACGGCCTTGGCCTTAGTGACCCTATTGCACAAAGAAATGCTGGTCTTCCTATTTATGGTAACGGCGCAGTAAGCGTTCTTGGTCTTGATGATCTTGCTGCTACGTATACAACTTCTGCAGCGTTTGAGGATCGTCAGGTGTCTGCTCGTTACAACACAAAGGGTCATGTCGTGTATATGCCTGAGTATGCTGGCGTTACTGCAGATGACTCTGTTGCTGGCGGTAATAAATTTGAGACCGATCCATCAACCAACATGTTGCTGACTACTGTTCGTAAGTCGGTTGACGAGATTAAGTCTGCGGGACCTGGTGATTCTTACGTCTATATTGCAAACGATATCGATGTCCCAGAGGGAACATCTCTTGCAATTGGTACGTATAACTCTGGCCCTCGCGATAATTCGGTTTTGGCCCCTGGCTTCAACGCAGACGGTTCTGTAAACCGTACCAGGCAGTATTACCTCACATATCGTGCAGTTCCTTCTCCTTTGAAGCTTGTGAAGACTGACTCTGATGATGCTTCCAAGTCTGTTGCTGGTGCAACCTATAGCCTATACAAGGCTGATGGCACACTGGTTAAAGAGGGGCTTACTACTGGTGCAGACGGTACCTTTACATCCGGAGATGTTCTTACTAAGACTGAGCTGACTACGCTGGTTCAGAACACTGCAGCAACTGCGGATTTGCTGACTAAGGGTATCTATCAGGATGGAGATAAATTCTATCTAACGCCAGGCGATTATTACCTGGTTGAGACTGCATCTCCAGAGGGATATGAACTCAATGCAAATCAGATTCCATTTACGGTAGCTCCTGCAACATTCAATGCTGCAGATCAGACCATTGTTCCTGCGGAAGTTGCTACAGCTGATAAGCCAATAACTCCTACACCAACCCCAACGCCGGATCCTAATCCAGAGCCAAATCCAGAGCCTAATCCAGAGCCAAAGCCTAAGACTCCTAAGAAGAAGAGGTCTAACCTGCCAGATACTGGCGATGCAATGTCCATTGCAAGCGCACTTGCTGCTGCAGGTATTATTGCTTCCGGTCTTGCGTACTCTGTAAAGGCTCGCCGTTAGTTTTGGCGTATAGATCACAAGTGCAAAGAAGGCTGTGCTTCGCACAGCCTTCTTTTTTGCTGGTAAAGCAGAGCAAGGTAGATGCTTAGTTGGACGTTGGCCTGCGCAGTTTGTGCAATCAACACTGTTTGAGGCAAAATATATCCTCAAGCGGTAAAAAATCCGTTTAGTTGGAGATTTCATTTTTCTGCATACGACGTTTACCCAGATAAAAGTTTTTGAGGCGGTAAAAAAT
>CALFOQ010000007.1:0-7205 GCA_937921235.1 uncultured Atopobium sp. | reverse complement strand
CTCCTGGTGAGCTCTTCCGTCGTCATATGTTCTACACACACTACCAAGTAGATGCTCGTCTTGTTCGTGATTATTACTTCAAGAGTGGCGACACCATTGCATGGCTCCAGGATATGGGTGTTGAGTTTCACAGCGTTCGTCCTGCATTCCGTGCACGCGAGCGTACACGTGCCTATGCAGACGGTGAGTACACCTGGCACGTTGTCCAGCCTGAGGACGGTTCTGAGCCTGGTCCTCGCGCTGCAACTACCATGACAAAACGCTTAACTGAGCGCGCACTTGATCTGGGTGTTGAGTTTATGTTTGAGACACCTGGTAAAGAGCTTATTACTAACGATGAGGGCGCTGTTTGTGGCGTTAAGGCTGTTGATAAGAACGGCGAGGAAATTGTCATTTCCTGCTCCTCTGTTATTGTTGCAACCGGTGGTTTTGGTGCAAACGCAAAAATGATCAAAGAGACCATGGGTTACAACTGGGGAGAAAATCTCTTTAGCTTTGCAATTCCAGGTATGGATGGCGATGGCTTTAATATGTGTCACGCTGTTGGTGCTGGTCACACACCAGTTACCATGGAGATTATGTATCAGCTTCCTGACAACATGAACCATTTTTATGTTGAAGGCGCATTCCGCCAACCAACATATTGGTGTAACCGTCTTGGCGAGCGTTTCATGCCAGAGGATGAGATTTTCAACACTACATTTGTTGGCAATGCAATCAATCATCTTCCTGGCAAGGTTGCTTTTGCCATCTTTGATTCCAAAATGCTTAAACGTTGGAAGAAGTTGGGTCCTGATATTGTTTCTCATGTTCACCCACATGATTTGTATGAGGGCTTTGATGAGCAGTGGGAGCGTGACCTTCAGGAGGGATACGAGCCCATCGCTCAGGCAGATACTCTTGAGGAACTTGCTGAAAAAATTGGTATCGATCCAGAAGGTCTTCTCGCCAATGTTGAAGAGTATAACCAGATGTGTGCTGAGGGTCATGACTCTCTCTTTGAAAAAGAGCGTGAGTTTATGCAGCCTTTGGAGAAAGGCCCATTCTACGTCTGCAAACAGTACATTGGTGCATACGGAACCCTTGGCGGCGTGCTTGTAAATCATAATCTTGAGGTAATGAATGATGATTATGAGGTAATTCCTGGCCTGTACTGCGTCGGAACAGATGCGTGCACCATCTATGGTGATTCTTACAATTACTGCATTCCAGGAAACACCATGGGCTTCTGTCTAAATTCTGGTCGTATAGCAGGAGAAAATGCTGCTTCAGGCCTTTTTGAGTACTAAGTTTTAGTTTGTTTTAGCAAGGTCCGCCTTAGGGCGGACCTTGCATAGTTACGAAGAGGCATAAGACAGTTTGTTTTATGTGCGACTTTTAAGGAGAGAATTGTGAAGCTAACGATTGACGGCCAGCAGATTGAAGCTGCTCCGGGCCAATCGGTACTAGATGCTTCACTTGCGGCAGGCATCTTTATCCCACATTTATGTAAACATCCTGATTTAGAGGCTGTGGGTGGATGTCGTCTTTGCATGGTTGAAGTAGACGGTAATCCTGAACCTGTTTGTGCTTGCAAGACAGAAGCGCAAGAGGGAATGCAGGTTAAAATAAACTCTGAAGAAGCTGATCGTGTTCGTCGTCTTGCCATGGAGCTTATCTTGGCAACGCATCCGACTGACTGCACGGGTTGCCCAAAGTTTGGTCAATGTGAGCTTCAATCCATGTACCAATACATGGGTGTTTCTCCAACTCGTTGGAGAGTAAAGACCCGCGTGGTCCCAACAGATTCATCAAACCCCTTAATTACACACATGTTTACTCGCTGTGTGCGCTGCGGCAGATGTATTCGCGCCTGTAGGGATTTGCGCGGTGCAAATGTCTTGGATTACCAGCACACTGAGCAGGGTATTAGAGTGGGAACGGACGGTCATGTTTCGCTTGAAGAGGCAGGATGTCGTTTCTGCGGAGCATGCGTAGAGGTCTGCCCAACTGGTTCTATTGTTGACGCATTGGGTGCAGAGTATACAGAGAAAAGCCGAGAAGATACAATAGTGCCTTGTCGTTCTGGCTGTCCAGCTCACATTGATATTCCACGTTATCTACGCCATATTAAAGGACAAGAGTGGGAACAGGCTTCAGCTGTCGTAAGAGAAAAAGTTCCTTTCCCAGAAACGCTTGGCTCAATTTGTAATCATAACTGTGAATCAGAATGCAAGCGTAACGCCCTCCACGAGCCACTCTCTGTATGCAGACTCAAGCGCGCTGCAGCAGTTCGCGATACGTACGAGTGGAAATCTCGTGTTCGCCACGAAAACCTTACTGGCAAGAAAGTTGCAGTAGTAGGAGCAGGTCCTGCAGGACTTACTGCTGCACTGTACCTTGCAGAAAAAGGACACAAGGTTGTTGTCTTTGAGGCAAACAAAAAAGTAGGCGGACAGATGCGCTATGGCATTCCAGCGTATCGTCTCCCAGATTCTGTTGTTGACCATGAGGTTGACCTTATCAAAGAGATCTCCCAGGGATTAGACGCTGAGCCCCGTATTCAGATCTGCTGTGAAAAACGAGTTGAGAAGCCAAAAGAGCTTCTCGCCGAAGGTTTTGATGCCGTACTTGTCTCCATTGGTACACATCAGGGCGTTCGCTTAAATATGTCTGGCTCTGACCTCGAAGGCGTCTATATCAATACAGATTTCCTCAAAAAAGCGCGAGAAAATCAACCGCTTGATGTTGAAGGCCCTGTTGTTGTGCTTGGCGGCGGAAACGTTGCTTATGACTGTGCAAGAACGGCAGTACGCCTAGGCGCACAAAGCGTAGCGGTTGCCTGCCTAGAATCTCTTGACCGTATGACTTCAACTCCTGAAGAGCGTCACGAGGGTGCTGAAGAGGGTGTTGTGCTTTATGATGGCTACTCGTTTGTATCCATCAATGAGTCAGAGTCAAATCCTAGATCTGTTGGATCTGTCACGCTGCACAAAATTAAGAAGTTTTATTTTGATGAGAACCGCCAACCAGTTACCGAGCTTGTCGAGGGCGGAGAACTCACGCTTCCAGCAAGTCACGTCATCTTTGCTGTTGGTCAACGCCCCGAAGGTACCAATGAAATGGATCTTGATTTGACTCACGGTCCTTATATTGTGGCTGATAAGACTCTTGCAACAAGCGCAGAGGGTGTTTGGGCCGCAGGCGATTGCGTAACGGGAACAAAGTCCGTTATTGCTGCAATTGAGCAGGGTAGAGAGGCAGCTCAATCAATTGATGTTTACTTAGGCGGAGATGGTGATATTAACGCCGAGCTTCTTGATACAGATGTACCATGTCAGCGTGTCGGTATAGCGTTCCCTGGCTTCTATGACACCCGTGTAGAGCCTGAGTTTGTTGATGCAGAAAAACGAGCTCACAATTTTGACATTATTGAGCTTCCCTTCTCTGAAGAGCAGGCTGTGTGTGAGGCATCGCGTTGCTTGCAATGTGATTTACGTCTTACCATCCATAAGCCTAAGCTTTGGAATGAATACTAAAGGGAGGTCACAATGACTACAATTGTTAATTTTGTGCCTGCCTACAAACAGGCACCAGTAGCTTCATATCTGCTTTCAAAAGATCTTTCAAATGCCGCCAAGAAAATTAATGCGTTACATGCTGAGGACAATCAGGTAAGCGTAATTCTTCCTCAAACAGCTGCAGAACTTAAAGATCAGCTGCAAGACCAACTTGATGAAGAAATTTTAGTAGTATTTGAAACGCTTCCTGGTCTTGGTTTTGTTTACCAAAATGACACTGCAGCATTTCGTGTGTTAGAAGGCGAGAAACCCCTCCCATCTGCAGTCAATGGCTCAACCGAAGGGCTACAGCTTATTGATGGCGGAAAGCTCCTTGCTCATGAAGGTAAGCGCTTTGTATGGTTTGAGGGAAAAGACGACCCTGTTGAGCTTTCTGAAGAAACAACCATCAAAGACTTGGTTGATGCATCGGGTGTAATAGATGCTAAAGGCGTCTATGTTGGATATCCAAATGGACAGTTTTTCTCGACAGAAAACACCTCAAAGACCATTGATGTTAACTTTGATTATGTATGTGTATACGGATCAAATAAATGTATGGCTCAAGCTCTTAATGAAGTATGTCAGATGTATCGTCATGAGACCTGCGGCAGATGCGTTTTTGGCCATGAAGGAAGCCACCAAACGGCAGTAATTGTGGATGATATTTGCCGTAATAAAGGCAAGGCTTCAGACATTGCACTGTTAAGAGATCTTTGTCCGACCATGCAAACACAATCTCTGTGTGAAATGGGTCGTATCATGGGCCGCGCAGTTCTTTCTGCTCTTGATGCGTTTGGAGACGAGATTGAACAGCACTTCACTAAGCACATTTGTGTGGCGGGTGAATGTTCAGCATACGTAACCTATCATATCCTTCCAAACCTCTGTATTGGTTGTGGTGAATGCATTGATGCATGTGAAGAAGAGGCCATTTTAGGAAAACCACGCTTTGTACATGTCATTGATCAAAAAGCCTGCACTCAGTGTGGTAAATGCGTCTCCACTTGCGAAGAAGAGGCAATTATTGTGGCGGGCGCTGATAAACCAAGAACCCCTCCACGCCCTATACCTTGCAAGAAGCGATAAAGACCTCTTGTAATTTATTATGTTTTGACAAGAAAAAAGAGTCACCACCAGTGTGGCTCTTTTTTCTTGTCATTACGTACAAATAAAAGTGCAAATTTGTACTCTTTCACAATAAGAAACATATTAAATGGTTAGGCTCTAGGCTCATGAACATGGGTAAAACTAACTAATTTTGTAAAAATAACAGTAGTGTTGCCACTCAGATTGTATAAATCTCAGCAGATAGAAAGGACTAATCATGGAAGAAGAACGCGAGGAAGTATTTAATCAGCTTTGTGAGCGTGCATCACAGCTGTTTGGAAAGGACGCTTCTGAGTTTGATGAGGATACCATTTTTGCTGACCTTGGCATTAAGTCAGTTCAGGTATCTCAGATTACAACATATCTTGAGGATTGCTTTGATATCGAGGTTCCTTATATGAAGTTTCGCCGCTGCAAGACGTTTGGTGAGGCAACTGATTTTGTTGTAGACCTACTCGACGAGTAACGTTTTTTACCGTAGTTTCTTAGAAGAAGGAAGTATGATGCTAGAGCCAATTATTCCTGATGAGTGGGAACTCATTTCGGATAAAAAATTATCTGACTTCATTGATATGTCTGGAGAGAACGCAAAAATAAATGAGGACGAATGCCCCATTTATTTTGACCGTGATACTGAGGGCTATATTTATCTTGTTAAAGAAACATTTGGTGGAGAAGAAATGATGGCTGCATATCGTGTAGCCCGCCGCCCAAATGATGACCAAACCGAAGTCGAGGACGTTTCCAAGAGCGATGACCCTATGGCTCGTATGGGTCAGGGATTCTGCCCTCCTTTTAACACTCATACCTATGAAGCAGCTCCTGGCATTATTTGCATGCAGGATCAGCCAGTAGTGATGCGTGATGGCGCAATCATTTACGCAGATATTTATCGTCCCGAGGGAGACATTAAGGTCCCAACCATTGTTTCGTGGTCTTGGTTTGGTAAGCGACCTGGCGATGGTATGAGTGAGTGGCAAATTATGGGTGTTCCACCACAGACTGTTTCCAAATGCGCAAAGTTTGAGTCTCCTGACCCACTGTATTGGTGTCACTACGGTTACGCTGTTGCTAACGTCGATGTTCGTGGTGCAGGTCACTCTGAGGGTAATGTTCACATGTTTACCCACCAAGACCGTGAAGACGGCTACGACTTCGTAGAATGGGTTGCAGAACAGCCATGGTCAAATGGAAAAGTTGGTATGGCGGGTAACTCTGGTGTGGCAATGCACCAGTGGGGAATCGCAGCAACTCAGCCACCACACCTTGCTTGTATTGCGCCTTGGGAATCCACTACAGACCTCTATCGTGAGAGCTTCTTTGAGGGTGGTGTTCCAGCGCTTTCATTCAATAAGTTCATCTCTGCTCAAGTTACCGGACCTAACGGTGTTGATGACCAGGTAGCAATGGCAAAGATGTATCCTTTCATGAACCCATACTGGAATGATAAGCGCCCTGATGTCAGAAGCGTAAAAATTCCTGTGTATCAGACAGCTGGATGGTCACACTTCCACCTTCCAGGCTCTATTAATGCGTTTCGTCGTTGCCGCTCTCACTTTAAGTGGCTCCGTGCTCATCGCGACTTTGAGTGGCCAGATACTTACGATCCATACAACCTAGAGGAACTTCGTCGTTTCTATGACCGTTATCTCAAGGATATTCATAACGGCTGGGAAATGATGCCTAAGGTTCGCATTGATGTCATGGACGGATATGATGTTGATTATCAGGAGAAGCGTGCAGAGACTTCTTGGCCAATCAAGCGCACTCAGTATAAGAAGCTTTATCTTGATACATCTTCCAAACTTGATGCTGTTGAAGAGCCCGGTGTCGAGAAGACCTATGCACTTGCAACTGAGCCAGTAACAGTTGAGTCTTCTGCATCATATGATCCCGATACTGAGGAACTCCGCTTTGAGTTTGTTCTTCCTGAAGATACCGAGATTACTGGTCACATGAATCTTCATCTTTGGGTTTCTTGTGACGGCAATGATGATATGGATCTCTTCCTCAATATCCAGAAGGCAGATGCTGAAGGCAACTGGATTCCATGGTATACCCTTGACGAGCCACATCCTGGTGCATGGGGTAAGTGCCGTGTTTCTCGACGTGAGGTAGATCCTAAACTCTCGCTAAAGCATATTCCTGTTCTTACAGAAACTTCTGAGAAGAAGCTTGAACCAGGTGAGATTGTGCCGGTTGATATTGCAATTGTTCCAACTTCACGCATGTTCCACGCCGGTGAGCGTTTGCGTATTCAAATTGCTGGACGTTATATCCGTGAGGGCTGGTTTGAGCCACTTGCTTGGGATGCGGAGAACAAGGGAACCCACATTGTTCACACAGGCGGTCAGTATGACTCTTGGATTGAGATCCCAGTAATTCCTCCACGCTATCAGGCGGGAAGCTATATTCGTCGTTAAAGACCTGGCAACAACAAATATACCCTCTCCTTGAGCCTCGGAATTATTCCGAGGCTCTTTTTAAGAAGGTCATTATGCGGATTATCAATTATGAAATCACGTATGGTTTTAGCGCGCTTAAGTGCTGTGAGTG
>CALFOQ010000006.1:0-4564 GCA_937921235.1 uncultured Atopobium sp. | reverse complement strand
AAGATAGCACTTAGTCAGCTTTGTCGCAATCGTCGTCCTGATCTTATTCTTAGTGGCATCAATCATGGCGATAATTCTTCGGTAAATAATCATTATAGTGGTACGATGGGTGCTGCTTTAGAAGGTTGTATGAAGTACATACCCTCTGTTGCTTTCTCATCATGTTATTATGAAGAAGATGCTAATTTAGACAAAAATAGAATAAGTGTGTTCTGGAGAGAACAAATACCATTTAACTTTTTAGAAAAAGAATCGTATGCGCAGGAAAAGCTTATAACATTAGATTATTTAAAAAACAAACACGCAATAACGAGGTTTTTTGAAAAAT
This sequence comes from uncultured Atopobium sp., assembly GCA_937921235.1. Taxonomy (GTDB): domain Bacteria; phylum Actinomycetota; class Coriobacteriia; order Coriobacteriales; family Atopobiaceae; genus Lancefieldella. The sequence goes on along the minus strand of CALFOQ010000006.1, from coordinate 4,236 downwards.
ATGATAGGTTAAAAATTATATTAGAGCTCTATATCGAATCAATTTTTAATGTGAGCTCATCCGAACTAATGTTTTTGAGAATCATGCAGGCTTTAGAGTCATACTCTGCGACTTTTAAAGAAAAGAAGAAGAAGCCACGCGTAGTGTTGCGTGATAAGCTACGAGGTTTGCTATTTCCTGAATCTGGATACAAGTTCAATCTTTTAAAGATAGATGAGGAAAGATTTATTGATATTGTTGTGGAATATAGAAATTATTTTACCCACCATGGTGAATTGAAAGAGATTGATGATGCTGACCTTCCATTCAAATCTAACATTATGTCGTATAATTATATTTTACTTAATATATTAGAATATCATCTGTTTAATGAATTGATACCTATTAAGAGTTCTAATCTTGATACTGTTGTCGAGTATTCACTTGGTCGGTGGGCATTGCCTATGCGGTATTCTGAATTACCTATACAGTATTCCGATATACAGGTCGCGATAGATGACGATAAAGAACAGTTTGGCGAAACAGGCAAATCTTAAATGGCCATTGTTTAAAAATTTGATTAAAGTCCAAATGTTCTAGGGATAGAAATTAAGCCGCGCTCTAATTTATTTGGGGTGCGGTTTTTGCTGTTCAGAGGCTTATCTTTACGCTGGCGTCTAGCTTTTATCCGTTCAGCGGAAAATCAAAGATTGCAGACGGTAGAGGGGGTAGTATTTAGTTAGAAAATATTAGCAAAGGCCAAAAGGCAAGTTCAGACACCATTTTTTGCACGTACTGTCCGTTGAGCCAGTGGATTGCGTTTCAAATCAAATGACGCCGGGGATAGAAAATAGGATCGAGGCGAAGCAATGTCAAAGAGCGCTTCAAAGTTTCAAAAAGTGCTGATGTCATGGGTGTATCGCGGCAAAGAAATATTTAAGCCCCTTAATACGGGTTCCATTGATGAGCGCGTAAGATGCATACGTGAGTATGTAGCCAACATTTTCTTCTACACAAAAAATGGCACAACCATCATGATTGACGCAGGATACAGCTATGACCGTCTGCAAGAAAAAATGGACTGGTTGGGAATTAATCCTAAGGATATCCAGCACATTCTGATCACTCACCTTGATACTGATCATATTGGCGCAATTGAGGCAGACAGCGACCAGCTCTTTGCTCATGCACAGATTTATATTGGCGATGTTGAAAATAGGTATTTAACAGGAGAAGTTCGTCGCCGTGTAATGAATGGCTGGTTCAAGCTACCAAAGGTGAACATTCCAAATAAAAAGACACTTCTGCATGATGGGGAAGTGCTTGAAATCGATGGCATAAAAATCGAAACAATTCTTGTCCCCGGCCATACCTGGGGCCATGTGGTGTACCTGATTGATGACGAATATTTATTCTCTGCCGATACCATCTGGCTGGGAGCAGACGGTGGTTATAGCTTTATCAATAAGCTTGCAGAAGACAACAAACTTGCTGTTCAATCGCTTGCAAAGCTAGAGGGTATTCTGCGCCAGCGTGGACTTAATCCCAAAATTATCACCGGGCATACAGGCTGGGCGGATGACATCAACTTTGTCTTTGCTCATACCGATGAGGTGTGTAACGTCAACAAGCCGGTTAAAGTTCATGACCCCAAAGCTCCCTACGACGCATATGACGAGCGTGATGATACTCGCGAAAACGCAACGAGCACACCGCTTCTTCCCTGTAATAGGTAACGCCGGAGCAATAAAGAGCACATGATAATCGCACGTTAGGACTCTGTCAGAAATGGCAGAGTCTTTTTTCAGCCAGAAAGTAATCAGAGTTTTTTGAATTTCTCGTTGACATATTCCACAAGTGGAACTACTATCGTTATAAGATATTCAACAAGTGGAATATAAGGAGATGAGAGATTTGCTTAAGCAGGGAATTCTTGGTCTCTTGAATTATGGAGATATGTCCGGCTACGAGATTAAAACCATCTTTCAACAGTCGCTTAATTACTTCTGGACCGCCCAGACAAGCCAGATTTATAGAGAGCTGCAGTCGCTAGAAAAGGACGGCTGGGTTACTTCAACGCTCGTTGCTCAAAAAGGAAAGCCAGACAAGAAGGTCTTCTCGATAACTGAAGCCGGTAAAGAAGAGTTGGAGAGGTGGCTGAGGGAAGACTCCCAGTCCTCGGTGCTGCGCATTCCGCTTTTGATGCAGACGTTCTTTAGGGGCGAGTGCTCCTACGAGGAAAACCTTGCGTTCTTTAAACGAATCGCAGATAACGCCTCCTCGTTTCCTGGTGGAAGTGAGCTGGCAGCTGGCGCGGTGGCCGCTTACGCAGCGCAAATGGGTGATCCGGAGAAGGCATTGTTCTGGCAATTTACTATCGAGTACGGCAAGATGCACGAGGAAATGCTTAGGGCATGGAGCGAGAAGTGCATGAAGGAGCTGGAGGCGCACCATGAACATTCTGCTCATTAATGGCAGCCCCAAGGGCAAAGCTAGCAACTCTCTGCGTCTTGCTAAGAGTTTTATCGAGGGCGTCTCCGAGCAGCACGCCAATGAAGACGTGACTGTTGAGCAGCTCAATGTTGCTGCTATGGACATCAAACCATGCAAGGGATGTTTTCACTGCTGGAAAAACACGCCTGGCAAGTGCATTATGTCGGACGATGAAGAAGCCGTCATCCAAAAGCAGCTCTGGGCTGACCTGGTTATTTGGAGTTTTCCGCTCTACTACTTCAACGTACCTGGACTGCTGAAGAACCTGATTGATCGCCAGCTCCCCATGAGTTTGCCCTTCATGAGCGACGCAAACAGGGGATATGGAAGTGGCGCGCACGAATCTCGCTATGACATGACAGGCAAGAAGCACGTTCTTATCTCTACCTGCGGATTCTATTCGTCAGAGGGCAACTACGATAGCGTTACCAAGATGTTTGACCACATTCTTGGCAAGGGCAACTACGAGAGCATTTTCTGCGGCCAGGGCGAGCTCTTCCGCGTAAAAGAGCTTTCCGCACGCACTGACCAGTACCTGGCGCTTGTCAAAAAGGCTGGCATAGAATACGCTCAGGGCGGCATTTCTGACCAGACAAAAGCCGAGCTCAAAGTCTTGCTGTATCCAAAAGATATGTTTGAGCAGATGGCGGATGCAAGCTGGGGAATTTCTCGCGATACAAGCACTCAGGGCAGCAATAACGCTGGCGAGAAACCCGTTGAGCAGGTGCCGTTTGACCATATCTTCACCTCTCAGATGGCGGCCCTGTATGATAAGACGGCTTACGACGGAAAAGATCGCGTTCTTGAGATGAACTACACCGATCTTGGGCGTAGCTATCAGATTTTGCTGGGTAAAGACGGCAGTAAAGTCTTTACTGATGGCAGTCTTACTACCACCACAAAGCTCAACACTCCGTTTGAGGTCTGGCAGTCCATTTCTAGGGGCGAGATAAGCGGACCAGAGGCGCTGGGCAAGCGTCTGTATACCGTCGAGGGTGATTTCTCCTTCATGATTGATTGGGATAAGTATTTTGGTCCCACTCCTGGTAGTTCAGCTGGAAATACGCAGAACGTGCCGCTTGAAGAGGCAGGTAACACGCAGAAAAACCCTCAGATGATTACAATGCTGCTCCCTTGGATTACCTTCTGGATTGCAACATCGTTTGATTCTCAGGTTGGCGCCATGATTGTGCTGCTTGTTACTGCTTTAATGCCGCTTATTATGAGGAACTTCAAGTTTACCATCTGGGACAGAATCTCATTTGCCCTGGTTGGAGCATTGTCTGCTGGCGTTTTTATGAGCGGAAATGGCGACGGGAATCTTATTGTCAATTTGGGTTACCTGGCTTTTGGTCTTATGTGGTTGGCCTCATGCCTTACCAAAGAACCTCTCTGCGCTGCATATGTTAAGTACAGCTACGGCGGAGATGGTGCCTACAACAACCCGCTGTTCATGAAGACAAATTATATTTTGGCTGCATGCTGGGGTGCTATGTACGTGTTAACGGCCATTTGGAGCTGGTTTGCAGTTCAAAATGGTGTGGGCGGTATTTTGGTTATTGTGAATAACCTGGTTCCTATTGGAATGGGCCTGTTTACGGCGTGGTTCCAAAAGTGGTATCCAGCTAAGATGGCAAGCGGAAAGTAAGCAGTTCAATCCACTACAAACTCCTACACATCAAAAGAGAGCCAGTACTGAACTGCCTCCTATTTCTTGGACATAAGAAATGGGAGGTAGTTCATATGCGGGTGATTATGATTCTG
>CALFOQ010000005.1:0-16420 GCA_937921235.1 uncultured Atopobium sp. | reverse complement strand
TATGAGCAATAGTGCCATCAAAATCAAAGATTGCTGCTTCAAAATCGGTTGCAAGAATATCTTCGAGTGTCGAGAAAATCACAGAGTTCCAATCAAGTTGCGGTGAGCTTGTGTTTTTTATTGTTGACGTGCCAGTCTAGTGTAAACTTTTAGCAAGTATGAAGAGGAGTAAACCAATACTTTTCGGAGGACCGCATGAAACGCAGCTTATTTAATACTCGCGGTAAATTGCTTGCTGTTTTGTTCTTTGTTGTCGCAGCACTGTTTGCAACAACAGTTCAAAGCGCATATGCAACTACCTACACCACAATGGATGCCCAAGGTAACATTATCCAAAGTGAATCACTAAAAGATGCCGTAGCACTTGCTCGTGCAACTGGCAGACCTATTGCGCTTGACCCAGGTCACAGTGATGGCCTTGAAGGCAGAGATCCAGGTGCTACCTACTTTGGACTCAAAGAGGGAGATCTGGCTTGGGCAACTGCCATGTACGCCAAGAAGTATCTGGAAAAATGGGGTGTACAGGTTGTTGTTGTTCGTGGAGAACACGAGGATCCATCGATCAAGACGCGCGTACAGCGTGCTGTTGACGCAAACGCTTGTGCCATCATCTCGCTTCACTACAATGCCGGCCCTGCATCTGCAACGGGCTCAGAGGTACTTGTTCCTCATAAGGTAAGCTACAACTATGACCTTTATCTCTCCGGTCAAATTTTTGCCGGTAAGGTTAACTATTACCTCAGAAATAAAGTTGGTATTGTTACCCGCGGTGACGGCGCAACAGAACGTGGCTACAACGACCAATACGGAACAGACTATTACGAGAATGGCGATGAGTCTGATTATTACGGTATTGTCCGCTATGCTCGTCAAAAGGGAATTCTTGGCGTAATTATTGAGCATCAATTCATTTCTAATCCAGCACATGCTGCTGAGTTTAAAGACCTTGGCGATAATTCCAAGGTTGACTACATTGGCTGGGCAGATGCATGGGCAATTTGGGAAATGTACAGTTCTGATACCTGGTGGAGCATGAGTAGTGTTTCAGTAGCTCAAAAGGATAACGATGTCACTTTAAAGCCAGTTCTTACTGGCGTAGTTACTGACGCAACATTTACTTACAGCTATGTTGGTCCAGATGGAACAAAGGTAACGGTTGCATCTAACACTACGGCAACTTCATCTACCTTTACACTTCCTGCTAGCGGCCGTTACACCCTGTATATCACAGCAAGATCTTCTGATGGTCAAGAAGTAACCCGCCAGACAAACTATGACGCTAAGATTAAAGAATCCTATGGCTGGCGCAGAGCTGCTGAAGGATGGATGTATTCTGATGACAACGGCACTGCTTATGTAAGCAGATGGCTTAAAGACGATGATGGCTGGCATTATTTTGATGCTAGGGGAATTGCTGTTTCTGGCTGGTTTACTACGCCAAATGGTAAAGTTTGGTACTTTGACGCAGCTGCAACTCATAACGCTGCCGCTCTTGGCCAGAGGACCATTTCAGGCAAGTCTTATTACTTTGATGAGACTAATGGAATGGCAAAGAATTCCTGGGTCCACCAGGCTGATGATTCTTGGTCTTGGGCGACAGGAGATGGCTCTCTGCACGCAGGTTGGAAGTACATGCCAAATGGCAAGTGGTTCTACTTTGATGCTAACAACAGCTATCACGCTACCTTTGGTCTTATGACTGACGGAAACAAGAAGTACTACATTGATCAGAATCGTGGTCTGATTTACGGCGGTTGGGTCAATCTTGCTAATGGAGATTGGATCTGGCTTAATGACGACGGCACTCTTTACTCTGGCTGGAAGTACATGTCTAACGGCAAGTGGTTCTACTTTGATGAGAATGCTGAGTATCCACTAATGAAGACTGGACTTGTTATCACAGCTAGCGGCTCATACTACGTTGATGCCAATAGCGGCATGAAGGCTAATGACTGGGTAGAGATGCCTAATAATGTCTGGGCTTGGGCTCAATCTAATGGTGCTCTTGTTTCTGGTTGGTTTAATACTCCAAATGGCAAGACATGGTACTTTGATCCAAATACAAAAGAGCACGGTGCTCTCTTTGGTCTTCAGGTAATTAACGGCTCATACTATTACTTCGACCAGAGTAATGGATTGTTGCGCTCTCAAAATGTCACTCTTCCTGATGGTCGTGTTGCTTACGCAGATGCAAATGGCGTTCTTAACATCAAGTCTGCAGATAACAACAACGGTGGTAATGGCGGAGATAACAGAGACGCTAACAACACTCCAGCTGATGACGGTTCTCCAATTGAGCCAACTCGTGGTAATTTCTCTGATCGCACTAGCGTTCTTGGAGCGCCTCTTGTCACGAAAGAGGATCTTCAGCGAGATTTCAACAAGCGCGTAGGTTCTGCTTATCCAGCCGTCTATGCCGAGAAGGGCGCTGCAACAGGAACCGATTTTGTAAACCAGCTATGGCAGGCTGCAATTGACGAGGGAGTTCGTCCAGAGCTCCTCTATGCGCAGGTCATGATTGAGACAGGTAACCTTCGCTTTGGTGGCGATGTCCTTCCTGAGCAGTGCAACTTTGGTGGTCTTGGTGCAACTGGAAACGGAGCGCACGGACTCTCATTTGATACCGTTCTTAAGGGACTACGTGCACAGGCTTTGCACCTTCGTGCATACGCAGGTTATGAGCCACTGACCGTTGATCCAAGCAAGGCTCAAGAGGTTGACCCTCGTTACGGAGCATGGATTCTTGCTAAGAAAGCCAACATTATTCGTAAGCTTGCTGGAACGTGGGCAATGGATAAGAACTATGCTGTAAAGCTTGTTCGCGTAATGAATGAGCTGTAAAAGCCACAGCACATTATGCAAAAGGAGTTCCGAGAAATCGGAACTCCTTTTTATGCCAATTCTTTGTGAGTTTGAGTTGAGTTATCTTATCTGTCAGGCTCTCCTTCAATGGAGTTGAGCATGTCAAAGTAGACGTCGTCTTTGGTCATAATACCAAGGTTCATCATGAAGTTCTTAGCCACACTAAAAAGCTCTGCATCAAGCGAGGCTCGCGTACCATCCAAGAAAATAGTAGAGACTTCATCTGTTGGAGCAATAGGAATTTGATTTTCTATGAGCGTGGCGTAAATCTCATCATCGTTCATATCTTCGCAGCTAAACTCAGGCTCACTTTGCGCGAGAATTGCTGTCTCGGTACCAATAATAAATGTAGCTCCTGGTAAGAACTTAAGAGCAAACTGATAACAGGCTTGGGCGGCTTTCAGATGCCTGAGTCTCCATTGGAAGAATGCCATGCGATAGTAGCCAAACCCAATACTCTCGGGGTCATGCGCAAGTAGCAGGAGCTTCTTGAGTTCATCTGCTGCAGCTGTAATATCTAGCGACTCTTCAAGACAGTGGGAGAGGTGTAGCCTTGCACTCATGCTAAGAGGAGCAATCTCAACAGCCCTTCTCGCGTGCTGGAGAGCATTTTGAGTTTGTCCTTGGAGCGTCTGAGCAATAGATATCAGAAGGTGCGCCTCAAAGTAAGACATAGGAGCTAGACGAGTGTTTTTCTCGGGATTAGAGAGAATTCTGTTGTAAAGTACGCGATCAACGTAGTTCATAAAGACGCGCCACTGGGTAGTGTCTGTGTCTGTGTAGGTGTTATTGCCATCAACGGAGTCCAGCGCTTCACGTAGGAGCAGTTCTGCATCTTGATAGTTTTTCTCGCCAATAAGGCGCTGGGCCTTAGTAACCGCCAAGGAAAGAACGCCTCCGTCAACAAACTCTTCTGAAATAGCCTCAAAGTCATCTTCTGCAAGCGTGCCCTTAATAAAGCGAGAAACCACGCGTTCTCCCGCTGCTCGCACCGTAGGATCGGTAGAGTTTGCGGTATACGACAAGATGGTGCGGACGTTTTCTTCTGTAGAAGAAGAGAGGTTGCGCAAAATTTTGGTGATAATTTCTTCTCGCGCCTGACCTTCATCAATAGAAAGCCCCGACACTTCATCGGTGCCTAGTGCGTGAGCTGCGACGCTATCAAGGCGTTTTTGAGACGATTCAACAAAATCGTATCTACTGGGTGGACAGAAAATCTCATCATCTAAGGTAAAGAGTGGATGAACCGCATGAAGAATGCCATCTACCTCGTCAATTTGCGCGTTCCAGAGCTGATAGACAGAAAGCGGATTAGTATCTTCTGTAATGTTTGTATCTTCAAATTGCTTGCGAGTAATGTGGAACGAGAAAAGACAGGCATGCAGCTTGTTTGTATTGCATATGCCAGAGAGCCATACCTCGTTAATCCTCTTCGAGCTTCTAAAAGCACTTGCGGTGATGAGCATACCAAGGTGTAGATTGTAAGCGGTTGCCGCACGGCTGAGGTCATCAAAGGTTGCTTCTTTGATACTTCCATCTTTGTCAAGAAAGCTTCTTGGAAACTGCTCTGGAAGGGCCAGGTGTACCCTAAAGGCGGCAATGCCCTTGTGTACGTTGGTCCTAAACTCAGTGACAAGACGCTGAGATAGACGCAGGCTTTCAATGTGTAGAGAGATGGCTTTGCGGACAACCCACTCGCCGTCTTCTTGGGTGCTTTGAGTGGTGGCGCAGCGGGGGCGAGATTGCTTCATCATGGTAGAAACAATCTTTTGCTCAAAAGCAAGTAAGTCAAGCTCAGATGCCATATTTGCATCAAGAAAGTATCGCTCTGCAAAGAGGGCAGTGTTCAGTGCGCTTTCAATAGTAAGGAGCTGAATCTTCTGTTCATAGGAAAGTGCTTTTTGATTAGCGCGCAGATAAAAGAGGCCATTGGTACGCAGGCGCACCACGCGGCAGGGGATAGTAATGTCTTGCGCATCGAGAACACCGGCATCTTTTAGTCGCTGGGCTAGGTGCAGTTCAAAATCACTTGGCGGGATGGCAACAGATCCACCTTTTCGGTGAGAATCTTTTTCACGCAAAAATGCTGTAGTTACAAAATGTTTGAGCACTTCAAGAGGGGTTATGGACTCTGTAAGCGTAAGAGAAAGCGCTTCAATATTGAGCTTTGTATGCCAACCAGTCTGATCAATAGAACCAACATGTTGATTATTTTGTACAGCGTCTAGAGACTCATCAGGCAGAACGTCTGTATTGACGAGAGACGGATAGAGTTTTCCAAGCCTGTTTCTTCCAGGTTGCTTAGCTTCTGGATTATTTTCCTGACGAGTCATCATACACCTCCCAAGTTAGGCATACTGATTCATCTATAGTTAACTATATACCTTTGCTGGTGTACGACATTTCAGCTGTCAATAGTTAATTCGGCAGGCGAGAAGAAAAAGTCATTGACTGGTTAGTTTTGCGCCATGAACGGTATACTCACATACGTAGATGATTGGATTGACATGACAATAATGCAAAACGTAACTGATACAAACAAAGCACTGATAGCTTCTGATGCAGTTTCAGATCTGCAGAATCGCTCGCTTATTATTTTTGATTTTGATGGGACTATGGCAGACACGTTGCCCACCATTGTTTCTACTGCAAAGATGGCAATGAATGATTGTGGTCACACTGACTTTATAGAATCAGACCTTAAAAAGCTTGTAGGACCGCCGTTTCCTTATGCGTTTGAGCTAGTCTTTGGCTTAAGCCATGAGGACGCTGCTGCGGTTACTAAGCGTTATCGAGAGCTTTATGTAACTACAGGAAAATGGCCACTCTTTGAGGGTATGAGAGACCTCATTGATGACCTTCATGCCGCCGGTAAAAAGGTTGCGGTAGCAAGCTCAAAGAATCAGCCCATGCTAGAGATGGGCCTTAGGGACAACAACCTTATTGGTGTTCTTGATACCTATGCTGGAAGAATAGATGAGGCAGCAACTGATAAAATCACTGCTATTGCTCACGTTATGCGCCAGCTTGGCTTTGATGCTTCTGAAAGCGTCATGGTAGGGGACCGCCGTTATGATATGGAAGCAGCATTCCCAAATAAGATTCCGTGTATTGGCGTTTTGTATGGAAAAACGACCAACAAACAGGAGCTTATTGATGCGGGAGCGGTTGCAATTGTAGATACGGTAGAAGATCTACATCACGCTCTTCTCGCCTAAGAATCGTTACATACACAAAAAACGCCTTGCCACCAAGATGACAAGGCGTTTTGCGTTTTACGTGTCAGACGTTATTCAAGCTCAAAGGCGCCTGTGTAGAGCTGGTAGTACGTTCCTCGCTTGGCGAGAAGTTCGTCGTGTGTACCGCGCTCAATAATGCGACCGTGGTCAAGTACGACAATAACATCTGCGTTTCTAACCGTAGAAAGACGGTGAGCAATAACAAAGGTGGTGCGGTCGTACATCAGAGCGTCCATACCACGCTGGACAATTGCTTCAGTACGTGTGTCAATGCTGGAGGTAGCCTCGTCCAGAATCATGACTGGTGGATCTGCGACCGCGGCGCGGGCAATGGAGATGAGCTGGCGTTGTCCTTGGGAGAGGGCGCTGCCGTTGTCCTTGAGCATAGTGTGGTAACCCTCTGGAAGACGTTTGATAAAGTCATCGGCACCAGCAAGTTTTGCGGCCTTCACGCAGTCCTCATCAGTAGCATCAAGACGGCCGTAGCGGATGTTATCCAAGACGGTACCCGTAAAGAGGTTGACGTCTTGCAGAACAATACCGAGAGCACGACGAAGAGCGCTCTTTCTAATTTTGTTAATGTTGATGCCGTCGTAGCGAATCTTGCCATCTTCAATGTCATAGAAGCGGTTGAGCAGGTTAGTAATGGTTGTTTTACCAGCACCTGTTGCGCCAACAAAGGCAACCTTCTGACCAGGTTTTGCATAAAGAGAAATATCATGCAGTACGGTATGACCAGGCTCGTAGCCAAAGTCAACATCAAAGAGGCGAACGTCTCCCTTAACAGGGGTGTAAGTAACCGTACCGTCACTGTGTGGATACTTCCAAGCCCAGTAACCGGTGCGGTACTCAGCTTCCTGAACTTTACCGTCAATGGTTTCTGCATTGACTAAAGTAACGTAACCTTCTTCAGTCTCTGCTGGTTCATCAAGTAGCTCAAAAACTCGATTAGCACCAGCGATGCCCATAACAACAGAGTTAATCTGACTAGAAATCTGGTTGATCTGAGCGGAGAACTGACGTGTCATGTTGAGGAAGGGGACAGCTACAGCAATGGTGAAAGGTAGTCCAGACAAAGAAACGTTTTGAATGTTCAGAGTAATAAATACACCAGAAACTACAGCAACTACAACGTACATAATGTTGCCCAGATTGTTGAGGATAGGCATAAGCGTGTTGGCATAAAGGTTTGCATTTCTTGCAACAACCATCAGCTCATCGTTGATTTTGTCAAATGATTCAATAGTTTCTGCCTCATGACTAAAGACCTTAACGACCTTCTCGCCATTCATCATTTCCTGAATGTGTCCCTCAACATCTGCGGTAGTCTTCTGAGTCTTAACAAAGTTCTTTGCAGACTTACCACCAAGGTTTTTAGTAGCAAGGCCCATCAAAGAGAATCCAAACAGAACAACCATGGCCATAAGTGCACTGTAGTAAAACATGATGAATACTACTGCGATGATAACCACAGAGGTAAAGAGGAGGTTTGGAAGACTGGTGCCAATCATTTGGCGCATTGCGTCAATATCATTGGTGTAATAGCTCATAATGTCGCCATTGAGGTGCGTATCAAAGTACCTAATAGGCAAGTCTTGCATGTGCGAGAACATCTTTGAACGCCATTTTTGCAGAGCTCCCTGGGTGACAATAGCCATACCCTGGGTAGAGATGATATTTGCAAGAAGTCCAATGACGTAGAAGGTGGCGAGAAGAGCCACGTTCTGGAAGACTAAGCCTTCAGCAGAACTCCAGTCACCACTATCAATAAAGTTAGAGATGATAGAGAGGATTCGCTCCAAGAAGACACTTGGGAGTGACTGCATAATTGCTTGGATAACAGCACCAAGGAGTGCTATAGGGAGAAGGACAGGATAGAACTCCCAGAGCATTTTAATGGTTCGAGTAAGAATTTTTCCCACGGGAAGCTTTGGTCTTGTGTTGTTTGTTTCTGTTGTCCTACTCATGAGAAGTCACCTCACCTTCCTGAGACTGATTTTCATCAACACTTTGCTTGTTCTGTGAGAAGTACACTTCGCGGTAGATTGGATTATCTTTCAGGAGTTCTTCGTGCGTACCAATTGCGTTAACGCGGCCGTTATCCAGAACAATAATCTTGTCAGATTCTTCGATACTGGAAGTACGCTGAGCAATGATGATCTTGGTGGTATCAGGTAAGAAATCTTTAAGACCAGAGCGAATTAAAGAATCTGTCTTTGTATCAACAGCGCTGGTAGAGTCATCAAGAATAAGTACTTTTGGACGTCTAAGCAACGCGCGCGCAATACAGAGTCTCTGCTTCTGACCACCAGAAACGTTGTTGCCGCCCTGCTCGATATGAGTCTCATATTTATCAGGGAAGGTTTGAACAAAGCTATCAGCCTGAGCAAGACGAGCTGCCTCAAGAATCTCTTCATCGGTGGCGTCGGGGTTACCCCACAGGAGATTCTCTTTGATGGTACCGCTAAAGAGAACGTTTTTCTGAAGAACCATGGCAACAGCACCACGAAGAGTATCAATGTCATAGTCTTTGACGTTGTGTCCGCCAACAGAAACGCTACCAGCGGTTACATCGTATAGGCGAGGAATAAGCTGCACCAGTGTGGACTTTGCAGAACCGGTACCACCGATGATACCGATGACCTCACCAGAGTTGATGTGAAGGTCTACACCAGACAGGGCTTCTCGACCCTCTGGACCGGAATAGGAGAATCCAACGTTCTCAAAATCAATGGATCCGTCTGTAACCTCGGTCAAAGGATTTTCTGGGTTGTTAATAGTGGAAGTTGCAAGAAGTACCTCACAGATGCGGCGAGCCCCTTCTTCTGCAATGATGATCATGGCAAAGACAAAGGAAAGCATCATGAGTGCCATGAGCATCATAAAGCCATACGTAATAAGCGAGGAAAGCTGTCCAACGCCAAAGGCTGTTCCCTGAGAAGAGACAATGAGGTACGAGCCAAAGTACAGAATGAAGACAAACAGCACGTAAATAGTGAAGTTCATAAATGGAGAGTTCAGAGCCATGAGCCTCTCGGCTGCTGTAAAATCTTCGCGCAGCTCTTCTGAAGCCTTATCAAATTTCTGACGCTCAAAGTTTTCATTTACAAATGACTTAACAACGCGGATACCAGCCAAGTTTTCTTCAGCGGATTCATTGAGTGCGTCGTACCTCTTAAATACCTTTTTAAAAATAGGAATGACTCTAGAAATAATGAAGTAGAGACCAATTCCTAGAAGAGGCATGACGGCAACAAAAATAATGGCAAGCCAGCCACCCATGATAAAGCCAGCAATAAACGCTGCAATAAACATAAATGGAGCACGAACGGCCATGCGGATGAGCATCATAAATGCCATCTGTACGTTAGAAATATCCGTAGTAAGGCGTGTTACTAACGATGACGAAGAGAATGCATCAATAGTGGTAAACGAGAAATTTTGGATATTACGGAACATATCACGGCGAAGATTGCGCGCAAAGCCTGTGGAAGCTTTGGCAACAGAAATACCGGATAGTGTTCCAAACAGCAGCGACAGCATTGCCATAGCGGCAAGAACAGCTCCAGACTGAATGACAGCGTTTAGTTCTGCCCCCGTGCGAAGCGTATCAACAAGATTAGCTGTTCTAAAAGGAATGAGGATTTCTAAGATGGTCTCAATTAACACAAAGAGAGGAGTGAGAATAGTGTCTCTTTTGAACTCACCGATACTCTTTGAAAGCACTAAAGCAATCTCTTTAATGGAAAGATTGCTGACATCTACAATACCTGTCAGAGCAGAGGGAACCATAGCAGTTTCTGCTTCAGTTGATTCAATTATGTTTTCAAGTTCTTCAGTTGAAGTTACTTCTTCTGACATGCTGTTTCTCCCTTCTCGTCTCTGTTAATTGTGTCCCAATGTTCAACTAAACGATCTAGATATGCGCAGAATGTAACTTTTTCTTCATCAGAAAGAACAGACAATGCGCGCGCTTCAAATGACTCGATGGCCTCTTGAGCTTCTTTTGCTTGTTTTTGACCTTCTTTTGTCAAAGAAAGAAGTGTCTGCCTGCGGTCTTTGTCTACACGAGTACGTTCAACAAGACCTTTTGCTTCAAGTTTGCTCACCATTTCTGAAAGAGATGCAGAGGTATTCTTTGTCTTGGCGAGAAGATCTTTTTGTGTCATATCTCCATCACGATAGAGCGCAGTCAAAATAAATTGTTGACCGCCACGGCATCCGCGCGTGATGTAAAGATAATGACCTAGATGGCCAAGATTGCGAATAATGCGCATCTCTTGAGTAGGTGAGGTAGGTGCTTGATGCATGAGTACCTCCCATAACAGAAATAATTCTTGTAAGGTATTTTACTCAAAATTTCTGAGATATCAAGGTACTTAACAATTAAGTACCTAAGTTTTATTTTCTTGAAACAAAAGCAGGTAAATCAGGTTAGAGTTCCAGCTCTGTTCTTAAAGATAGGCAAAATTTGCAAAAATTCTTCTCACCACTGCACCCGGAGATACCTTGGGAACATTGTGAGGACATCCTGGAATGAAGAGAAGTCGAGCGGTAGGGATTGCCTCAGCAATACGGCGAGTTTCCTCTGGATAAATCTCATCGTATTCACCTGCCATGACAACAACAGGAACGGAGATGTGTTCAAGGGACGCGGGATCAATATGAGGGTTATCTACCATGAGTTCAAGATGCTCTGCAATACGAGCGGCCTCAGCAGGAGAAGGAACAGGGTAGCCGTCTTCTAGAACAGCACCTTCCCAGCCTTCAACTGCCCAACGTTTATTGCCCTCGATACTTTCATATAGCCAGGTCATATCACCCAGAGTATCAGGCTCAAGATTTGCTCCGATAGATACGAGAGAAGCAACTACGTCTGGATAGTCACGTGCCAGAAGAAGACCAAGAATAGCTCCGTCAGAAAAGCCCACAATATGAGCAGATGAAACACCAAGCTGCTTCAGGACAACATACGCATCTTCTGCCATCTGCTCGTAGGTAAAGGTGGCCGTTCCTCTAGTACTTAGCCCCTGATCTCTCGAATCAATACCAATTGCGATGTAGCCGCGGCTGCATACTTCGTCAATGATGGTGCCAAAGATGCCGTGCTCTTCTCCATTTCCGTGGAGAAAAACAATGGGTGTAGCAAAGATATCGTCGGGAACAGATGCTAAATAAGCCGCAGTTGAAGCGAGGTCTTCACAGGGTTTCTCGCCATCAGAGGTGTGGGGAGTGTAGACAAACGTTGCAATTTCTGCGCCGTCATCAAGCAACACCCGAAGATGGCTCTTCAGGTGTGCTGTTGGCTTGCTATAAGGTTTTGGACGGTAGACGGGTGGAAACTCGACCACGTATGCTCCTAGCTGCGTGTTTTAGTTCTTCTGGCTTGGATGTGCTTTGAAGAAGTCAAAGCGAGGAGGGAGCTCTTCAAGCTGGTGCTCCTCTGCGCTCTGGCCAAGCTTTGCTGCAAGCTCTTTTGGACCCATAAAGGCGTTCTCCCAAGAGAAGAACTCCTCATGTGGGAAGTTGAGAGCATCTGCAATGCGCTCGCAGCCTTCCGGAACAGCCGGGTGCATAAGCAGCGTGATGGTCTTGAGTGCATAGAATGCATCAGCAAGTGCCTGGTCGTAGGCCTCGTCATTGCCCTGAGCGGCCTTGGAAGCCTCGCCCCAACGCTTGTTTTCTGCGCGAGCGTACTCATCAACAGCGGCAAGTGCAGAGTGTGCGTCAAAGCCGTATGCAAGCTGCTCGTACTTAAGCAGAACCTTTTGAGCAGCATCGATAACTTCCTGGTGAGGCTCACTGATAGGCAGGTGACCACCACACGCATTAGCAGCACCATACAGGCAGCTACGAGCCATACGGTTAAAGATGTTAGTGAGAAATGCTGACTCTTTGAGCGCTGGATCAACAACGCGAGGGTCATCCTTTACCAGAAGATCTGGCTCACCATCTTTGCCCTTCCTTGATACAGAAGTGTCAAAAGCCTTTGGCGAGAAGGACACGGCGCGCTGATCAAGGCCAAGCGAGAGCCAGTGAGCGCGGAGCTGCTCTGGAGTGTAGAACTCAAGGAGCTCTTCAGCCATTGGAGGCTTGATAGCACCAGAGCTGGAAGCCTTCTTATTCATAAAGAGAATGTGGTAGTTAGCAACGGGAGTATCGGTGATAAGACCCCAATCAAGTGCATCCCACAGCGGGTTCTGGACAATGCAGTAGAAGAAGATGTTGTCCTGGCCAATAAACTGGTAGACAGCGGCATCATCGCTGCACCACCAATCGCGCCACTCGTCAGAAGAGTAGCGGCTACCGCCATTGTTGGCGTCTTCAGAAAGAGCAGCACGGGTGAAGGTAATAGGAGCCCAGAGAGACTCAGTCCAGACCCAGATGGTCAGGTCTTTGAGATCTTCAATGTCTGGAGACTTAAGGCCCCAAGAAATATTGCCTGTCATGCGGTAAGGCAGGAGCGTCTTGCTTGTTCTAAAACGAATTCCAGCCTCTTTGAGTTTCTCGCGAGCTTCATCTCTATCTTGCCAGTTTTCAAAAACAACAGAGAAGGAAGAAGCGTTCCCTTCTGGCTCAATGACATTATGAGCTGGAAGGGAAGAGGCAACACCATCAAAGTCTTGGCGGTAGGAATTTTGAATGTAGATAATAGGCTCGGTCAAAGTCTCTTGAACGGTAGAGGTAACAACTGAGCGAATCTGTGGGTTATTTTTCCACTTTTCTACCAGGTTGTTTAGAAACTCTTTGTATTGTGGCAGGTCAAAGTACCAGCTTGGTGCAGGACGAAGCTCTGGCGTGGTGCCAGTGAGCTGCGAAACAGGGGCAATGAGTTCCTCTGGATTGAACTGATGGCCCAGGTCGCATTCTTCTGCATAAGCCTTCTCTGACTTGCAGCCCTTAATAGGGCAACGTCCATTGACCTGGCGACCATTAAGGAATGTGTGAGCCTCGGTATCGTAAAACTGTTTAGTTGAGAGCTTGGAAAGTTTACCGCGCTCATAGAGGCGGTGCATGATGCTGTCAGCCATCTCTTCGTGGATCTTTGCAGCGGGTTCTAGTGCGGAACCGCCGTAGAAATCAAGCGAGATATTGTAGGCGTTAAGAGCGCTTTTCTGCAGGTTGTGATTATGATTAACGTAATCAAGGATGGTGCCCTCGTAGCCCTCTTCTTCAACCTTTTTGCGATAGCCCTCTGCAATAGGAGAGCCATAGCAATCAGTTCCCGAGATAAACAAAACGTTTTTCTGGCCAATACGGTCTCTTAAGAAACGAGCAAAGAAATCTGCTGGGACAAAGACGCCCGCAATATGTCCAAAGTGGAGATTCTTGTTACCGTAGGGCATGCCACCGGTAATGACAGCGCGCTTAGGAAAATGAGGGCGGTTGTTCATGTCGTAGCTTTCGGCCATGGATACCTCGCAGTTGGAATTAGTAGATTACGCAAATTATCTTCTTATTCTAATCTTTTTTGATTCACTACACGAATAGATTCAGAAGTCGATACTATAGTGAGTAGAAATTATGTAAGGAGAGTTTGTGGGAAGAAAAAAGCCAAAGACAAGCCTTGAGTTTGTTCTAAAGGATCCGCCAAAGTCTGTGGTGACGCCCTTCCTTGTGGCTGACCTTGCACTTTTACTTATGTTTGTGTGTCGTATTCCGCTGATGGTTATGGGAGAGCTCCCATCCAATGACATCCTTCCAGCCGTGTTGGGTCTTCTTGGAAGCATGTTGGCAGGTGGCTTAATCCTTGTATGGATTACCCGCGTCAATAAGCGAGATTTCAGGTCTTTAGGTCTTCGAGTAAGCTCCTGGCCAGGATTTATGCGCGGAGTTACCTTTGGCTTTTTGATGGTGCTGTTTACCTTTGGCTCTATCATGCTCATTGAAGGCTTTGATTTTAACTTCAATGCTTCCTATAACATTTTTGCTGCTCTCTTCTTACTTGTGGCAGCCCTGATTGAGTCTACTGCAGAAGAAATCTTGTTTAGAGGCTATCTACAAACTGGTGTTGCAGCTAAGAGTTCTTTCCCTGTAGCGCTTGTGCTTCAAGCAGTGCTCTTTACCGCAACGTATGGGTTAACGCCAAACATTTCTGTTGCTGCAGCAATCTCAGTCTTTTTGATGGGTATTCTCTATGGCCTGGTTTTTTGGCTTACCGATAACCTGCTTATGACCATTGCTATGCACTTTATCTGGAACTTTGTGACTGGCCCTATTCTGGGCATCTCGGTTACCACTACGCTTCTTCCTACCACGCTCTTAACGGCGTACCCTGCAGCATCTGAGTTTATCTCGGGCGGTGCGTATGGTATCGAAGCAAGCGTTGTTACCATTTTTGTATGTCTTGCTGCCTGCGCTATAGTAGGTTGGAAATGTTATAAGGCACAAGGCGAGAAAAACTAATGGCTTCAAACATGCTTCAGTCAATTGAGACTCTTTCAGTAGAGCCAGGAACACCGTTGCTGCTTCATGCATGCTGCGGACCATGCTCGCTTGAACCTTTAAAGCATCTGAGAGAAGAGGGCTTTGAGCCAACCATCTGTTGGACTAACCCTAATATTCAGCCTGTTGAGGAGCATGACAGACGCCTCCAAACCTTACTGGCGTGGGCTCAAGAAGAGGCTCATGTTGAGGTGATTGTGGCAGGAGATCCGCGAGAGCAGTGGGAGCGAGCTGTGGCCCCTCAGGGATTTGAGCGAGATCGTCGCTGTCGTGCTTGTTACGCAATCCGCTTGGCAGAGAGTTGTCGTGTGGCGGCTGAGCGCGGGTTTGAATACGTTTCTACAACACTGGCTGTCTCGCCCTATCAGCTCTTTGATGCGTGCGAGGATGAGCTGGTGTCCATTGCGCACGCTCATGGACTGACGCCTGTATGGAGAGATTTCCGTCCGTTTTACCCAGAGGCTACAAAAGAGTCTCGTGAGCTTGGTATGTATCGACAAAATTATTGCGGTTGCAGATATTCTGCGGCCGAGGCTCAGATAGAGCGTCATGAAGCTCGTGACGCAAGAAAGGCAGCACGTCATGCGAACTGACGACTTTGATTACATCCTTCCAGAAGAACGTATTGCACAAGCTCCTGCTGAGCCAAGGGACTCTTGTAGGCTTTTGGTACTGCATAGAGAAGATGGCAGCATAGAGCACAAGCACTTCACCGATATTGTGGAGTATCTTGAGCCGGGCGATTTGGTTGTAGTTAACCAGACGCGCGTTATGCCAGCTCGCCTTGTAGGTAAAAAGCAAAATACGGGCGGCGTCTCAGAAACGCTGCTTTTAAAACGTCGAGAAGACATTGATGCTTTGGGTAGTGTATGGGAGTGTCTGGTAAATCCTGGTAAGCGTCTAAAGCCTGGCGCGGTAATTGAATATCGTGCAGGTGGCTTGCATGCCCCAGACTCAGCTCCTGTTGTGTTGACGGGCACCATTGTGGACTTTGTTGACGACGACAGGGGAGGTCGCCTGGTGCGTTTTGAAGCACAGGGAGATCGCACTCTTGACGAGGCTATTCATGAGGCGGGTCACGTTCCACTGCCTCCGTATATTACACAGTACGAGGGAGACCCAGAGAAGTACCAGACGGTCTACGCTATGCAGGACGAGCATTCTGCTGCAGCTCCTACCGCGGGTCTTCACTTTACTCCTGAGCTCATTGAAATCATCAAAGCAAAGGGTGTTCAGTGGGCATCTGTTGAGCTAGAGGTGGGTATTGATACCTTCAGGTTGGTAACAGAGGACGATCCTACTAAGCACGTCATTCATACCGAGCGCTACCACGTAGCTCCAGAAGTTGTAGAAGCAGTAAAGGCTACCAAAGCCGCTGGTCATAAGGTTATTGCCATTGGTACTACCAGTGTTCGCTCGCTTGAAAGTGCTTGGGATAATCAGATTCCTGCAGCTGAGCCTCCTGTTGTTGCCCGTCGCTTTGAGGAGGCAGAAGACTCTGCTGCAGTAACTCATAAAGGCGATATGGTTGCTCGAGAGAATGCAACTACTAATCTATACCTGATGCCTGGCTCTACGTTCCACGTGGTAGACACCATGGTGACCAACTTCCACGTTCCACGTTCAACTTTGATGATGCTGGTTTCTGCGTTTGCAACGCGCGAGCAGATTATGGATGCCTATCAAAGTGCCATTGACGAGAAGTACCGCTTCTTGTCATTTGGTGATGCCATGATCATCATTTAGCGAGTTTGGTTACGTGACCATGACCCTTACGTTTAACTTGAGAGTTTAGATGTAGAAAAAGTGCCCACAGTAGTGTACCGACCCCCAAAAGTTAGACCAAAATCTAACGATTAGGAGGTCGGTATTTT
>CALFOQ010000004.1:0-11708 GCA_937921235.1 uncultured Atopobium sp. | reverse complement strand
AATACCGAATACCGAATACCGAATACCGAATACCGAATACCGAATACCGAATACCACATGCAGTCATAACCTTTTTAAAACTAAATCTCTTTTAAAGGAGATGGCATGCTTAAATACCTTTACGCTCGACAAAAGAGCAAACTAATATTCTTTGTAGTCTTCTCTCTTTTAAGTAGTTTGTTTGAAATTGCACTTTCATTTGTAATGCTTCAATCCGTTAATCTTGCCATGGATGGCAATTTGTCGGACGCATTGAATGATGGGCTCTGGTTTGGCCTCTATATATTCTGCTATTTTATTGTCGACTTGATTTGCAGACGTTTGCGCTGGTCAGTTATACAGGGCTGCCAGATGCATTTACGCGATGAACTGATTAAAAAGATATTCAGTCGTTCAATTCCTGAGTTTCACTCATTTAATACAAGTCATTGGCTCTCAATCCTTACTAACGACCTTGATTTACTTGAGGAAACATATTTCCGCGTCTTTATTGATCTCTTGATAGATGTCTTTTCTGGTGTAGTAAGCCTAATAATTTTGCTGTTTATTTCACCGTGGCTCGTACTGTTCATTTTATGCATGATGGCTGTTCAGATGTTTGTTCCCAACACAATGTCCGGAATCATTTCTAATAAACGAAAAGCACAATCTGAGTCAGCTGAGCATTTTATTGCTACAGCAAATGAGCATCTTGAAGGGTTTGACCTGCTTAGAAGCTTTCATCTAACAGAGGCCTCACGGGTTGCCATGAGCAGTGCGAATCAGGCTTGGGAGAAACAGAAATTTGGTGCTCGGTACTTTAGTTCTTTAGCTCGCTTACTTTCATTTACTGTGGGTCAAATTATTTACATTGGAATTTATTTTATTGGCGCCATTCTTACCCTTAATGGATTAATGACAGTAGGAATGATGGTTGCGGCATCTCAGCTTGTTGTCTACATAGCTAATCCTATTCAAAACATAAGTGATTCAATTACTGATATGAGAAGCGCAAAAGAGATAATTACTAAAATACAAACGCTTCTTAATGAAGCCCCAGCTACAGAAAGTGGGACAGAAAATACCCCTGAACGTTTTGCAAATCTAACGGTCAATCATGTTTCGTATGGCTATGACGAGGACAAATTAGTTTTGTCGGATATTAGTTTTAATTTGGAGCGCGGCGGAAAGTATCTTCTTGAAGGAAGTTCAGGAAGTGGAAAGACAACACTAATCAAGCTGCTAACAGATGCTCTGAGCCCAGATAACGGAGACATTTGTTTGGATGGCGTGCCAATCAAGCAATTCAAAAGTGAGCAATATGCTCGATTTATAATCCCTTGCTCTCAGCAAACGTTTATTTTTAACGCGACTATCAGGGATAACGTAACGTTGTTTTGCCATGACTTTATTGATGAAGAAATTATTGACGCTATTACAAAATCGGGCTTTTCTGAGATTCTTACTAGATATCCAGACGGAATTGATCATGTGATTGATCAAGCTGGAAGCAGTCTTTCTGGTGGAGAACGACAGAGGCTTGCTCTTGCACGAATCTTTTTGTTTAAGCCACAAATTGTGATTTATGATGAGAGCTTTGCTCATTTGGATGCCGACCCAGTTCAGGACCTCATTGATTTGATTTTAAAAGATAAAGAAAGAACCGTTGTAATGACGTCCCATCAAGTAACCCCGGAAATAAGAGAGCGCTTCCACTCTCTTGTTCTAAAAGACGGAAAAATCCAGTCAGAATCCGTTTAGCTTTTGCTTCTTGCTTCTTGCTTCTTGACCTAGTTGTAATACGTGAATACAATGATATAACTAGGTAAAGGAGGGGTTATGGACAGTATTGTAACCGCCCGTGTTCCTGTTGAAGTAAAAAATCAGGTTTCTGAGGTTCTTGAATCGCTTGGGTCAAACACCACCAAACTGATTAATGCTGCTTTTGAATATGTGCTGGTAACAGGCAAGCTTCCCGATGCCCATGAGGGCGCTACGTCGGAACTATCTGCTAGAGGGTCTTCTCGCCAATTGAGCGAGAAGGACAAAGAACAGCTCTCAGCACTCTTTGGGAAGATTTCTGTTCCCGCGCCGGCGTCGTTCTGGAATGATTTGGGCAACAGCACCTACAAAGAGGCAATCAGCGAGTGGAGGTCAAATGACTATGAAGCTCTTGATTGACACTAATGTCTTGTTGGATGTCTTTTTGTGCAGAGAGCAGTTTGTTGCTGATGCAAAAAAGCTTTTCATAATGAAGCAGTTTAGGGATGCTGAGCTATGGATTGCGGCTCAGTCATACACAGATCTCTACTATGTGGGCGCTAAGGCTCATGGCTCTGCTCGTATGAAAGAAATCCTGAAAGAGGTGTTTCCGCTGCTCAACGTATGCTCTATTGATGGAGCGGATATTTCGAATGCACTGTCGGAGCAGTGGGAAGACTTTGAAGACTGTCTTATTTGGCGCGCTGCTAAAAAGATAAAGGCGGACTATATCGTCACAAGAAATACGGCGGATTTTACTCGCTCGGATATACCAGTGCTTACACCTGCTAAGTTTTTCTCGACAATGGAAGCCGAGCAAAATCTGGTTTATGAAGAGGCTGAATTTTAGGGGAAATAAGGTGCGGGGCAGGGCTTCAAAAAAGCTCAGTACAACGCGATAAGAAAATCTACTACAAACACACTTAGATATGTATTAAAAGTCGTGCTTGGGGGTATATAGAATCCGATGAAGATTCAGTCCCCGGCACGATTTTTGTTTGGGGTAGGAGGGTGATTTTATGAGACTAGATAAATGGGCCGTAACCGCCCAGGAAGCACTGCAGGCAGCTCTTGGCATTGCTGGTGATGTAGAGGCTTCCGAGGTTGCACCAACACACCTGCTCAAGGCGCTACTGGACAGCAATGAACGCAACCTGCGTTCTATCTTGGAGAAGATTGGCGCGGATCCTGATGCAATTGCCACGCAGGTAGACCAGACAATCTCTAAGGCTCCAAAAGTAAGTGGAGCACAGATTGGCATTGGCAACGACCTTCTCAAGGTTATCAATGAGGCTGAGAAACTTGCCACTAAGCTGGGAGATTCCTACGTTACCTCCGAGCACCTGCTTACTGCGTTGGCAAACGACAACACTGACGCAGGTAGGATTCTTCGCGACGCCGGCGTTACTGCTAAGCGCGTGGAAGAGGTCTACAACGAGCTTCGTGGCGATGAGCGCGTGACCTCTCAGGATGCAAAGCCGCAGTTTGAGGCCTTGGAGCAGTACGGTCGCAACGTGACCGACCTTGCTCGCCAGGGAAAGCTTGATCCAGTTATTGGTCGCGTCGAAGAGATTCGCCGTACCATTCAGGTGCTGAGCCGACGCACCAAGAACAACCCTGTTCTTATCGGTGAACCTGGTGTTGGTAAGACCGCAATTGTGGAAGGCCTGGCAGAGCGCATTGTTTCTGGCGACGTTCCAAGTACCTTGCGCGACAAAGAGCTTGTTGAGCTTGACATGTCTGCCCTGGTAGCAGGCGCAAAATATCGTGGTGAGTTTGAGGACCGCTTGAAGAGCGTGGTAAAAGAGGTGGCCAAGTCTAACGGCCAGATTATCCTCTTCATCGACGAGCTTCATACCATCGTAGGCGCTGGCGCTTCCGAGGGATCCATGGACGCTGGCAACATCTTGAAGCCAGCGCTTGCCCGTGGTGAGCTCCGTGCAATTGGCGCTACTACGCTGGATGAATACCGCAAGTACATCGAGAAGGACGCTGCTCTTGCGCGTCGTTTCCAGACCGTACTTGTCTCTGAGCCTTCTGTTGAAGACACCATTTCTATTCTGCGTGGCCTTAAGGAGAAGTACGAGCAGCACCACCGCGTCCGTATTACGGACTCCGCCCTGGTCGCAGCAGCAGATCTCTCTAATCGCTACATCTCTGACCGATTCTTGCCAGATAAGGCAATTGACCTGGTAGATGAGGCGGCATCAAGGCTTCGCATGGAGCTTGATTCCATGCCAGCAGAAATTGATGCGGTTGATCGTCAACTTACTCAGATGCAGATTGAGGAGCAGGCTCTGATGAAGGAGGAAGACGCTGCTTCTAAGGAGCGCCTGGAGAACCTTCGTGCAGAGATTGCTACGACGCAGGAAAAGCTTGATGGCATGAAGGCCAACTGGCAGAATGAGCGCGGGGCAATTGACCTGGTACAGGACTTGAAGTCCCAGATTGAGGACGCAAAGACGCAGATGGAGCGCGTGACCCGTGAGGGTGATTTGGCGCAGGCATCCGAGCTTCGTTACAGCACCATTCCAGAGCTTGAGCGTAAATACGATGAGGCAGAAAAAGCCCTTCTCGCCAAGCAGGAAGACGGCGGAATCCTCAAGGAAGAGGTCACCACAGACGAGATTGCCGAGGTAGTTTCTTCGTGGACCGGCGTGCCTGTGTCCAAGATGATGCAGGGCGAGATGGACAAGCTCAAGAACCTTGAGGACCAGCTTCACCTGCGCGTTATTGGTCAGGACGATGCTGTTTCCGCAGTTGCTGCAGCAGTCCGCCGTTCTCGCGCAGGTCTGGCAGATCCAAACAAGCCTCTGGGCAGCTTCTTCTTCCTGGGCCCAACCGGCGTAGGTAAGACTGAGCTAGCAAAGGCGCTGGCAGAGCTGCTGTTTGACGACGAGCGCTCGCTGATCCGCATTGATATGTCTGAGTACATGGAGAAGTTCTCGGTCCAGCGTCTCATTGGCGCACCTCCAGGATACGTGGGCTATGACGAGGGCGGCCAGCTCACCGAGGCAGTTCGCAGGCATCCGTACTCCGTCATCTTGCTGGACGAGATGGAGAAAGCTCATCCTGACGTCTTCAACATCTTGCTGCAGGTGCTGGACGATGGTCGCCTGACCGACGGTCAAGGTAGGGTAGTGAGCTTCAAGAACACCATCATTATCATGACCAGTAACGTTGGTTCGCAGTTCATTGCCGGTGCCGGCGCAGAGGGCTTCAACGAGGAGTCTAGAAAGCAGGTCATGGAGGCGCTGCGTAGCTCCTTCCGTCCTGAGTTCTTGAACCGTATCGATGACGTGGTAATCTTCCAGCCTCTTGGCCTTGAGGACATTGAGCGCATTGTGGACATTCAGCTCAAGGATGTTCGTAGCAGGCTTGCTAACGAGCGCATGACGCTGGAGCTTTCCGAGGCGGCAAAGCAGTCGCTTGCTCTTGACGGTCTGGATCCTGTTTACGGCGCTCGTCCTCTGAAGCGACTGATTCAGCGTCGCGTTGTAGACCAGGTAGCAAACTTGATTATTGCAGGTGAGCTGCATGAGGGTGATACTGTTCTGGTTGATACTGACGAGAACGGCAACTTGGTTGCTCGCAAGAAGTAAGTGAGGCTGCACATGTGTGACGAGTCCAAGAGGGCCGAGAAACCCGAGCTGCAGGCCGCGGCACGCGAGGACGCTGCGACGGCTACACCGCAGGTCGCGGCTGCTGCGACGGCTACTGTGAAAGCCGCGACGCACAAGGACGCCGCGCACAAGGACACAGATTCCAAGAAAGCGCAGGTTGTTGACCCGGAGTTTGCTCGCGCAGAAAACGAGGACGATGACGGCTACGATCCGTACTCCGATCGTCGTCCCGTAAGCGAGCCTCTCTTTGAGCGCGATCCCTGGAGCTAGACCGCGGGGTTTCTCGCCAGTCGCGTTCTTGCTGCGCGCTAAGCTCTACGAACAAAACCGCTGGTACACGACGTACCAGCGGTTTTTGTGTGCAGTCAGGTGGCTTGTCCATGATTGTGAGCCTGAAAAGCTCATCATGTCTGAGTAAATTTACTCAGACATGATGAGAAAAACCGGCAAATCGCTCAGACAAGGTGCACTTTTCCGGCAAATCGTTCAGACATGGCGAGAAAATGAGGCTCCATGAAGGAACGTCCTCGGATAGGCATTAATTTCTGCCTGAAAAGTGCAAAGAATCTGTGTTTGGGACACAGATTCTTTGATGAAATCAGGCAGAATCCACCGATTCTTTTATGTTTTCAGGCAAACGTTACAGATTCTTTGCAGAAATCAGGCGCGGCACATCTGGCATTGCTTTGCGCGCGTCGGGAGGTTTGTCGTCTTGCAGTTTAGCGGACGGCAACGCCCCAGTTGGCGGACATCCAGGTCCAGAGGAAATAGACCACCGCGGCGATGATAGCCAAAACAATGATGGCGGCAATTAGCGAACCTGCATTTGAGCGGCGCTCTTTTCTGACAAAGATGTCGCGCTGACCCTTAGGAACCTGCAGGAACTGGCCGTAGTGGACGTCCTTACGAAGGTGAGCAATCTCGTTCTTTGGTTTGCGCCAACCCTTCTTCGCGTAAGAACCCTTGCTGGACTCGAAGCCAGCAGCCTGGTTCTCGGGAAGTTCGAGCTTCTCGCCTGGCATCGTAAAGTCGCTGATAGGCTCCACTGTTTTGTGATGGCGATGCTGGCGGACGTATGGCTGCTTTGCAACGCCTTCGCCTTCGTACTCGGAAGCTTCAGATGTCGAGAAGTGCTGCGCGCCAGTTGCGTGGAGGTCGGCTCCATCGGCTGGTTGAGCTTCCTGCTCAAAAGATTCAGCGTATTCAAAGTCCTGCTGGGTGTCAGAGCGAGGGTTCTGATCCGCAGGTGAAACGTTATTTTCAAGGTTGTTCGAGGTGTCCACGATGATCCTTTTGTCGTAGTCTCGCAAAACATTGATATAAAACATGATACCGCAGCTCGTGTAATCCTGCACAGTTTTGCTCGGATATTTAGACGGCAGTCTGCGTGGGAAGGTGGAACGCACACGCGCATTAGATCGACATCGGCCAATCTTGGCTTGCCACGCAGATGGCAAGAGAGCCGTTGGGAGTCTGTGCCTCGGTAAACGCATCGTTGAGCGGCTGCGCACCAACCGCTTCAGCAAGCGTTCTAACTGCGATGCTTGGACGGTTATTCTCGTGAGAAAGATGCATGCCAACTACGCAGCGTGTATTTGGGCCAACAAGCTGCGGCAACGCCTGCGCGGTGTACTCGTTTGATAGGTGACCGGAGTCTCCGTGGACGCGCTGCTTGAGCATGTAAGGATAGGGTCCCGTGAGCAGCATGTGCTCGTCATGATTGGACTCGATAGCAAGAATGCGCACGTCAGAGAGGCACTCGAGAGCCTTGGGCGTCAGAATACCCGTGTCGGTGCAGTAGCCCACGGAGTCCACGATGCGCCTATCAGGACCAGCAAGATAATCAAAGCGCATGCCCATAGGCTCGCAAACATCGTGCGAGGTGGGGAAGATGCTTACCTCAATGTCTGGAGCGGCGTCAATATGGACAGAACCTGCCTGGTCAACAAGGGTAAAGGTGACGTTGGAACAGGGCTTTCTTGAAAGTACGGCAGCAGTTCCTGTTGTAGCAAACACAGGAACATCAAAAGTTTTACTGACTACCGAAAGACCTGAGACGTGGTCGGTGTGCTCGTGCGTAATAAAGATGGCCAAGAGCTCAGACAGATTAACGTTCAGTTCTTTAGACCGACGCAGAATTTCTTTTCTAGAGATTCCACAATCAATCATAATGAGACCATCAGGCGTTTCTAACAGGCTGCAGTTGCCCTTTGATCCGCTGGCAAGAATATGTAGGCGAAACGTGGGATTCATGAATTTCTTTCTACTGAGTAACTTTCGGGTATAACTGTAACAAACACACCGGACAGAAATTGGTGCTAAGTGCCATCCGTACACGCATACTTCAATAAAAAGAACGACATCACTGCAAAAGGCCAGGTAGATGATCAGCGTCGAGGTCAGGAAGAGGGCCCGCGACGTGGTCAGGTAGACAGCCAGCGACGTGGCCAGGCTACCGCACCCGTCATCCTTATGGTCTCGGGCGGAGCCGACTCGATGGCGCTGCTTCACATGGCGGTAACGGAGCCACTTGATCTTGGCGACGGCGCAGGACTTTCGCGCATTGCAAAAGAGCGCTTGCATGTGTTGCACGTAAACCATCTGCTTCGCAGAGACGATGCGGACGCTGACCAGCACTTTGTTCAAGAGACTTGCAACTCGCTGGGCGTTCCTTGCACCGCGCTACGCATGGACGTGGCAAAGCTCGCGCAGGAGCGTGACGGCAACGTGGAAGATGTTGGTCGTCGGGTGCGGTATGACGCCGCGCGAGAACTCGCCCAAAAACTTTGCACTGAGCAGGGGGTTTCTCGTCAGAAGGCAAAGATTTTAACGGCGCACACGGCGGACGACCGCGCGGAGACGTTCATGATGAACGTGATGCGCGGGTCTGGAATGAGCGGCCTGGCGTCGATTCCTAGGCATCGCGGGCTGATTTATCGTCCGCTGCTGGATTACACGCATGATCAGCTCAAAGACTGGCTGAAGGCTCGCGGCCTGGACTGGCACGAGGATTCCACCAATACCGACACCCACTATTTACGTGCGTATATGCGCCATAACGTGCTTCCGCTCCTTAAGGCGAGAAACCCGATGTTGGTGCAGACGGTGTGTAAAATTGCGGATCTGATGGCCGACGAAGACGATTATCTTGAGGGAAAGGCCGCTCGCAAACTGAGGCAGATTACGCTGCGGAAGAGCGAGTCTTCGCTGGTACTTGACGCGCTGAAGCTGAGTTCTACCGACGTGGTGATTGCTCGTCGCGTGGTGAGGATTGTGGCCAGGCAGCTAATCCCCGAGGCTTGGCTTGAGTTCAGGCACGTGGATGCCGTGCTTGAAGCGGTCGCTGCGGGAGTTGGCGTGGCTAACCTGCCGCAGAACCTTGAGGCGCGCGTTCGCTTGGGCACCGTGACGTTCTCGTTCACGGGCGCCGCGAGGACCGTGGGCGCTGCGAGCGCCGCGGGGAGCGCGAGCGCTGCGGGCGGCGCGGCCAGCAACGAACCTGCAGGTACGGTACCTGCTGCAGCAACGTTTGGCGAGCACCTTGCGGTCCCGGGAACGCTGGAGCTGGCAGACGGCCGAGTGCTTTCGGCACGCGTTCTCCCTGTGGAGCACGGCTTTGACGTCGTGTCCTATGCAACCGCACATAGCCAGGAATGGTTGGGCGAGTCGGTTCTTCTCGACGCACAAGCCTGTGGGGTAGACCCAGTTCACGGCGGTAGTCTGTGGGTCTCGGGACCCGAGGCTGGGGACACCATGCAACCCCTGGGCATGCACGGGCAGTCAAAAAAGATCTCTGACCTGCTGGGCGAGGCAGGCGTTCCCGTTGAATCCAGGAGTATGATGCCTATTGTGCGCACAAATATTCGTGGACATGTGGTGTGGGTTGCGGGAATTCGTCCCGATGAACGAGTAAAATGTACGCAAGATACAAAACAGCTGCTAGAATTGAACATCTATTCTGGTCATAAGCCATTCGAGAGGAGCCAGTAATGGCGGAGCTTCACCCTGATATTGAAGAGATTCTGCTTGACGAACAGGACATCAAGGACATCGTCAAGAAGGTGGGTGCGGAGATTACGCGTGACTACGCGGACAAGAACCCCCTGGTCATTGCTGTTCTTCGCGGAGCTGTTGTATTCATGGCCGACATCATGCGTGCCATTGAGTGCCCGCTCTCCATCGATTTTATGGCTGTTTCCAGCTACGGCGACGGCGTTAAAAGCTCTGGCGTTGTGCGCATTGTAAAAGATCTTGATACCAAGATTGAAGGCCGTCACGTCATCATTGTTGAGGACGTCCTGGACTCCGGCCTGACCCTCTCTTACCTGGTCCGCATGCTCCAGTCTCGTAACCCCGCCTCCATTGAGATTGCCGCTTTCCTGGTCAAGGACATTGAGGGCAAGCGTCCAGCTATTGATCCTCGTTACGTGGGCACTCACGTACCCGATAAGTTTGTTGTCGGTTACGGCCTAGACTATGCAGAGCGCTACCGCAACCTGCCATTTGTTGGCGTTCTGAAGCCTTGCGTGTACGAATAGGCTGAAGTTACGCGGTCAAGCTCGCAGTGAAGTCACGCGGTCAAGCCATGCGGCTGAACTTGCGGCTACGCGGTCTGCTTCAAAAATTTACTGCAAGACCGTGCAATAGATACAAATTTGTTAAAACTTTTAAAGTTGGGCGAGAAGATCGATCTTCTCGCCCAATATGCTATCTATCAAAGGTTGTGTGAGGCCAGATGCGCGGCGGCGTCATCCACCACGCCTCCACCCAACGTTTTACCAGGTAGGTACTGTAGGCTTCGAGAGAATCGAGAAACCATGGTCAATCAGACAAGTCTTGCATACGGATCAGAAAAGTCTGCAATCCGTGAGATTGCAGGTTATGCGATGCAGCGTCGTACTGAGATTGGCGCTCAGAATGTGTTTGATTTCTCGATCGGCAACCCTTCCGTGCCTGCTCCTGAGTCTGTTCGCACCTCTATCGAGGCCGCCATGCAGCTTCCTCCTCAGCAGGTCCACAGCTACACACCTGCAATCGGCATTCCCCAGGCCAGGGAGGCAATTGCCGCGTCGCTCCGACGTCGCTTTGGAGATCACGCAGCTCAGGCAGGCGATCTCATCTTGACTTGCGGAGCTGCAGCTTCCGTTTCTATGGCGCTCAATTCCATTGTTTCTCCAGGTGAAGAGGTTATTGTTATTGCTCCATTCTTCCCTGAGTACCGCGTGTGGATTGACCACGCACAGGCTACCTGCGTTGAGGTTTTGGCTGACGAGAAAACCTTCCAGATTGACGTAGACGCCGTTTGTGCAGCTATTACCCCTAAGACTCGCGCGGTGATTATCAACTCGCCAAACAACCCTGTTGGCGCCGTGTACACCAGAGAAAACCTGGACGCATTTGCTGATATGCTTCGTAAACGCTCCGCTGAGCTGGGCACAGAAATCTACGTCATCTCCGATGAACCTTATCGCGAGATTGTTTTTGGCAACATTGAGGTCCCCTGGGTCCCCGATGTCTACGAGCGCACCATTGTATGCTATTCCTACTCCAAGTCTCTTTCGCTCCCTGGCGAGCGTATTGGTTGGGTGCTGGTACCTGCGTCTAATCCGGAGCAGAAGGAGATTTACGCAGCTTGTGCGGGCGCTGCTCGTTTGCTGGGCTTTGTATGTGCGCCAGCCCTTTTCCAGCGCGTTATTATCGACTGCGTTGATGAGCCGGCAGATGTTGAGGCTTATGCAAAGAATCGAGAAGTTCTGACTGAGGGCCTCACCAAGCTTGGTTACGAGTATATCCAGCCCGACGGCGCATTCTACCTGTGGGTTCGTGCTCCTGGTGGAGACGCTCAAGCGTTCTGCGATGTGGCAAAGCAGTTTGAGCTGCTGCCTGTTCCATCCGACTCGTTCGGTTGCCCAGGTTGGCTGCGCGTGAGCTACTGCGTTGCGTACCAAACCTGCGTGGACTCGCTTGCTGCCTGGGAAAAGACTCTTGCTGCAATGAAATAAGCGCTGCAACAGGCGAGAAAATCAATCGACTGCAAACGACAAAGTGAACTACCTCCCATTTCTTGGACATAAGAAATGGGAGGTAGTTCATATGCGGGTGATTATGATTCTGTAGCGTGTTAACGTCGGCTTTTAGGCCTGGCGCACAAAATAGCGCAGCTTTGGTAGGTTCTGCTAAAGAATCGACATGTTCTTAAGCAAGATAGCCAGGCAGCTAGGCGGTCGCACTACCTGATATGCATATCTATGCATAAACTTAACCTAATATGCTAGAAAATGAATAGCGTCATATAAGAAATTTAACTATCGATAAATTCTGTATCTACGGAACACACCTAAGTCG
>CALFOQ010000003.1:0-47743 GCA_937921235.1 uncultured Atopobium sp. | reverse complement strand
CGGTCCCTCTTCTGTATCAAGTGAATGCGCTGTTGCGGCGCATCGGTGTGCGTCGCGCAACCTGCAGCTAGAAGCTTAAGCCTTAAGAGCGCGGCCCATAGCGTCAGCCTGAACGATAGCTGCATAGAGCTCGTCAGGAGTGACGTCGCCAGCAAGGTTGTGGATGGTCTCGCCAGGAACGCAAGCAGCCTCAGCGATCTTTTTGATCTGCTCGTCAGTGGTGATGCCAACCTCCTCGAGGGTAGTTGGAAGACCAACCTCAAGGCAGAAGTCCTGGACCTCGTCAAACTCCTCCTGAGGAACGCCCTCAAGAACAAGCTGGACCAGGGTACCAAAAGCAACGCAGTTACCGTGAGGTGCGCTGTGGCCACCAAGGGAGGTGAGGCCGTTGTAGAAGGAGTGAGCTGCTGCGCAGTTAACGTTGTCAGCGCCGACGCCACTCATGTAGACGGTTGCCTCGCAGATAGCCTCAAGAGCTGGGGTTACAACGTTGTTCTCGCAAGCCTTAATTGCCTGTGAGCCGTAATCGCGAAGGGTGAGGTAGCACTCCTTAGCAATTGCCATACCAACGCGGGTAATGCCGGTTCCCTCAAGGGAAGGAGACTCGGTGCGGATGGATGCGCGGCCCTCAAAGTAGGTGCCCAGTGCGTCGCCCATGCCTGCCACCAGGAAGGAAACAGGTGCGTTTGCGATGATCTGGGTGTCGACCATAACTGCATCTGGGTTCTGTGGGTAGAAGAGGTACTTGTCAAAGGAACCGTCATCGTTGTAAATAACGGAGAGGCCGGTGCATGGAGCGTCGGTAGCTGCAACGGTAGGAAGAATAACGATGCGCTTACCAGCGTAATATGCGGTTGCCTTTGCGGTGTCAACAGCGCTGCCGCCGCCGATAGCGACGACTACGTCGATGTTGTCCTCCTCGACGATAGCCTTCATGCGGTTAATCTCGCCGTTGGAAGAAATGCCGCCGAAGACCTCGTAGCGACGGTAATAGTCGCCCTTGCCCTCGAAGCTCTGCTCGATCATGTCGTGGGTTGCTTTGTAGCCGCTGTTAGAGCAAACAAACAGGAAGCGCTTTCCCATGTAGCCCATCTCTTTTTCGAACTCGAGACAAGCATTTTTGCCCTGAACATACTTCAGTGGCTCACGCATTGCGCGTAGCATTTTCATAGGTTCCCCTCTCCGGATACGTTTTAGACCTATGTAATTTATGGTAACACTGTCAAAAGAACATAACAGCAAGGAAAATATTTAGATTCGGACAAAGTGAAAATCTAGATTCCAGCACGGAAAGAATTTAGATTCGGACAACTTCTGGAAAGTTTACGTGAACATACATTCACTAGCCAGCAAATGATATTCTTGTAGTGTCAAATTTTCGCACTGTGGTCTTTGGAGGACACATGCTTAGTTCTGTCGAAATCAAACCCGATGTCTACTTTGTAGGCGCCCTGGATTGGAACGCTCGCGAGTTCCACGGCTACACCACTGAGCAGGGCATCACCTACAATGCATACCTTATCCTGGACGAGAAGGTCACGCTTATTGACACCGTCAAGCGCCCATTCTCCGAGGAGCTGGTCGAGCGCATTAAGAGCATCATCGATCCAGCAAAGATTGACGTTCTGATCTGCAATCACATCGAGATGGATCACTCCGGTAGCGTTCCTCGCATTCTGGAGCTTGCCCCAAACGCCGAGGTCTACGCAAGCGCACCTCAGGGCGTTAAGGAGCTCAAGGCTTTCTATGGCGAGAATATCAACGTCAACGGCGTAAAGACGGGCGATACGCTCAATATTGGTAAGCGCACCCTGACCTTTGTGCAGACCCCAATGGTCCACTGGCCAGACAACATGGTCACGTATTCCGACTACGATAAGATCCTCTTCTCCAATGACGCATTTGGTCAGCACTACGCTTCAACCACTCGCTTTGAGGACGAGTCCGACTACTGCGAGGTTATGAAGCAGGCTCGCAAGTACTATGCAAACATCGTTCTCCCTTACGGTCGTCAGGCAGACTCTGCTGTTACTGCAGTTAAGGGTATTGGTCTGGAGAACATCGATATTATCGCCCCAGCTCACGGCGTTGCATGGCGCTCCCACATTGCCGACATCATCTCCAAGTACGAGGAGTGGACTACCGGCAAGCTTGAGGAGAAGGCCCTGGTTGTGTACGACTCCATGTGGGGTTCAACCGACAAGATGGCTCATGCTCTCCTGGACGGTTTTCTGGCTGAAGGCATTCCTGCCCAGCTCATCGACCTTAAAGAGACTCACATCTCCAACGTCATGTATCACTTCTTGGATTCCAAGTATGTCTGCGTTGGTTCGCCTACGCTGAACTCTAAGTTCCTGCCTACCGTTTCTTCCTTCCTGACCTATATGAGCGGTCTTTCTCCAAAGAATGACCACCGTATTGGCTTTGCGTTTGGTTCTTACGGCTGGGCTCCACTTGGACCAAAGATGGTTCAGGCCGAGCTTGAGGCAGCAGAGTTTACTATGCCACTGCCTGTTCATGCTATCGGTTGGCTTCCTTCCGACGAGGACCTGGATGCCGTTCGTGCGCAGGTCAAGGATCTGGTCGAGGCCGGCAAGCAGCTCTAATCTAGCGGTAAATTGAGCAAGACCCCCACATTCATGCTGAATGTGGGGGTCTTTTGCTGTAGGGGGAGTTAAGCGGGTAAGAATGATGCAAATAACCCCAGAGTGACCCCGAAGTGACCCCGAAATGACTCCGAAGTGACCCGAAGTGGTAAAAAATGCGTTTAGTTGGAGATTTCATTTTTCTGCATACAACGTTTGCCCAGATAAAAGTTTTTGAGGCGGTAAAAAATCGTCTTAGTTGGAAATAAAACGTCTATTTTTCAATTTTCATTTCCAACTAAACGGGTTTTTTACCTTTTTCGGCACATAATTTTAGGCGTAAAAGTTACGTATTCATGGAAATGAATTAATTGGACGAGTTATTCAAAATTCTGCATCAAATATTGGGAACTGCGTGTTAGCCAGAATTAACGCAGAAAATAGAGAAGCATGATATTAAAATGGCTGGCAAAATCGCAGAAAAGTAATTCGTATCGCGGGAAAAGCGTGCTGCTCGTATAGTTGACGCTATCACCTCGCGGAGCCGTTCGCGCCATCGCGTCTCGCGCCTGACGTTTCATGGCGAGACTGTGTCAAATTCCTGCAGACTACAAGGTAGAGCGCGTTAGAGTACAATGGTCTATACAAAAAAGTAACTTCGAAGAGGTAGGTGCCCATACACTCGATGGACATTGCGTTAAGTATTGGAATAACTCTGCTGCTTACCCTGGTAAACGGCTTTTTTTCTGCGGCCGAGATGGCCATTGTTAGCTCTCGTCGCGCGGCACTTGAGGCAGACGTAGACGAGGGCGATCCAAGAGCCTTGGCTGTCATTGACATTGCCACTGATCGCGGATATTTCCTCGCAACAATCCAGGTCGCAATTACCCTGGTAGGTTTTGCGTCCTCAGCATTTGCTGCAACAAGCCTTTCCGCGCCATTTGGCACTTGGCTTATTAGCATTGGTGTCCACGCTGACCTGGCGCTTCCTTTAGCTGTCGTGGCTATTACGCTGATTGTTTCGTTCTTTTCCGTGGTCATCGGCGAACTGGTTCCAAAGAGTATCGGCCTAGCAAACTCCGAGGCAGTGGCCAAAGCAGTCGTCGGACCTATGAAGGCGTTCATGCAGATTGTGCGTCCGCTTGTGTTCATCACGTCTGCCTCGGCAGATGCGGTTACCACGCTGATAGGCATTGACACCACCGACGATCATCAAGAGGTCACCGAGGAAGAACTTCGCTACATCGTCAAGGATTCCGAGGACCTCTCTGAAGAAGAAAAATCCATGATCCACGAGG
Organism: uncultured Atopobium sp.; assembly: GCA_937921235.1. Taxonomy (GTDB): domain Bacteria; phylum Actinomycetota; class Coriobacteriia; order Coriobacteriales; family Atopobiaceae; genus Lancefieldella. The sequence goes on along the minus strand of CALFOQ010000003.1, from coordinate 43,860 downwards.
TCATCGAGATGGGCGACACCGTTGTCCGCGAGGTAATGGTCCCGCGCGTTGACATGACCGCCATGGAGGACACTGCAACTATCGCCGAGGTCCTGCGCGTCATGCGCCAGACGGGCTTCTCGCGCATCCCTATCTACCACGAGAATATCGACCGCATCGTGGGCATCGCTCACATCAAAGATTTGCTGGAACCAGCGCTTGACCAGCACGATAGTGACGAGAAGATCGCGCGCTTCGTACGTTCTGCTGACTACGTACCCGATACCAAAGACATCATTCCGCTACTTACCGAGATGCAGACAAGCCGCGACCAGATGGTCATCGTTGTTGACGAGTACGGTGGAACCGCTGGTGTCATCACCGTTGAGGACATCGTCGAGGAGATTGTTGGCGAGATTGAGGATGAGTTTGATCCGGACAACAAGTACCTGACGCAGCTCTCTGATAGAGAGTGGCTGGTAGATGGTCGTTTCTCGCTTAATGATGCAGCTGAACTTGGATGGCCGGTTGGGGAATCCGAGGAGTACGAGACTATCGCGGGCTTTGTGCTGGATTTGGCAAATCATCTGCCTCGTCCAGGTGAGGTTTTTGAGAAGGATGGCTACGTGTTCCGCGTGCAGTCGATGCGTCGTCGCCGACTATCTTTGTTGCGTGTAATTGCCCCAGAACCACAGGTAGACGGCGAATCTGAACCAGCTGGCGAAAACTCTGACACATCAGAAAATGAATAACTAAAAGAATGATTACAATAGAGTGAACCAATAGAAAGAGGTTGAAATGGCGCAGTTGATTTCTATCAAAAAAGTTGTGGTAGGACCTAAAAACTTGACCGCTACCGTTGAGTTTTCGGCTAAAGCGCCACGTTTGACCTCGGAAAATGCTGAGGCAACTGAGCGCGTACTTGAGCTTTTGCCAGGTCTTTCCGAGCACCTGTGCTTGGGTGACGCCGACGCTCGCTTTGGCCTTGTTGCCAAGGACACCGAGGTAGCGCACCTGCTTGAGCACGTGACCGTCGAGCTTCTGGCCCTGACCAACCTCGCGGGAGACGTTGCTTCGGGCAAGACTTCCCTGGTAGATTCCCGTCGCGGCCTCTACGAGATCATCCTCGCATGTCCAGATGACGTGCTGGTTGCAGCCTCTCTTTCCAGTGCCGTATGGCTCCTTAACTGGGCATATGGCAACCAGGAGGACGCCGATCCAGACATCAATGCAATCGTCTCTGGCCTCGTTGCGCTCATCCAGGGCCTTGACGGCGAGAAGACCGATGAGCTCGCAGACCCCGCAGAACCTGAGGCGGACGCTGCACCCCAGGCAGAGAGCGTAGACGCAGAGGATTACGCTGCCGACAACTCCTCCGAGGACGTCGCTGATGCCGCAACAGCTGATGCAGTTGAGGCTGAGGTTGCAGACGCTGAGGAGAACAACGCCGAGGTCGCAGGCATCGATGCAGCCGACGAGGACGCGCCTGCTGCAGACGCCGCCGCGCCCGCAGACGTCGCCGCCGAGGCACCCGCCGACGAGCCCGCAGCCGACGAGCTCGCCGAAGCAACAGCTGCCGAGGACGCCACTGACGACTCTGAGGTCACCGACGTCCCAGATGACTGGAACATGATTAACGTTCCTCGTTCAAAGCCCGTTCGATAAACGCCCGTATTGCGGTATGATTACGTACAGCGTTTTGCTGTTTAACAGGAGGTACTTATGAGCAAGAAGTCTGCTGGTTTCTTTCTAGGCGCTATTTTTGGTGCTGCTGCTGGCGCTGTAGCTGGTCTTTTCCTGGCTCCACGTTCCGGCGAGGAGACTCGCGCTTTGGCTGCAGATGCTGTCAATGACGCATGGGATTCCGCACTTGATTCTTATGAGCGCACATCTAAGGTTGTGAGCACTAAGATTGACGAGGTCAAGCCTACTGTTGACGCAAAGACCGACGAGCTCCGCGCTAAGGTTGACCTTGCTCGCGAGCGCATGGATCAGCTCCGTGAGTCACTTTCTGATGCTGTGACCTCTGCTTCTAACACTGTCGCAGATGCTGCTGATGTTGTTGCAGACTCCTTTGTTGTTCCAGAGCCAACCGCCACAACCGCTGAGGCTCAGGCTGTTCGCATCGAGAACGTTGAGTCCCACGAGCAGGAGCATGCTGGCGAGGGCTATCAGGAGGCATAAGCCTCACTTACAAGCAATGTGACGGGACGCCTTATGACGTCCCGTTTTTTATAGAGAGGTTTCACGTGAAAACAACCGAGCTCCTTGGCGTAAAAGTCCTTCTCCCCAAAAAGCCTGCTACAAAGGGTAAGCATGCGGGAGAAGAGCGTTTTTCCAAGCTGGGAAAAATCCACAACGTGGTTTTTGCGCCATTCAAACAGGGTCAGCCTTCGCAGGTAGTGGGCGTGATGGTTCAGAAGCCCGACATCGCCGGCATGATTAAGCAGGACGACGCTTTTGTCACGCTTGAGTCTCTGGAGACCATTGAGCAGGGCCTTTGCGTAAAAGATCCCGAGAATAACATTGATAAAGCGGCAATTAGGCGCCTGAACTTGGATTTTGATAACTGCATTCTGTGGCACGGCATGGAGGCTCGCACCAAAAGCGGAAAGAGCTTGGGCTACGTGAGTGGCGGTGAGTTTGACCAGTTCACGGGCGTGGTTTCGGCATTCCTTGTGGGCGACGGCGCCGGATCAGAGGCACTGGTGGGTTCCTTTGCCATCAAGCCAGAGTGGCTGCTAGGCTACTCCAACGGCGCCATGGTTCTCTCCGACGAGGCAGCAGACGCCCAGCTCACCGGCGGTCTTGCGGCAAAGGCGGGCGAGGGTTATGCCGCGGCAGCCGCTAAAGCTTCCGAGACCACGGCTAAGGCTGGCAAAGCTGTTGCGGAAGCTACCGAGAAAGGCGCGTTTGCCCTGGGTAAGACGTTGGCCAAGGCAAAGCGTGCTATCGAAGATGCCACCGAGCCTGACGCAGAAGACGATTCCGAGCGACCAGCGCCGGTTGCTGCAGAGGATGTTCGCCTCGAGAAGCCATCTGCGGAGGAGCAGATCGCGGCTGACAAAGCCGCCGCAGAAAAGGCCGCCGCAGACAAATCCGCTGCTAGTAAGTCCGACGCTAAGTCCGCAAGCAAATCGTCGGCACAGGCAACTGCAAACAAGGCAGCCAAGGGCTTTGGCATGCAACTTGGTCGCATGGGCAAGATGTTCTCTGACTTCAAGGACGAGTTTGACAAGGCTAGCAAGTAACAAAGCGCTGTTAATCGCATAAAACAAAGGGCGAGAAGACCGATCTTCTCGCCCTATTTTTGTGTCGCGAATCTGCGGCGATTGTAGCGTGGTGATCGCGCGTGTAGTTGGCGCTCAGCGGAGTTACGCGACGCTCGCTACAAGCCCATGGCCTGCAGAATGAACATCACAATGGTCAGGATGATGACGGTGACGATGGTAAACCAGGTCAGTGCGTTCCAGATGCGACCGTTGGCGTACTTGCCCATGATGTGTTTGTCGGCCGCAATGATAACCATAAAGACAAGCAGGATTGGCAGCAGAATACCGTTGATGACCTGGGCGGCCATCATGATGCCAAAGAGGCTCATGCCTGGAATCAGAACAACCAGCGCAGAGATGACCAGCACGGTAGTAATAATGCCGTGATAGACAGGGGCCTCCTGCCAGCTACGGTCGGCTCCGCGCTCCCAACCAAATGCCTCGCAGATAGCGCTTGCAGTAATGCCTGGCAGGACGCACGCTGCAAGGAAGGATGCGCCAACCATGCCCAGCGCAAAGAGGGTACTTGCATACTGACCTGCAAGTGGTTCAAGAGCGCGAGCAGCGTCGGCAGCAGAGTCAACAGAGATTCCGCGAGGGAAAAGGACAGCGCCGGTGGTCAGCATAATGAACCAGGTGATGACCTCGGCCAGGATTGCGCCGGCAACATTGTCTGCACGCTGTGCGGGAATATCGCTGGTATCAAGGTTCTTCTCGACAACATTTGATGCAACCAAGAAGATCATGTACGGACTGATGGTAGTACCAATGTTTGCAACCAACAGAGAAATGTATGACGGTTCAGCGGAAGGCTGCGGAATGATGGTGACGCGCAGAGCCTCGCCCCAGTCTGGTTGAGCAAGCACGCCAGCCACCACGTATGTGACAAAAATGCAGCTAATTGCCAGCAAAATCTTCTCGATGCGGCGGTACGATCCGCCAACAGTCAGAAGCCACACCATCAGGGCGCTGATGGGCACCGAGACGTATGTTGGGATGCCAAAGAGCTCCATACTGGAGGCAATACCTGCGAATTCGGAGAAGGTAACAGCAATATTGGAGAGCAGCAGCGCGCCCATTGCCAGTGTGGAAAGGCGAATACCAAAGCGCTCGCGCACCAGCGATGCAATACCTTTACCGGTAACACAGCCCATTCGAGCTGCGGTTTCTTGAACCACAATCAGCAAGAAGCACATAAGCGGCACGGTCCACAGCTGCGAGTAGCCAAAGGTGGCGCCCGCACTTGAGTAGGTTGCAATGCCACCGGCGTCGTTACCAGCAAATGCGGCGAGAAGACCGGGACCCATTGCCATCAAGATGTACTTGATGCTGTTTTTGTTGACCGGAGCCTTCTCTTTAGATGCGCGTTTGCCCTGCTCGACAACGATTCCGTCGCCCGCAGAAAGCTGGCCGACGGCGTCCTGGCCATCAGCGTCCTGCTCTACAACCACGCCCTGCTCTGCAACCGCGTCCTTTACGTGTGCGTTTTCCTGCGCCATTTACATCACACTCACAAGCGAGAGAGCGTAAGAGAGGACGAAGAATGTCACCACCGAAAGGCTCATGGAAATCAGGGTAAGCGTGAGACCTGAAGTTTCCTGGTTTTTCTCCTCACGATGGCGAAGTACAGCCAAGAAAATTGGGGTTAGCAGGAAGGAAATAAGCGTAGAGCCAGCTGCTGCACCAAAGATCTGAATAATGGTCTGGTCAAAGAGTGCGGCGTAGAATACGCCTGCATTTGGATCGTAGGGGTGGAACAGAGCCTCTAGCAGGGCGTGAGCTGCGGCACCAAGGATGCAAATGAGTCCGCTGACCAGAAGACCCAGTAGAAGCGAGCGGAAGGCAAAGCCTAAGATAGAAGGAGACTTCTCGCTGCCAGGATCGTCTGTGAGGAAGAAGTTTGTTACGTAGTTGACGGTATTCTCGCTCAAGTTCAGCGAGATTGGCATGGTAATAGTGCAAAGAGCTGCGAAAATACCCATGGTTGGATTAGATGTTGCAGCTGTTCCTACAAAGGCAGCAGTCACAACGGAGGCAACCCAGAACAAAAGCCAGAGGTTACGGTGGAGGAACCAAATAATGTTGCGGCCACGGTCACCAGAATCGGAATCGCTCCTACCGCCACCAACGATCTGCAGGTCCTCAGCGTGCTCCTCTTCAAGAACGTCAAGAGCGTCGTCGACGGTAACAATGCCCAACAGGCGGTTGTCGTCAGAAACAACAGGCATGGCCAGCAGGTTGTACTTTGCAATGTTTCGAGCAACGTCCTCCTGGTCGTCCTCTGGTGAGGCGGTGACCAGGTTCTTATTAGCAATCTCCTCCAGACGAGTTTCTGGATCGGAGACAATCAGGCGGTTCAGCGTAACGGTTCCGGACAGACGGCCATCCTCGTCAGTAAGGTAGAGGTAGCGGACGGTCTCAAAGTCCTCGTCCAGGTTACGCAGGCGATCAAAGGCGTACGCAACGGTCTGATCCTCAGGAACAGAAAGCGCCTCAGACGTCATAATACGGCCAGCGGTGTACTCGCGATATCCCAGCAGCTGCCTAATGGCGCGCTGCTCCTTAACGCCCATCAAGCGCAGGAGTTTCTCGGCACGGTCATAGCTCAGCTCGGAGACAAGCTCGGCTGCGTCGTCTGGGTCCATCTCGGACAGGATGCGAGATGCTTCTTTTTCGTTCAGGCCACCGATGAGCTCAACTGCCATGGCGTCGTCGTTGAACTCTGCCATTGCGCCGGCTCGCTGCTCGTCATCAAGCTGGGCAAACACCTGGCTACGCAGGCGAGAGTCCAGGCGTTCAATAATGTCAGCGACGTCAGCAGGGTGCAGCTCGTCCAACGTCTTGTGGGAAACGGAGAGCTTGACGTTGGAGAGGTCGCGCTCAACCAGGTCCATGTAACTCCACGCAATGATGCGCTCTTGCATGGGGTGACCCATAGCGCGCGCAATGCGGGTGACCAGGTGCTCTAGCTGGGGAGAAAGGCTGCGCAGCAGACCACGTGCGCCAACCTCTGCGCCCAGAAGACGAAGCTGTGTTGAGCTGGTATCGGAAAGCTTGAGGTCGTTTACGCGGACAACGCGAATGCCGCGCGTATCAACGATCTGCTTGTTCAGAATATCTCGGGCGAGAAGAACTTCGTTAGGCTGCAGGTACGAGAAGCGAATCTCAGTTGAAGGTACCTTGAGCCTGATGACGTCCTCATCGTAGGTATCAACATACTTGCGCCAAGAAATCATCATTGGCGTGCGGCCAGGGCCCATAAAAGCAAGGGAAGTAATGCGAGGAAAAACTTCTCCGGTAGCAATTCCAAGGTCAGAGACAGAACCGATCTTCTCGCCTTCTGAATCTAGAACCGGATTACCCATTAACTGGGAAAGATAAATCATGTGTGCTCCTTACATGCGTCCGAAGACTAAAGCGTGGCTTTGGCGAGAAACTCCGCGTAATTGCCACGGGGACTGCATTGCGATTTCACCCCTCACGGTGCAAATCGGCACACCGCAAGAGGTCAGCGACTGTGAGGTCGAGGTTTCATGCTGACCTTTCTCTTCATCCAATAGAACGTGAATTGTGCTTGCGAGGACAATTCACAGATGTAACTATTTTAACGATTTTCCTGCAAGGCTGTAAAGACTCTTCACATAATCTAGCTGCTCGGATTTGGTTGTAACCGGCGTACGAGCAGCATGCGGACAACGGTCAAACGGCGTACGAGCAGCGCGTGGACAGCGAGCAGCCAGCTTAATCCGAGAGGTAACGTGGCGCACAAAAAAGGCCGGTACCTGCGGGGATGCAGATACCGGGCTGTACTGGTACAAAGGGTAAACGAAACAGCTCTTAGAACTGTACGTTTGGAGCCTGACGAGCGGACTCGTCGGTAACCTGGAAGCTTGTACGTGGGGAACGTCCACCAGCAAGAAGGTTGTTTGGGAAAACAGCGATGATGTTGTTGTAGTTCATGACAACATCGTTGTAGCTCAAGCGAGCATAGCTGAGGCGGTTCTCGGTGTCAGTAAGCTCTGCCTGGAGCTCCAGGAAGTTCTGGTTAGCCTTGAGCTCTGGGTAGTTCTCAACAACAGCAAACAGGTTGGTCAGAGCATTGGAAAGAGTGCCGGAAGCCTGCATCTTCTCTTCAGGAGTGCGAGCGTTTGCGACTGCAGCGCGAGCAGAAGTAACTGCCTCAAAAGTCTTAGACTCATGAGCTGCGTAACCCTTAACGGTGTTGACCAGGTTAGGGATCAGATCGTTACGACGCTGAAGCTGCGTATCGATAGCTGCCCAAGCGTTGTCGCACCTGTTGCTTGCGCGAATGATGCTGTTGTGAATGCTAATGGCCCAGAAAACCAGAAGGACAATAACTACAACTGCGGCAATAATCATGCTAAATCCTTTCAATCACTGACAATCCTGTGTCAGCCATCCATTTGGACAGGTTAATTATACCCAAAAGTAAAAATCTAAGGCGTTTTTAATTAAAGCTTTTAACTTGCTAACGAGTCTTTTGGTAAATGGAATGCTCGTCCACACACTGACGAGAAGAACGTTGAGCTAGAAATAACGTGGAATGGAATGAAAGTTCTGAAGGTAAAACGTTAAGTTGAGGTCCGCCAAAAAAATGGCGGAGAGGGAGGGATTCGAACCCTCGGAACGGGGACACCGCTCAACGGTTTTCAAGACCGCCGCATTCAACCACTCTGCCACCTCTCCAAAGCGGTAATATCCTACCGCATAATTCAGTTTTTTGCGAGTAGGGGATTTAGCAAGTTAGGTTTTGCTTCATAATTAAGTGAAGATAAACAAGCGTCAGGTACGGGACAGATTCGTGACAGAACCGAGACAGAACGACGACAGATTAGTAGCAACAAGCAGACAAGTGAGGAGCAGCTATGAGTGACGAAGCACAAGAGCCTTTGACCCCACAGACTGCTCTTGATCAGAAGTACATGAAACTTGCTCTTGAGCAGGCAGAGCTTGCAGCACAGATAGGAGAAGTGCCTATCGGAGCAGTTGCAGTGTGCGATGGAGAGGTTATTGCCGTTGCACATAATCGCCGTGAGATTGATAACGACCCTTCTGCGCACGCTGAGTTTCTCGCCATGCAAGAGGCCTCAAAAAAGCTTGGACGCTGGAGGCTTTCGGGTTGTACGGTTTACGTGACGCTGGAACCTTGCTTGATGTGTGCGGGATTGATGGTCAACGCTCGTATTGATCGCTGCGTGTTTGGTGCGTTTGATCCCAAGGGCGGCGCAACGGGTACGTTATTTGACGTGAGCAGTGACCCAAGGCTTAACCACGAGTTTGCGGTTTCTGGCGGAGTGCTAGCAGACGAAGCATCTGCACAGCTCAAAGCCTTCTTCAAAGAGCGCCGTAAAAGCAAAAGTTTGGAAAAATAAGAAGTCTGGAAGAACTATTTAAAAGAAATTTTGATTCCAGTAGCGTTTATCAGCAAAGCTTCCAGACCAATGAAGATTATTACAAGAATGAGCTTTATGGCCATTGAGATACTGAATACAAAAGATAGAGACGCGCTTGCTAATAGAAATAATACAAATACAGAGATTGTAATCAAAATCAATTTGTCATTACTTTCAGCGTCCTGAGCCTGAACTGCGTCTCTTTGGATATTTTGAACAGTCACATTCTTATTAAAGACTATGGAAAGTGTGATAAAAGAATTTATAAGCACGAGGAGAGCATAGAGATACCAATAGTTGTAAGAAACGAGAAAATAAAGAAAGCAGCCAGATAATGCAGCTCTAAAAAATGAAACTTTACCCGTTCTATAAAATGTATGAAGACCAGCAAAACCGCCAATAAAGGCTAATAACCCATAGGCTAAGTAGGGCTGGTATTTGCTCAAGGTTGCCTGTTTAGATAAATCCCTGACATCCGTCTCAGTCATAAGAGCCTCCAAAGTATGCCATAAATACTCTTATAAATTAGTAAAATAAATTATAAGAGTATTATATCATAATATGGAATAAATCTCATAAAATGTTCTTTGAAGAATGGACTGTAGGTTTTTAAACCACCTGGAAAATGAAGAAATCAAGGTAGTGGCTCTCAGGCACACCCCAAAGAATTGGGTGGTCAGGAGCTTGCTGCCGCTCTTCAATTTGTTTGAGCTGCACGTTGGTATGGTGAGCTGCCTCAGCAATTGCCTGGGCGAGAAGATCTCTGGTCATGAAGTGAGAACAAGAACAAGTTGCCAGGTAGCCACCTCGGGGCAACAGTTTCATAGCCGCAGCGTTGATTTCCTTATAGCCACGCATGGCGCTTCGGACTTTGTCGCGCGTTTTGGTAAATGCAGGCGGATCAAGAATGATGAGGTCAAACGGACCTCCCTCTGCTTTGAGTTGAACGCGGTCTTGAGCTAACTTTGGCAGATATTCAAGAACGTTTTCGCAGGTAAAGTCCATGCGGTCTGTCAAACCGTTGAGTTCTGCATTGTGGCGCGCAAGGTCAATGGCGGTTTGGCTGACATCTACACAGCGGACAAATTCTGCTCCACCAGCTGCGGCGTTAAGGCCAAAAGGACCAACGTGGCAGAAGCAATCCAGTACACGGCGACCTTGTGCAAGCTGACGAACTGCTCGACGGTTATATTTTTGATCCAAGAAAAAGCCGGTTTTTTGACTGTTCACCAGGTCAAGATTAAATTTAAGTCCGTTTTCGGTTGCAAGAACGTGAGTTGAAGGCAGGGTAAGGGTGCTTTCTGTAATCAAGTCATTCTCGTCAGAAAAAGTACCTGTCCACCAGCCCTTATATTGCGGAAGCCCCTCTTTAAGGCGAGAGGGGGAGTCATTTCTTTCGTAAATGCCGTCGATTACCTGGCCGTCTGCAGAGAAAACTTCAAGTAGCAGAGGATAGATAGCATCACGCAGATGCTCCATGCCAACGGTTCCTACCTGAGCAACAAGCACATTCTCGTAGCGGTCAACGATTAAGCCAGGAAAGCCGTCGGCCTCAGAGAAGATGACACGGCAACAATTGGTGTCGGGCTCAGTGCCTGGTAGAGCGCGGTTTCCCATAGTGGTTTTGCGGTGTTCCCACGCCCAGCTAATCTTACGACTCCAAAACGCTTCGTTAAGCCTATCGTTGGCGTTTCTTGTCACAATTCTGACGCGAATCTTGCTCATTTCTGACAGAAGGCCGGTCCCCTGGTAGGTACCGTTCTCTTCAAAGACATCAACAATGCAACCATTTTGAGCATGCTTGCCGCTTTCTGGAGACGGCTCTACACGAATAACCTCGCCCTCAAAGACCCAAGGATGTCCGCCCGCAAGCGCGCGAGCAGCTTTCTTGGTGATAATAACCTGTGGATATGGGCGGAGTTGCTTCATGATGGTCCTTCTCGCGAGAAGCGCTTACAAAAAAGCTGGGTGTTTGCGAGCGCCCAGCATCTATGCTCAAAAGTTACAGAATCAAATTGCAGAGAGCCATAATGGGGAATATTGCCTGTTTAATGGCTGCGGAGCGTTTGTCGGGAGAAGTTACATAGAGAAGAATTGCGGCAAATGCCATTGAGCATACAGCAAAGATAACAAGCGCTTTACCTGCTGGATTTCTGGTGGCCATCAAGAAGACGCCAACGAATACCTCAATGGCAAGAAAGAGATTGTAAAATCCCTGGTTAAAAGCTATTTTTTCGGTGCTCTCTGCCTCTTCTTTTGTCATGTTAAAGGCCTTGAGCGTGCCGTCAGAAGTCCAGGCAAATGACTCAAGATAAAAAATAACCACATGAAGAGCTGCTGCTCCAAGAGCAAAAATTACACCAACGCCATTAAAAGGGCCCATTTTGATTCCTTTACTGTATGAGCTGACTGCATCGATTATAGATTACGTATGTCGGCCATATCTGCCGCCAAATCCAAATCCTTTGCCTCTTGACCTTGAGCCCGAGAACATCGAACGGGTGGTCTTGGTGGTAGAGCGGGAGTCTTGGAGCATAATGCGACCCGAGTCGTAAGAAAAGCCAGGTAAATCCCATGAGGGAATAAGCGCTTTTGTAAAATATTCAATTTCTCTGAGCGGCGTGACCTCATCTGGTCCCATAAAAGTGAACGCCTGACCTGCGGCTCCTGCACGGCCTGTTCGGCCAATGCGGTGAACATAATCCTCAGGGTCAAGCGGCACATCAAAGTTAATGACCGCGTCAATGCCCTGGATATCAATGCCGCGGCTCATGACGTCGGTTGCAACAAGAACCTGAATGGCGCCACTACGGAATCGCTCCAGCGCTCTTGCACGAGCTTTTTGCGGACGGTCCGCATGCATAACGTCAACCTTGAGACCTGCGGCTTTGAGGTTTTTGTAAATGCTATCAACACGCGACTTTGTCCTACAGAACACCAAAACACGCTCTGGCGCAGGATCAAACGAATCAATAAGCGCTTTCAGGAGCTGTGGTTTTTGTCCCTGGGTGACTGAACACAAATGTTGCTCGATTGTTGCTGCAGTTTGTCCAGTTCTTGCAATCTCAATGCGCTCTGGATCTTTAAGCAGCGCGTCTATAGTCGATGTAATTGACGCGGGGAGCGTTGCCGAGAAAAGCAACGTTTGATGCGCTTTGGGCAGCTGCTCCATAATGCGGCGAACGCTTGGCCAAAATCCCATGTCGAGCATACGATCCGCTTCGTCGAGCACCAGTACCTGGATGTTCTCAAGGCTTGTATGCTTTTTGTCGAGAAGATCAATCAAGCGGCCAGGTGTTGCCACAAGCACATCGCAACCTTTTTGCAGCGCGGTTATCTGGTGCTTGTAGCGAGCGCCGCCAGTAACAATGACGGCCTGCTGACCGGTGGATGCGCAAACGCTCTTGGCAACGGCATCAATTTGAGCAGCCAGCTCTCGCGTTGGCGTGATGATGAGCGCGCGAGGATATGCGTTGCGTTTGGCGTCGCCTCGCTTGGCGTCGCGCTTGGCACCGCGCTCGGCGGCTGCGTTGGGCTCCTTGGCATCGAGCTTCTCGGTCCCACCGGGTTTCTCGACAGCAATGCGCTGCAGCGTAGGCAACATAAACGCTGCAGTTTTACCTGTTCCCGTTTGCGCAGACGCAACAACGTCCTTTCCCGCGAGGACAGCGGGAATTGCCGCGGCTTGCACGGGAGTAGGCGCGCTGAACCCAAGTGTTGCTACGCCTGCCAGAATTTGCTCGTTTAGCCCGAGCTCGGCAAAAGTTATTTCCATACAAACAAGTATACTTATGTGCAACGATTAGCTAAAGGAAGTTGCCATGCCTATTAATATTCCAGATGGTTTACCAGCTAAGAAGACGCTGCAAGAAGAGCGTATTTTTGCGCTTGAGGAAGAAGTTGCAGAACACCAGGAGATTCGTCCACTGCGCCTGGCAATTTTGAATTTAATGCCTAAGAAAATTCAGACCGAGACACAGATTCTCCGCTTGATTTCAAAGTCTCCTATACAGGTTACGTGTGACTTTATGCGTATCTCTTCGCATGAATCTAAAAACACTGCAGCCGACCATCTGGTCACGTTTTATTCAACTTTTGATGACTTCAAAGATAAAAATTACGACGGTTTGATTGTGACCGGTGCTCCTATTGAGGACCTAAAATATGAGGACGTTGATTACTGGGATGAATTCTGTCGCATTGTTGACTGGGCTCAGGAACACGTCTTTTCTACCATGTACTTGTGCTGGGGCGCACTAGCCGGCCTCTATTACCTGCATGATATTCCCAAGAAGATACTGGGCGCTAAGCTGTTTGGTATTTTCCCGCAGCGTTTATGCGATGAGTATTGCTTCCTCACTAATGGATTTGACGAGGTACATTACATGCCACACTCTCGTCATGCTGCGATTGAGACATCAGCTCTGGTGGATCATCCTGAACTTGCGGTGCTTTCTGAGGGATTTACCAGCGGTCCTGCACTTCTCGCCACCAGAGATTTCCACGAGATTTTTGTAACCGGTCATTTTGAATATGATCGCGATACGCTTGCAGAAGAGTATTGGCGCGACTTCCACAAAGGCCTGCCTATTCGCCTGCCAGAAAATTACTTCCCTGATAATGATCCAGAAAAGCAGCCGCTGTTTACCTGGCGTGCGCACGCCAACTTGCTGTATCGCAACTGGATTAACTGGGTGTACCAGATGACGCCGTACAACACAGACGAGATACCTGCGGCTATTGCAGACCTTCGTCAGCGTGTTTCCGAGGCTGATCCCGACGCAAGGATGACCGGTAGGTTCTAAGCTGGCGTTTACACGGTGACCGAATTGCCAGCGCTTGTAGCTGGTTGGAAACCATCAATACCATAAAATAATTGATTGATACACGCGTATAAAGCTACGTGTAGAAACACGTATAGAGAGGATACGTTGATGAAGGTTGTAATTGCTTCAGATATTCACGGCGCTGCCGACTATTGCGAGAAACTCATGCAGGTCATTGAGGAGGAGCAACCAAAGTACGTTTTGCTTCTTGGAGACCTGCTTTATCATGGCCCTCGCAACGATCTTCCTGCAGATTATGCACCAAAGCGCGTCATTGAGATGCTGAATAGCATTTCCGATAAGGTTATTGCGGTCCGTGGAAACTGCGAGGCAGAGGTTGACCAGATGGTCCTGGACTTCCCTTGCATGGCTGACTACAACATCTTGTTTGATAAGGATCCCAAGACGGGCAAACAGTTCACCATCTTCTTTACTCATGGCCACGTCTTTGGCCCTGGTATTCACAACAGCGTTGATAAATGGCCTCAGACGCCAAGTATGGACGCGTTTGTGTACGGCCACACGCACAGAAAAGTGAACATGCAGAGCGCTGACCACCCAGAGGTCACCGTGTTCAACCCAGGCTCCGTGGGTATTCCAAAAGACGGCACCCATAGCTGCGGAATCTACGAGGACGGCGAGTTCAGGCACGTCATCCTCGGCGAGTAAGTCTGTGTTGTTCACACGCAAAAAATGGCGAGAAGATCGATCGGTCTTCTCGCCTTATTTGTGTCGCTGTGTCAGAGGTTTAGTGCATAGAAATAGTCATGAACTCATAGCCATGTGCATGTCGCGAGATGGAATATTCAAACGCACGACCATCGTCGATATAACCGATTTGCTCAACCTCCAGGAGGGGGTCGCCCGTGCTAATTTCTAGCCTCGAAGCCTCAACCTCAGTAGGCATGACTGCTCTAATAACACGGTGTGCATTAGCAATTCTAAGTCCAATTTCGTCTTCAATGTAGTTGTAAATCGAGTGCTCTAGATGGGTCATTTTAAGATTGAGAACTAGGCTAATGGGCATGTAGGTATACTCGATGACCTGCGCAGTCCCTTCAACAAGTCTGACGCGCACAATTCTGTATACAAAATCTTCGGTAGTAATATCAAGAGCTTTAGCAATGTATTCAGAGGGACGCTCAACTTCAAAGGTATAGACCTTTGATTTAACGCGCTCGCCTCGGGCAGCGTGTTCAGCCATGAAACCATCCATTTGACCGGAGATTTCTTTACTTGGCTTAATTTGTGTTCCTTCTTCCAGCTTTTTGACAAAAGTGCCGGAGCCTTTTCGCCTGAAGATAAGTCCTTGCTGCTCAAGAACTTCTAGTGCCTTATTAATGGTAATTTTGCTCACTTCATAGTGTTCGCAGAGCTGAGCAACAGAAGGCAGGCGAGAATAAGCAGGATATGTGCCTATAGTAATATCAGTTTTAAGATCCTGAACAATCAAGTCGTACTTATTCATGACACCTCCTTAGGTAGCAAAATTTTTACTTTGCATTCTATCTGATTTGCATTAGTATACTACATGAAAAACCTAACATATCTGTTTTAGAAAGTTGACATGTCAGGTTTAGATACTTTTGAGAAAGGATAGACATGTCGTATCAGTTGCCTGAGAATTTCTTCTTTGGTGGGGCAATGTCTGGTCCACAGACCGAGGGTAAATGGCAAGACGGAGGAAAGCTGCCAAACCTTTGGGACACCTGGTCTAACCTGGACATTCATGCATTCCACAACCGCGTTGGTTCCTACGCTGGAAATGACTTTACAGAAAGAATGGAAGACGATCTTCAGCTTCTCAAGTCTCTTGGCATGGATTCCATTCGCACTTCTATTCAGTGGAGCCGTTTGTTGGACATTAACGGCAACCTTAATCCAGAGGGCGAGAAGTACTATCACCACCTTTTTGCTGTTGCTAAGAAGGTTGGTATTGAGATTTTTGTAAACCTTTACCACTTTGACATGCCTGAATACCTCTTCAACCGCGGTGGCTGGGAGTCCCGTGAGGTTGTTGAGGCATACGCGCATTACGCACGCATTGCGTTTGAAACGTTTGGAAAAGAGATTCGTTATTGGTTTACCTTTAACGAGCCAATTGTTGAGCCAGAGGTCCGCTACACACTTGGTGGTTGGTACCCCTTTGTTAAGAATTATTCGCGCGCTCGTGCTGTTCAGTACAACATTTCACTTGCTCACGCACTTGGCGTGCGCGAGTATCGCCGTGCAAAAGCAGCAGGTTTTATGCTTGAGGACTCTCGTATTGGCCTCATCAACTGCTTTGCACCACCATATACCAAAGAGAATCCATCTGAGGCAGATCTTGAGGCGCTACGCATGACCGACGGCGTCAACATTCGCTGGTGGCTTGACCTGGTAACCAAGGGAGAGCTTCCACAGGATGTCATCGATACGCTGCAGACCCGTGGTGTTAACCTGCCTATTCGCCCTGAGGACAAGCTCATTCTTGCTGACGGCGTTGTGGATTGGTTGGGCTGCAACTATTACCACCCAGAGCGCGTTCAAGCTCCTGCAAAAGATACTGACGAGAACGGTATTCCAAACTTTGCTGACCCTTATATCTGGCCAGAAGCAGAGATGAATGTTTCTCGTGGTTGGGAGATTTACCCACAGGGTCTTTACGACTTTGCCATGAAGGTTCGCGATGAGTATCCAGAGCTTGAGTGGTTTGTTTCCGAGAATGGCATGGGCGTTGAGCGAGAAGATCTTAAGAAAGATGAAAACGGTGTAATTCAAGACGACTATCGTGTTGATTTTGTCCGTCGTCATCTTGAGTGGGTTGCTCGTGCAATTCAGGACGGCGCAAAATGCCGTGGTTATCACTACTGGGCCATCATCGATAACTGGTCCTGGGCAAATGCCTTCAAGAACCGTTATGGCTTTGTTGAGGTTGACCTGGAAGATAACTACAACCGTCGTCTTAAGAAATCAGCTGAGTGGCTTAAGCAAGTTGCCACTACACATATAGTTGACTAGAAACTCGTGAAAGGAGTTTGCTCATGGCAAAAGATAATGGCCAAGCATCGTTTCTAGATAAATTTGCAGAAGTTTCTGCAAAAGTAGGTAATCAAGTTCACTTGAGGAGCCTGCGCGATGCATTTGCAACCGTCAGCCCAATTTACATTTTGGCTGGTATTGCAGTACTGATCAACAACGTTCTGTTCCCACTCATCTTTGCAAACGATCCAGTTACCCTGGCTAATTTCAAGGTTTGGGGTGCAGCTGTTGCTCAGGGCACTCTGAGTTTCTCGGCAGTTATTCTTGCGGGCATTATTGGTTATTGCCTTGCTCGTAACAAGCGTTTTGAGAACGCAATTTCTTGTGTAGTTATTGGCATTGCTGCTCTTATCATCATGATGCCTCAGAGCATTGTTGCTACTGCAGGCGCTGTTCTTCACGCAGCTAACGCCGCAGACGCAGCCGCTGCAGCAGTCGCACTTCCTGTGGCTGATGTTGCTAAGCTTCTGCCAACTGGCTATGCAGTTACCGGCGTTGATGTAACCGGTGCTTTCTCCACTTCCTTCACTGGTACTAACGGCCTCTTTGGTGCAATCATCATTGGTCTGCTTTCCACCACCATCTTCATCAAGCTCTCCAGCGTTAAGCAGCTGAAGGTCAACCTTGGTGAGGGCGTTCCACCAGCGGTTGCAGATTCTTTTAACACCATGATTCCTATGATGTTGACCCTTACCGTCTTTGGTATTGCATCTGCTCTTCTTGCAGTTTGCGCAGGAACTGACCTTATGACCATCATTGCAACAAGCATTTCTGCCCCACTGAAGGGCCTCATGAATGCTGGTCCATTTGCAGTCATCATCATCTACACCTTTGCAAACCTGCTCTTCTGCCTTGGTATTCACCAGTCCACCATCTCTGGTGTTCTGATTGAGCCAATCCTGACCATGCTTATTGTCGACAACATGGCAACCTTTGCAGCTGGTCAGCCAATTCCTCAGGACCACTACATGAACATGCAGATCATCAACACCTTTGCTCTGATCGGTGGTTCTGGTTGTACTCTGATGCTGCTTCTTGACACCTTTGTCTTCTCCAAGAACAAGGCTTCTAAAGATGTTGCAGCACTTTCTCTTCTCCCAGGTATCTTCAACATCAACGAGCCAGTTATTTACGGTTACCCAATCGTCTTTAACCTTCCTCTGATGATTCCATTTGTTCTTGTTCCAGATTTGTTCATCGGTCTGACCTACCTGCTTACCAACCTTGGTTGGATTAGCCCTTGCGTTGCAATGGTTCCTTGGACCACCCCAGTCTTCCTGAGTGGTTGGCTGGCAACCGGCGGCGACGTTCGTGCTGTCATTTGGCAGGTCGTCGAGGTCCTTCTCGCCATGGCAATTTACCTGCCATTTATGAAGATCTCCGAGCGCGCACAGGCCAAGCAGGCTGAGGCACTTGCAGAGAACGCTCAGGATGCAGAGTAGTTTGTAAGCTTATAATCTGAGTATCACTTGAAGCCAGCCATCGTATTCGGTGGCTGGCTCATCAAAAGGAGATCACATGAAAATCTTACTTGCTTGCAACGCCGGAATGTCCACCAGTCTGCTTGTCCAGAAGCTTCAGAAAGAGGCTGCTTCTCGCGGTTTGGAGGTAGAGATTTTTGCAAATCCTCTTAATAAGGCACTTGAGCTTATCGATGGCGCAGACGTCTTTTTGCTTGGACCTCAGATTGCGTATGCAAAGGCAGACGTTGAGGCTGCAGCAGGATCTACTCCTGTAGCTGTTATCCCCATGGTTGATTACGGCAGGATGAACGCTGCAAAAATTCTTGACGACGCACTTGAGCTTATTAAATAATCGGCAAAAGATTTCCTGAGCTCCCAGGTGCTCAAGAAAAGAGTATGGGGTAAAAATGGATTTAGATGACGGCATGACTGCTACGCAAGAAGCAGCCTTTGAGATTATTGCTACCGTTGGAACGGCAAAGTCAATGTATATTGGCGCTATCCAGAAGGCAAAAACAGGCGATATTGAAGGCGCGCGTGCAGATATTATTGCTGGTACAGAGATCTTTAATGAGGGCCATAGCACGCATCTGAACATGCTGCAGCAGTCCGCAATTGATAACAGCAATGTTGAGTTCTCGCTTATCTTGCTCCACGCTGAGGATCAGCTTATGCAGGCCGAGTCTTTCCGCATTATTGCTGAGGACTTTATTGACGTGTACGAGAAGCTTCTTAACAAGTAACTGGCGAGAAAAAACATGTGTGCAGAGACGCTTCTTGGTGGTATTGAGTTTGGCGGAACAAAGATTGTTCTTGCCACGGGTACACCAGACGGAAAAATTTGTGAGCGTGAGGTCTTTCCCACGGCAGCGCCAGAGTCTGTTTTGCCAAAGATTGTGGACTGGTTCAAAGCTCGCTCTATTCAAGCTCTAGGTGTTGGCGCATTTGGCCCCACGGGAGTCAATCCTGACCTGCCTAGCTACGGAAAGATTCTCTCGACTCCTAAGCAAGGTTGGCGCAACTTCAATCTGTTGCAGGCGTTGAAGGAGGGGCTAAACGTCCCTGTTGGATACGATACCGACGTTAATGCAGCTTGTTTAGGAGAAGCGGTTTTTGGTGCAGCTCGCGGCCTTGATAACGTTGTCTACCTGACAGTAGGAACCGGAATTGGCGCTGGCGTCTTGCTAGAAGGAAAGCTTCAGCACGGTATGCTCCATCCCGAGGCTGGTCATATCCTTGTTGAGCGTGAGGCAAACGATCCGTGGCAGCAGACCAAGTGCCCCTATCACCAGAACTGTCTTGAGGGGCTGGCATCAGGTCCTGCTATTCAAGAGCGCTGGGGACTTCCAGCTGTTGAGCTTACCGAGAAAGACGAGGTATGGGAGCTTGAGGCTGCCTACCTTGCAAAAGCCCTCTCCACATATGTAATGTGCTACTCACCTCAGCGCATTATTTTGGGCGGAGGCGTCATGGAGCAGAAGCAACTGTTCCCGCTTATCCAGCAGAAACTTGTTACGTACCTCAACGGCTACATCAACACTCCAGAGATAGAGGACATACAGAATTACGTTGTTCCTGGAGGTTGCGAGGGAAACCAGGGCATTCTAGGTGCTTTGGTGCTTGGACAGCGTGCACTTGGTGCGTAATTACTTGGCGAGAAGAGCGTCTGTCGTGTAGAACAGCGTTCGCTTTGTAAACAAATGGCGAGAAGATCAATCGGTCTTCTCGCCTTATTTGTGTCTTGTGACGTGCGGTTTTCTAGTCAGCGTTACTTCCTAGAAAGTGTGTCAGTATTCCAAGTACTGCTCTGAGAGCTGATGGTTACGGTTCTGCCGCCGTTGGTAGAGGAGAGGGTGAACGGCTCGCTTCTGCCACTGACCTGACCGTTGAAGTTAAGTTCAAGCTTTGACTCATCACCGGTCCAGGTGCCACGAACCTCAGGCTGACCACCAGTGCGCCAAATGACCGTGCCGTCCTTCTGGATGACAACCTCCATCGGCTTGCCGTCGGTGCCGGTACCGCTATAGGTGCCAACCCACTTTTGGGCCTTCTTGCGGTCTTCTTCGGACTTCTTATCCTTATCTTTTTGTTCTTGCTCTTTTTTGGTCTTCTCGGCCACGCCAGATTTAAGGGTTTCACCCTTCTTTATCTGGTCAGATACGCGAGAGTGGTATGAATCATAGGTTGAATTATTGCCTGTGTCGTCTCCCCAGATAACCTTCTCGTGCTCAATATCTCCGAGAAGGGCCTGTAGCTCAACAAGCTTATTTGCCACAGACTTTTGATCCATAGTATTTGCGGTATCTGTGTCGTTGAAGCTGTTTGCGGTTAGCCTGCGCTTGTAGTCGGCCTCAAACCAGTCGCGAATGCTCTTCTGTCGATCAGAGATCGAGCTATTCAGAACGTTGATTCCTGTATCGTCACTGCCATTAGGCATACGGAACTGCCCATTCTTCTGATCAGTCTGAATCTGTTCTTCAATTTCATTGAGTTTCTCGTACTGGTTAAGAAGTTCAACACGACTACTGTCACTGCGAGGATCAACGCCAACGCTCTCTATCTGTTCCTGATAGGTTGCAATGCGCTGCTGGACGGCGCTGCGCTTGGCTGCGTCGTCTTGGTGGGACTGAATGACCCAAGCAATGGCCAGTACACCTACAACCAGAACGGCCGCAAGTAGGCCAAATGCCACCTTACGCAGAGAATCAGAGCCGTCCTTGGTTTGCTTGCGCTCAACGGAACTAGGTCCGCTTGAAACAACGGTGAACTGCGAAGGGTCGAAGTGCGAAATAGCAGTTGAATCAACGTCGTCAGAGGTGAAGACGTCGATGCGATCTGGGTCATTAATGAAAGTCGTAGGCTCCTCGTCAGCAGCGTTGGAGTTTGCGATTACGGTGGGGTCTGCGTCAGCATCTGCGTCAGCGTCTGCAACGGCGTCCGAGTCGGTGACAGCGGTAGGCGCCTCATCTGGGGTGATGTAGGAATCGTCAGCTGGTTCCTCTAGGAGTGAGGTTTCTGCAGCAGTTGCGTCTTCGTCATCGATCGGATACTCTGCCAGGACAGTTGCGTCTGGATCAGTTACGGTTTCAGCTGGCTCATCAGCTTCTGCTGGCGCGATAACCTCGGTGGCTGTGGTGGAGTTGTCGGGTGCGGTTTCTGGTGCAGGTTCTGTAGACTCGGCGAGCGCATCGGTTTTCTCGACGTCTGCGGCGTCCGCGACGTCAGAAAGCTTCTGTCCGCAGTTGGAACAGAACTTTGCGTGCTTGCTAATTTCAGCTCCGCAGTTGGGGCAATTCATAGAGTCGCTCCTTAAATCGCCAGTTAGACTCAGTGGCTTTTAATTACACTGGGTTACTATTGTAGCGTTAACAGGAGAAACGCCAAAATGTTTTTAGTTTTGAAGGCGGTCGCGCGCGTTTAGTGACACGCGATGTAGACCCGCTTTGCGTGTTCAGGCCCGCTGTTTAGAGCAGAGAAACGCCTGCTTCTGCGCAGCGGTCTTCGGTCTGCTTGTCCCAGATAGATGCCTGTACCTCTCCGACGTGCGCTTTTTCTAGCAGCAGCATGCAAAGACGACTTTGGCCAATGCCGCCGCCAATGGTAAAAGGCAACTCGCCGTCAATGAGCATCTTGTGGAACGGCAGCTCAAGGCGGTCCTCGCATCCAGCGATTGCCAGCTGCGACTTAAGCGCCTCAGCGTCAACGCGAATGCCCATGCTGCTAATCTCAATCGCAGAGTCCAGGGCCTCATCCCAGAACAACAGGTCACCGTTGAGCGACCAGTCGTCGTAGTCGGGAGACCTGAAGTCGTGAGGCTGGCCGGAGTTCAAAGCACCGCCAATGCCCACGATAAAGGTGGTTGGGTGCTCGCGAACAAACAGATCTTCTCGCTGCTTAGGCGTCTGAGTAGGGTAGAGGTCCTCAAGCTCCTGCGAGGTTACGAAGGTAACTTCGCGGCTGAGCTGCGTGTTAAGCTGTGGATAGTGCCATTTGAGCTCGTCGAGTGTGCCGCAGATTGCCTCAACAATGCGACAGACGGCATCTTCCAGCGTATCGGTATTGCGCTCATCCTGCGTGATGATGCGTTCCCAGTCCCACTGGTCCACGTAAATGGAGTGCAGGTTATCGGGCTGTTCGTCGCGACGGATAGCGTTCATATCGCAGACCAGACCGCGACCAACGGCAAAGTTGTAGCGCCAAAGTGCATAGCGCTTCCATTTTGCGAGCGACTGAACTACCTCGGCGTTCTTGCCAACGTTTGGCAGGTCAAAGGCAACCGGATGCTCGACACCATTGAGGTTGTCGTTCATGCCGGTAAGCGGGTCAACAATCAGCGGAGCAGTGACGCGCGATAGCTTCAGCGCGGCACACAGCTTGGTCAAAAACACGTTCTTGACCTGCTCAATTGCTTTTTGAGTATCGTAAAGCGAAAGGCTTGAACGGTAGCCCTCTGGAATCTTGGTCATGTGGTCTCCTTGCAAGAGAGCGCTAAAAATTTGATTGCGCTGATTTTGCCTTCTTTCCACAACCCTTTAGCGAGAAACCCGTGTGATTTAACCGTTTTGTCAAAAAGACAATCGTGCGGCAATTTTCTACACATGGTAACTGCAGCTAAATAGGACATCGAGCGCGGATTCGTTGCAACATAACAGCCGTCAAAAAGATTTCTCAAAAACTTTTGAAAAGTAAGTATAGGGTAACTTACTTTGGGAATATAACAGTTAACTAGTAATCATTACTAGTTACTAAAGGATATATCTAATAGAAAGGTGTTAACCATGCTAAACGATAAGCTCAACGTTCTTCTCGCTAACTACGCTGTTGAGGCCCACAAAATTCACAACTTCCATTGGTATGTCAGCGGTCCTTCTTTCTACAACGTGCACACTGACCTCGACGAGGTTTACGGTGCAATGTATGACCAGCTTGACGAGGTTGCCGAGCTCATCCTGATGAACGACGGCTCTCCACTGGGCTCCATGGATTCCTTCCTCAAGAACGCAACTCTTTCCGAGGCTGCTGAGGGCTTCAAGAATCCTCAGGAGATTTACCAGGCGATTCTTGCTGACTACGAGGCAATTCGTGCATTCGCAGCGGAGATCAAGAAGGACGCAGATGCTGAGGACAACTTCCTTGTTTCTGCAGCAATGGACGAGCACATTGCTCTTCTCTCCAAGACTATTTGGATGATTAAGCAGTCCAACAAGTAAGTTTGGCAAACACCCAGCTAAACGTTGTGTTTCTTTCTTTCCCTATGTTCTGAAAATGCCGTCGGGTTTCCGGCGGCATTTTTCGTGGGCGCATAATTACCCGGGTTTTGAATCAATCGACACTGAAAAATCCGCAAGGCGTTCCGCGACCAGGTCAACTGTCCAATGTGGTGGACACATGACCGCATTTCAATGACTACTATCTGCACTGTAGTAAGTGTTCTTGTTCAAAAAGGCGTTTAACAGGCAAAAGACACATCAAACATAGGAGGAATTATGTCTTTAACACGTCGCGAGTTCATTTATGCAGGTGCTTCTAGTTTGTTCGCCCTAGGATTGGTAGGATGCGGAAACAGCAACACAACATCCACGTCTACCTCTGATACACAGAAGGAAGAGCCAAAGAAGTCAGAAGAGAAGCAGCCAGAAAAGTATGAGGTTACCATTGGCACACTCACACAGATTACTGATTACAACGGGAATCCAGCAGCAAAAATCACGTTTAACTTCACAAACAACTCTGATGAGACGGCTGCATTTATGAGTTCGGTGCGAGTTGAAGCGTATCAAGATGGTCAGCAGCTTGAAAGTGCAATTTCTGACGGCGTCAATTGGGAAAGCAGTATGACAAAGATTAAGACTGGCACAAGCCTTGATGTTGAGCAAGCTTACAAGCTTATTAGCTCGTCCGATGTTGAGGTAGAGGTATATCCGCTCTTTGGCAAGGATAAGCTTGCTGCTCAGACTTTTAGCCTTCAGTAAAGAGTCTCCTGTTTATACTGTCCAGTTTGATGGACACATACCATCCACTTGATAAGGAATACTTCCTATCAAGTGGATTTTTGTATGGAAGGGCCAATAGACGATGTATACCCAAGTGCTCATTTATGGACATAGCTTTTATATGAAAAAGTATCTATTTTTTGATATTGCAACTAGAAAGCTCGCAGTTTATGAAGTCCATTCATCAAAATTTAGAGAAGGCATGCAATCGTGGATACTTCTTGTGTGCTCTTTCTCAAAAGATGAGCGGAACGTCTTTAAGGTCATTGAGAATCAGTTTTTAGAATCGCAAGAAATTGAATCTAGAGAACTAAAAATTCCGGTATCTGAATGTCAGAAAATTAGCGAAAAAATTAATGAACTAACAAATCCAATCGTTAACGGAATGTTAGAAGAAGAGCAGGAGAGAATTTCTACTGTTAATTATGAAGGGGGACTAATACTGGATGAGGGACCAACTTACAAAGTAGTTTTACGAGGCAATGCAATGATTCCCTTAGTTTTTGATGAGATACAGTTTGGATCAGAATTACATAAGCTAATTGACTTGGTATTAAGAAATGTTCCAACGTTTTAGTTCCATAAAAAAGAGGGCCGCCACCAGGCAGCCTTCTTCGCGTTTGCGCTGGCGAGAAGAACGTTGCGCTTGAACGATCTTCTCGCCAGATGGTGAACTTAATAGGTAGGGTTTTCTACCTCAACCTTGTCAACCTCCTGGTAAGGAGCAAGGGTTGAGACCATGACGATAGGCTCGTCGTAAGGGTTATTGACGTAGTGAACCTCGCCCGGCTCAATGTGGATGAAGTCGCCAGCCGAGAGGGTGTGCACCTCGCCATCAACCACAATGTCAATCTTGCCCTTAAGGATGTGGAAGTTCTCCTCCATAACATTGTGGTAATGAGCCTGGAAATCCTGACCTGGCTGGAACTGGACCATGGCATAGTTCATGCGGGGGCCCTTCATCAGGTACTTAGGACCGTGATCTCCACACCTGTACTCAAAATCGTTCTCGTTGACAATAAACATCTTGCTTTCCTTTCAGGCGCAACTTTTGATGCGACCAAACGTTCTTCTTGCGTGCCTCGCGGCGGTGACGTGTGCCTCGCGGCGGTTACGCGCGACGCCCCCAGCACTTACAGGCCAGGTGCTCTCCACATGCTCTTGACCTTGCCCTCTTCTGCAAGCTCAAGCTGACTCTTGTAAACATCCTTCCACTGGACATAGAGCTGGTCGTAAACAGCCTTGTTGTCTGGGTTGGGGGAGAATGTCTTATCCCATTTAACAACGCGCTTTGCACCCTCAGCGATGCTTGGGTAGATGCCCACACCGTAGCCTGCAAGGACAGCGGCGCCCAGAGCAGTTGCCTCTTTGACCTTTGGGATGCGGACGTTCTTGCCAGTAACGTCGGCAACAATCTGTGCCCACAGAGAACACTTGGAAGCGCCACCTGCAAAGATGAGCTCGTCTGGCTCATTGCCCGTAGCTTCTTTGACCAGTTCAATATGGCCGCGGACGAGAAGGGCGGTGTTCTCCAAAATTGCGCGATAGAAGGTGTACTTATTGAAACGCTCTGGATCAAGCTCAAAGTTGGTGAACGTTGGGCTTGCGTGGATCCAGTGGATGTAGTTCATAACGTCACTGAAGCAGCAAAGCATACCGTGGCTACCAGCAGGAATCTCTGCAGCGCGCTCGTTCATGACCTCATACACGTCATCAATGCCGCGCTCTCTTGCCTCGGCCTTTTCTGCCTGGCAGAAGCCGTCGCGATACCAGCGCATAACCAGACCAGGCTTGAATGCCAGAGCCTCGTACTGCCAAATCTGCGGAATAGCATGGCAGTTTACACGGACGCGATACTCTGGGTCTGGAGTGCTCTTATCGGTGTTGAACTCGTACTGCCAGAAGCTGCCGCCAAAAACACCAGCCTGACCAGGCTCACAAGCGCCAACGCCAATCATGCCCAGCTGGCAATCACCGCCGCCGACAACAACAGGCGTACCCTCGGCAAGACCCGTCTCTGCTGCGGCATCTGCAGTTACAGCGCCAAGAACTTCTCCGCACTCGACGACCTGTCCAAACAGGTCGTCGCGAAGACCACACTCCTTTGCAATCTCTGGATCCCAGGCACGCTCTTCCAGGCTCATGATGCCGGTGGTACTGCCGTTTGATGGCTCAACTGCCAGAATACCAGTGAGCTTGTAAGCAAGCCAGTCGTTGAACATGCCAATCTTGGCTGCCTTGTTGTAGATTTCTGGCATCTTGTTCTTAACCCAAAGAAGACGAGGTAGAGCGCCTAGTGCATAGGTCTGACCACTCTTCTGGTAGATTTTCTTCTCAAGCTCTGGGTCCATATCGATGAGCTGCTTGACCTCGTCAACGCTTCGAGCGTCAACGTTAGCGCATGCCCAAATCTCGTTGCCGTCTTGGTCATACAGAAGGATGCCCTCGCGCATGCAGGTGGTGGAAATACCTGCAATTTCTTTAGGATCAATGGAGGTCTTTGCCAAAACCTCTTTGATGCAGTCCAGAGCAAGCTGCCAGTTAGTAACCCAATCAAAGTCCATGCTGCCAGGCCAACGAGGGTCCTCATGGTGCTCCCACTCGCGCTGAGCAACCCCAACCTGCTCACCGTCAACACTAAAGAGAACGGCGCGAATACTTCCTGTTCCCGCGTCTAGTGCAAGAAGATACTTTCTCATCAGATCCTCCTTGTTTACGAAAGAAGCAGCTCAGCAGCGGTGTCTGAATCCGTGATTAGCACGTTTAGATAGCCGCCGTTAAGCACTGCCTTAATTGCCGTAACTTTATCTTTGCCACCAGCAACGCCAACAACGTTCTTGAGCTGGCGAAGCTTGTCCAGATCGGTGCTAATGACGCGATCTTCAATTTCTGTCTGAATAAGATTGCCGTCTTTATCCATAAAGTGATTCAAAACGTCACCGACGGCTCCCTGCATCTTAAGCACGGTCAGCTCGCCCTCGTTAAGGATGCCATTGCGTAAAACGGTGGAGCCCTCAACTGCGGCGCCGATGCCGACCACACTCATGTCTGCATATTCCGTCATAGTGGACACGTCTTGCAGGCTTTTCTCGTCAAGAAGCGCATCGCGCACTTGGCGAGAAGACACAACAAGTGGAGACGGCGTTAGGAACAGGTGCATGGAGTAGGCGGTGGTGCCAACGGATGGCAGGTAGTAGCTCACGCCACCCGTAAGGCTAACAACATTGAGCGACTCTTCGCGGTTTTTGGCAAGAAATCCCAGCATACGGCTGACGGTGTCGCCGTAGCCAATGTTGAGGTAGCCGTCCTCGCGCAGGTGATCGGAGACGTAGTGAGCTGCGCCCTGAGCAATAGATTGATTAATGGCAGAGCTATCCAGAGGCGTTGGCACCACAAAAGCGTCTTTGAGGCCAAAGCGGTCAATAAGGAGCTGTTCTGCGGAAACGCGCTGGCTATCGTTCTTTCTGAAGCTGAACTGAACAATACCCTGCGCGCGAGCCTCTTCAAGGAGACGGATAACTTTTGCACGAGAAACGCCCATGACCTCAGCAATCTGAGCCTGGGTGCTATCTTCCATGTAGTAATACCATGCAGCCTTGGTGGCTAGTGCATATGTCTGCTCGTCCATCCATCCTCCAGTTGATACTTTTGTTTAATACTAAAACATTTGTATCTAACATACTAGATTTCATTATAGTAATTTTTCTCCCTATTAACAGGAAGATATACTACAAATACCATAATTACGTACAGAAGAATTCTGAACTATTGTTCATTGGACAATCAAAAATACCATTCACGGCAGTAATAATACCGTTTGCCGTGACGGTGCTTTGAAGAATGCCTATTTATATATATCTTCAAAGTGTGAGATTTTGTACGGCCGTTTGTTATTTTTTGGTAGGAGGTACTATGGGTGAAACTTTTGACATCGATATCGATGCCACTGACCCAAAGTCGCCTGAAGGAAAAGATGTGTGCGAGCAGTGTGACACACTTCTTTCCGTCCGCGGAATCAGAAAGTCATTTGGTTCCAACGAGGTATTAAAAGGCATTAACTTAGATTTGGCGCCAGGAGAGGTCATCTCTCTTATTGGTGGCAATGGTTCCGGTAAATCTACCCTCATGAAGATCATCATGGGTATCTACTCTGCCGACGAGGGAGAAATTTCTATCGATCGTCAAAAGGTTGATATCTCTAACCCTAAGGCCGCACTTGCACACAGTATCTATATGGTTCCTCAGGAGCCAATGCTGTTCCCTAACATGACCGTTAGAGAGAACATCACCATTGGTTTTGAGGCTCCAAAAGCTGAGATCAACAAGATGCTTGAAGACACTATGAAAGAGATTGGCTGGGAGCTTGACCTAGACCGCAAGGCAATGACACTTTCCATTGCTGAGCAGGGCATGGTTGAGATTCTCCGCGGTCTTATGCGTCACTCTGAGATTCTTATTCTGGACGAGCCAACTTCTGCACTTACCTTTGACGAGGTACAGAGCCTCTTCAAGGTAGTCCAGGAGCTCAAGCAGAAGAACATTGGCATTATCTACATCACACACCGCCTGGCAGAGGTCTTTGAGATTTCTACCAGCATTGGCATTCTGCGCGACGGCGTTATGGCTATGCGCGGCAAGGTAGAGGACTTTACGCGAGAAGATCTTGTACGCGGACTGCTCCCACCAGACGCAGCAGAGATTAAGAAAGAGATTGCCGAGAGCGCAAACATTGATTACGACGCAGAGCCTATTTTTGAACTTGCTGAGTTCACCGGCTATGGCTTTGCTGACGTAAACCTCAACATTTATCCAGGCGAGATTGTTGGTCTTGCAGGTATCGTTGGTGCTGGTAGATCAGAGATGGCTACCACCATTTACGGTATGGATAAGGTTTTGGGCGGCAAGGTATTTGTTGATGGCAAAGACATTACCGGCAAGTCCACCAAGGACGTCATTGCTGCAGGTCTGAGCTATGTCCCAGAGGACCGCTTTAACGACGGTCTGTTTAGAATTCGTGACGTTGCCGAGAACACCACAAGCTCTCTGCTTGCTAACTCTTCTCTTGGTAAGCTGCTGCTTAACCGCAAAGAAGAAGATAGAGTTTCTCAGAACTACGTTGATAACTTCCGCACCAAGGTTACTGGCCTTGATCAGGAGGTAGGCGGCCTCTCTGGTGGTAACCAGCAGAAGATTGTTATTGGCCGCGCATTCTCGGTTGCTCCAAAGGTTGTTATTTTGGATGAGCCAACCCGTGGTATTGACGCTGCTGCTCGTGGCGATGTGTACGCCGTTTTGCAGGAGCTCCGTAAGCAAGGTGTTTCTATTCTTCTGATTTCTTCTGATATGGAAGAGATTATTGAGCTTGCTGACCGCGCGTTCACTATGTACCAGGGACGCATTAATCACGAGTTCAAAAAAGAAGAAATTACGCAGGACAACCTCATGTCCGCTGCATTTGGATTGTAGGAGGTGACGTATGGATCTTGTAAAGCGCCTTCTCAAGGCTAGGGGACTGAGCAGCCTCGCATTCCTGATTGCTCTCTTTATTATTGTTGGTGCAATGAATCCTGCATTCTTGACACCAGCAACAATTGCTGCCTGCTTTAACACGTCCGTTGTCTACACATTGGTCGCTGTTGGTGTGGCTTTCACCCTGTTCATTGGTGAGATTGACGTTTCTGTTGGTTCTAACTTGGGTCTTGTTGCTGTAGTAGTTGGTAGCATGCTGAGAGATGGAACTCCACTGCCTGTTGCTTGCCTGGTAGGTATTCTTATTGGTGTAGCAATTGGCCTGGTAAACGCCTGGGGCGTTGCCGTTATGAAGGCTCCATCGCTCATCTTTACCCTGGGCACCAACGGCGTTCTGCGCGGTATTGTTTACGTTTACACCAACGGCCAGTGGGTTGAGAACCTTCCTAAGGAGTTCAAGGACTTCTCGGCAGTAACCGGTATTGGTGACTTCACGGTTTACTATTGCGCAGTTATCGCACTGGTTATTCTGATTCACTTTGCACTAACCCAGACCCGTCGTGGTCGCTGGTTTGCAGCAGTTGGCGATAACGCTAACGGTGCAACCCTGGTTGGCATTCCAGCTCTTCAGACCAAGATTCTGGCATACGTCATCTGCGGCGTTATGGCAGCTATCGGCGGCATCATCTTCTGCAGCCGCATTGGCTTTGTTACCCCAATGAGCGGCAATGGTTACGAGATGAAGGCTATTGCAGCTTGCGTTCTTGGTGGCGTTAGCCTGCTTGGTGGCGTTGGCTCCGTCCTTGGTGCAGCTGTCGGTTCCGTCATCATGGCATCCATCAGCTACCTGTTGGTCTTCATGGGCTTCTCGTCAAATTACGACAACGCAATTACCGGCGTCATCCTGATTGTCATTGTTGTTGTGGACGCCCTGCTTCAGCACCGCTCCATTGTTCAGAACAGGCATGCTCGTCTGAACGCACGTGTTTCTCCAAAGGCAACTTCTGAGGTTCTTGCAGAGCAGATTGCAGACTTTGGTGAGGCAGCTATGAGCCCTTTGGGTAAGAAGGGCGGTGTTCGCTAATGATGAAGACGCTTAAGGGATTCTTGTCCAAGGGTCAGACAAGTTGGAACATGATCCTTATTGGCCTGCTTGTGCTTGAGTTTGTGATTTTTGGTGCTGCAAACGGCAAGTTCTTGCGTCCAGCACTGCTGTTTACCAGCATTAACGACAACCTGCCAGTCTTTATGATTTCGCTCTTTGTAACGCTTGTTATGGTTACTGGCGGCATCGACATCCAGGTTGCGTCTCTGGTTGGTCTGACCTCCATCACCATTGGCGTTGGTTGGCAGGACTTTGGCCTTCCTATCTGGGGCGCCGTGGGTGTTGCCTTTGTCCTGGTTGTTGCTTGCGGCGCGCTTTCGGGCTTCTTGATTGCGTACTGCCGAGTGCAAGCAATGGTTGTTACCCTGGGTGGCAGCTTCCTGTACTCCGGTCTGGCGCTGCTCATCTCCACGCTCTCCAAGACCGAGAGCTACCAGGGAATTGGCGGTTTCCCCGAGGACTTCAAGTTTGTATCTAACTTCCAGCTCTTTGGCGTCATCCCATTCCAGTTGCTTATCTACATCTTGATGCTGGTCATCGCGTTCATTCTGCTGCACAAGACCAAGTATGGTCGTCGCATTACCCTGGTTGGCGTTAACCAGAGCGCAGCTGAGTTCTCTGGCATTAACAGTCGAGCAGTCATCATGTCCACCTACATGCTCACCGCAGTTTCCGCTGTTATTGCAGGTGTTGTTCTGACCGCTTACCTGGGTACCGCTAAGTCCGACCTTGGTGCTGACCTTACCATGGACATCATCACCGCAGTTGTTTTGGGTGGCACGCTCTCCACTGGTGGTAAGGGCTCCATTGTTGGTACCGCACTTGCTTCGTTTGTTATTGCATTCTTGCGCTTCGGCTTGCCACTGTGCTTCAAGGTAAGCCCACAGTACCTGGATATTCCTGTTGGTGTCCTGCTGGTTGTTGTCATCGTTGCTCGATCGGCAGCAAGCGGAACAAATATCGGTGCGTTTTTGAAATCGCTGCTTTCTAGCAGCAGTAAAGCCAAGGCATAAGCTTTGGGGAAATTGTGCCTTAGGCACAGACAAGGGAGGTTACCTATGCAAGAGATTACTCGTCGTGGTTTTATTGGTGCCGCTGGTATCACCGCAGTTAGCGCTGGCCTCGCTCTGGCAGGCTGCAATAATGGTGGTGGCGAGAAGAAGGAAGAGACCAAGAAGTCCGAGGGTGGCGGAGACGTCAAGGGTAAGACCGTAGCATTTATTCCTAAGGTCACCGGTAACGCATTCTTCGAGTCCGCAAACAAGGGCGCACAGGACAAGTCCAAGGAGTGGGGCTTCACCGTTGACTACATCGGCGACGCAACTGCTTCCGTTTCCGCTCAGGTTTCCGTCATCAACCAGGCAGTTGCTAACGGCGTAGACGCAATTAGCATCTCCACCGTTGACGCAAAGGGCGTTTCCGACGCACTGAAGAAGGCAACCGCTGCTGGTATCGTAGTTACCACTTGGGACTCCGACGCTAACCCAGAGGATCGTACCCTCATGGTTTCTCAGGGTACCCCAGAGATCCTTGGCCAGATGCTTGTTGACATGGGCGTTTCCGGCCTCAAGGAGCGCGGCAAGGACCCAGAGAAGGACGAGATTACCTATGTCTGGCACTACTCTCAGGCAACCGTTACCGACCAGAACTCCTGGCAGGTAGCTGCACAGAAGATCATCAAGGAGAAGTATCCTAAGTGGAAGAACGTCCACGAGAACTACTACTCCAACCAGGACGCAGAGCAGGCAATTACCATTGGTGAGGCAATTCTCGATGCTTACCCAGATATTGACCTTATCATCTGCAACGACTCCACCGCTCTCCCTGGCCAGCTTCAGGCTGCAGAGAACAAGGGCTACGACGAAAAGAAGATCACCATCACCGGTTTTGCTTCTCCACAGTCCATCAAGTCCTACTGCGAGCACGGCACCATCTACAACTGGGGCCTCTGGGACTGCGCAGTTCAGGGTGCTATGGGTTGCTACGTCGCAGCATTCCTTGCAGCTGGCAACGAGGTCAAGGTTGGCGACACCATCTCCATCCCAAGCATTGGTGATGTCAAGGTTGAGCCAAACGACTCCATCGCTGAGGGCGCAAAGACTGCCGAGAAGAACAACGGCGTTGTCCTGCTTCCTGAGCGCCTTGTCTTCACCAAGGAGAACATGAACAACTACTCCTTCTAATCAAGGCGTACGTTCACGGCTGGCGAGAAGATCGGTCTTCTCGCCAGCTTATGAGGTAATTCAGCCGCAGAGGAGGGCGGTCCTCCCGGGGTGGGTGCCGAAGAATCACACTTCCTCTGCGAGCTTTAAGGTTTTATTGAAAGGATTTTCATGGCAGATTTGGACGGATTGAAAGTAGCTAAGGATTATCACGTAGACACTCCTTTTGCTAACAATCAGGGATTTTATGTAAAGGGTGCAAACAACCTCGACTGGGGTATGCAGAAGCACCTCTCCAACATCTTTGATCCAAAGAGCGGCAACACTGTAATGTTCGCATTTGACCACGGCTACTTCATGGGTTCAACCGCTGGTCTCGAGCGTCTTGACCTGCTGCTTCCACAGCTTGCTCCTTACGTTGACTGCTTCATGGGTACCCGTGGCGCAATCAGGACTTGCGTTTCTCCTGAGGTTTCTAAGGGCATCGCTCTTCGCGTTTCTTCTGGCTCTTCTATGCTTCAGTCCGACCTCTCGCACGAGGTTGTTGCTGTTGACATCGAGGATGCTATCCGCATGAACGCAGACTGCATGGCTGTTCAGACCTTCATCGGCGCTGATGGCCAGCTTTCCAGCATCGACAACCTGAGCCAGGTCATTAACGCTGGCTTCCGCTACAGCATTCCTACCCTCGGCGTTTGTGCTGTTGGTAAGGACATGGAGCGCACCGGTCGCTTCTTCAAGCTTGCAACCCGTATCATCGCTGAGATGGGCTGCCAGATTGTTAAGACTTACGACTGCGAGGACTTCGAGGAAGTCGTTGCTGCATGCCCAGTTCCAATTGTTGTTGCTGGTGGCAAGAAGCTTGCTGAGCGCGACGCTCTGCACCTTGCATACGACGTTATCCGCAAGGGTGCACGCGGCGTTGACATGGGCCGTAACATCTTCCAGAGCACCCATCCTCTGCAGATGGCCGAGGCTGTCCGCATGATCGTTCACGAGGGCGCAACCGACGCTCAGGCATGGGAGTTCTTCGAGGACGCAACCCACTAAGAGCGCGCACGCGCGGTGGCGCCGCAGGTCCAACGGGCGCGAGCCCGCGCGACCTCCGAGCACGAAAGCGCTGCTCAAACGTGGCTCTCTCATGTGGCGAGAAACACACTGACCTTGAGCTGGTAATCCGAAAGGATTACCAGCTTTTTTGCAGCGTGTTAACGCTGGCTTTTAGACTTGGCGCACAAAATAGCTCAGCTTCGGAAGGTCTCGCTGAAGAATCGACATGTTTCTAATCAAGAGAGCCGGGCAGCTAGGCGGTTGCACCGCTTGATATACATTTCTATGCATAAACTTAACCTAATATGCTAGAAAATGAATAGCGTCATATAAAAGATTTAACTATAGGTAAATTCCGCACCTAAGGAACACACCTAAGTCGGATAATCTGCTCAGATGAGGGCATTTTACACATCTAATGACGATAATCTGCATGCTTTAGCTATTTTCAGCGTCATGTATACGTCTTTTTGACAGATTATCCGACTTAGGTGTGTTTCCCAAATCTGAAATTTGCCTCGCGAGCCGATGGCGATAAGACCAGATTTTCTCGCAAGCTGTATACCTGCGGTTTTATGTGATTGCATATTTTATAAGTTTGGATATTTATATAAAAAGTTTCAGGGCATCTTTTGGGCCGCACTTGAGCCACATTCAAGATGTATTTAAGGGTCATTGCCATTGGTATTACCATGACATTCGTAGAAATTCAACAGCTATTTGAGCAGCTATTTATAACCCTTCCTGGAAAATTTAAATCAGCTTAACAGGGATTTAACACCCCTTCTGTTGTACTAGAGCCAGGAGAAGGGAGTATCTATGAAATCAAAGCAAGCTTGTGGTTGGAGCTGCCGCCTACGTGTCCTTCCTATTCTATTTTTGCTATTAGGATGTGCATTTGTAGTCTATGGCGCTACTCGCGGAGAGGTTGATACCGTATTGGGAAAAGCGGTACGAATCTGCCTTGAGTGTGTAGGTATTGGTTAGGTGACCTGCAGTGAAAGTGCTCTCAGGGATAAAATTTCTTGGAAAGAAAGTGCGAGAATTTATCACTAAAAGAGGTTTCGTGCAGGCATGCGCAACCTTTCTAACCAACCCTCACCTAACAAATTTTGCTAAGGGAACTATCTATACTGGTCCTGCAAAGTCAGTCTGTGTCCCTGGACTTAACTGCTATTCTTGCCCAGCAGCTACAGGCGCTTGCCCTATTGGAGCATTTCAGGCGGTAGTCGGATCTTCTAAATTCAGCTTCTCGTATTACATTACGGGCATTTTGATTCTCATTGGAACTTTGCTAGGCAGGTTTGTCTGCGGATTTCTTTGTCCATTTGGCTGGGTACAAGATCTTCTCCACAAGATTCCATTCCCAAAAAAATTTAGCACTAAAAAGCTCAAAGCCTTGCGCTATTTGAAGTACGTCATATTAATTGTGCTTGTCTGGGCTCTACCAGCTTTGATTCAAAATGCCGTAGGAATGGGAGAGCCTTATTTCTGTAAGTATGTTTGTCCACAGGGAATTCTTGAGGGAGCAATTCCGCTTTCTTTAGCAGATGTCAGCATTAGGGCAGCTCTGGGCACACTTTTTACGATGAAGTTCAGCATTCTGGCAACTGTCGTACTGTTGAGTATCATGTTTTATCGTCCTTTTTGCAAATGGATTTGCCCGCTCGGAGCTTTTTATTCTCTATTCAATCGCATCTCAATTTTGCAGTATCGAGTTGACGAGAAGACCTGTGTAAGCTGCGGAAAGTGTGCGCGTACATGCAAGATGGACGTAGATATTACGAAGAATAATGCAGCTCTTGAGTGCATTCGCTGCGGAGAGTGCATAAAGGTATGTCCTGTTCATGCGATTGATGCAAAACTCCTGTTAATCAACAAGAAAATTGAGCAGTCGGAAAAGGTTGCCACAGCAAAGCACCTGGCTGATTTACAGTCGGCAAGCTCATCAAAGTAAGTGTCATAAAACGTGTATAGCTACGTTTCGTACGTAGAAAAGACAGAAAGGACTATGAAATGAAAAAATTTGTAACAAAATCCCTGACGTATGTCGCTGGCCTACTTATGGCAGTTGCGCTTGTTGGATGCAGCGTTGGTGGTACTGGCAACACAGGCACAACAACCGCTCCAACTGCCGAGCAGCAGAATTCTGCTGCAGTTCCACCTGAGGCAGCATCAAAACTGCACCTCAAAGACGGCGATACCTTCCCAGATTTTAAGGCAACAGATATCACTACTGGCGCTACTTATGACAACACCGTATTTGGACAGAATAAGGTTACTGTTCTGACCTTCTGGTTCAATGGCTGTACTGGCTGCATTCAGGAGATGCCAATGCTTCAAGAACTTGCTAATACCTATAAGGACAAAGGTGTCAATGTCTTGGGTGTTAACGCCGAAGCCGCATACACGGACGATGCTAAGAAGGAAGCCGTGAATATTCTCCAGAAGCAAGGCGTTACCTACGGAAACGTCGCTCTTGATCCTCACAGCGATGGCGGTCACGTTATCGAAGGCCTCACAGCGTTCCCAACTACTATGGTTATTGACCAGAACGGTAGACTTGTGGGCGATCCAATTACCGGTGGCTCCAGCAAGCTTCAAGGCAGCGAACTTCAAAAGCGCGTTGACCAGGCTCTTGCTCAGTCAAAGTAGGTTATAGAAACTTATATACCGCTCACGACACACGGCGAGAAGAACTTCTCGCCGTAGGGTTCAATCGGTTAGCATTTGAAGGGTTGTATAAAGTACGCCTGGGCTGAGCCACTTGAGCTTGGTCCAGGCGCACTCTAATACGTGCAAATAGCATCAAGCTGCATTTGAAAGGGAAGAATTGAAAATCCTTGTAGTGGAAGATGAAAAAGAGCTTCTCGCCTCTATTGGAGAGGGGCTTGAGCTGGACGGTTATTACGTTGATCTTGTCGACAACGGCACTCGGGCTCTTGAAATGGCTCAGCTTGAGCAATATGACCTGATTCTACTTGACCTTAACCTTCCCGGTATCGATGGACTTGATTTGCTGCGTACGCTACGAGCGGAGCACTCAGAGACTAAGGTGCTGATTCTTTCTGCGCGTTCATCGGTGTCTGATCGCATTGTTGGATTAGATGCGGGTGCTGATGACTACCTTATAAAACCCTTTGCGTTTGGTGAGCTCGAGGCCCGTATGAGGACGCTCTTGCGTCGCGAATATACGCATGGAGAAGCGTCTTTGACGTTGGGAGAACTTCGGTTTGACACTACGGCTCGACAAGTTTTTGTTGGAGACACTCAGGTTAATTTCACCAAGAAAGAACTTGCAATTCTAGAGTATCTGATGCGACACGCCGGATCGGTTGTGAGCAGTGAAGAGCTAATGACTCATGCGTGGGATAGCAACGTGGACTTATTCAGCAATTCTGTGCGTGTTCACATTTTTTCGGTACGAAAAAAGTTACGAGAAGCTCTTGGATATGACCCAATTTCTAACAAAGTGGGAGAGGGTTATTGTTTTAAGAGGGACAGCGATGACTAAGATAAGCGAAATAATCCCAAAGGCAATGCGCTCGATACGTGCCCAACTCACTCTTCTTATGGTGGGCTTATTGGTGTGCTGTTGCGTTGTTTTAACCTGGCTTGTGTATCGCTCGACTTCTGAGCTGCTGGAACTAGCTGCAGCCAACGCCATCAATCAGGGAGCTCTTTCTATCGTTTTGGATGTAGATGCTATCGAACGTTCTATTTTGTTTGACGCGCTGGGTATCTTGCTTGTTGTGATTGCTGCGGGAAGCTGTGTGGCTTATTTTTTAATAGGCCACTATACC
Organism: uncultured Atopobium sp.; assembly: GCA_937921235.1. GTDB lineage: Bacteria > Actinomycetota > Coriobacteriia > Coriobacteriales > Atopobiaceae > Lancefieldella. The sequence goes on along the minus strand of CALFOQ010000003.1, from coordinate 6,303 downwards.
AAGCCAGTTCAACAACTCTCTGCTCACATGAAAGAAATTAGCCCAAATACATTGTCTGATTCCATTGAAATTGAGGGCGGTGGAGAAGAGATTCAAGAGCTGGTTAAGTCATTTAATCAGATGACTGAGCAACTAGATGAAGCATTTGCAATGCAGAGGCGTTTCTCGGCTAGCGCAGCTCACGAGCTCAGAACGCCAATTGCGGTACTAAGGACCAAGCTGGATGTTTTTAAGAAAAAGAAGCGAGAACAGCGTGAATATGACGAGCTTGTAGACACGATGGAGACATACATTGACCGCCTATCTTCTATCATCACTGACCTTTTGGAATTTGCGGAGACATCTGAGCTAGGAGAGGTTGAGGACGTTTCTCTTGATTCAGTAATTAAAACGGTCGTGGATGATCTTGAATCGGTTGCTCAAAATAATATGGTAAACGTGCAGGTTAACACGCAGATTGATGCACATTCTGATACACAATCTGAGGCACAGACCTTTATCGTTAAAGGAAATACCAATCTGCTATATCGAGCTCTTTATAATTTGGTGGAGAATGCCATTCGTTATAACAATGAAGAAGGTTCAGTTAACATTACTCTAGAAACCAGGGGTCAAGAAGGCGTGATCATAATTGCCGATACAGGAGTGGGCATAGCTCCTGAGCAAAGAGAGCTTATTTTTGAGCCGTTCTACAGGGTGAATAAGTCACGATCCAGAGAGTTTGGCGGCGCAGGCATTGGTCTCTCGCTGGTTAAAACTATCTTAAAGCGACATGGAGCTTCCATAACAGTCTCTGAAAACAACCCTCAGGGTTCTGTATTTACAATCAGAATTCCACTGGTTGATTCTATGGACTCTGAATAGCGTTTAACCCTTCACATACACTGCCGCTCATAGATAAGATGAATGGCAGCTAATGGCGAGAAGTACAATGGCTAAAATAGTTGTTAATACATAGATGCTCTAGTGATGAAGGGGAGCAAAGCATGGAGTTTATTCTAGATACAGCTGATCTTGAGGCTGTTAAACAACTTGATGAGATTTTGACCATCGACGGAGTTACCACTAACCCTTCAATCATCACTAGAAGTGGTAAGCAACCTGAGCAGGTAATTAAAGAGTTTGTGGAGTATCTGCTGCCTGAGCAGAAGTTCTTTGTTCAGGTTGTTTCGACTGACTATCAGAAGATGCTGGAAGAGGCTCGCTATATTTGTGGCCTTCGCCCCGAGAATACCTATGTGAAGATTCCTGTTACCCGCAATGGGTACAAGGCAATTAAACAGCTCAAGTCCGAGGGTCTTGGTGTTCTGGCAACGGCAATTTATTCTGCAGACGAGGCATTCCTTGCAGCCATGAACGGTGCAGATTACCTGGCTCCTTATGTCAACCGTATGTGCAACTACGGCGACGGTATCGGTCAGGTTTTTGATCTTATGCAGATGCTTGAAACTCATGGACTGAATTCTAAGATTCTTGCTGCATCGTTCAAGAATACCGAGCAGGTCAATGCACTTATTTCTGCAGGTATTGATGCTGTTACTCTTCCACCAGATATTGTCTACACCATGATGAACCACCCTGGCACAAAGATTGCCGTTGAGGAGTTCTCTACTGCCTGGCGCGAGACTTATGGTAGGGATACCCTGCTGGGATAAAGAGTAGTAATAGGAACGATTCTAATTACGATTTTTTCATGACACTTACCGAAAAGACGGCCGGCATCATAAATAAAATGAAAATCCATTTCATAATGGTTCATAGAAAGAAATGGACATTCCATTAGATGGAGCCGATTATGAACAGCAAAGCAGGTGTTGTCGATACAATTTTAAGTTGGTACTCCCAGCTATCTGATTCAGAACAGCGAATAGCAGATTTCATTTTAAAAAACGCTTCCGACATCGCACAGCTTTCTGTCCGTGATATTGCTCAGCAAAGCAATACATCTGGAGCAACAGTTTCTAGGTTTGTGAGGCACATTGGATTTGAAACTTTTGCTGATTTGCGCCTAGCTTTAGCCAGAGATGACGTTAGGGATGAAATACAAAATACTGAGCAATCCGTAATTTCATTTGAAAATATTCCTGGATCTATTGAGCTAATTCTCTCTAATCGTATCCAAGAACTTAAAGGAACCGCGTCACAGCTTACTTCAGAAATCTTAAGTAGGGCAGTAAGTCTTATTACAACGTCTGATACTGTTTTATTTGCTGCAGTTGGCAATTCAATACCAGTTTGCTCAAACGCTGCATTTAAATTGGGCCAAATTGGAGTAAGAGCCAATTGTCCTTCAACAACAGAATCCATGGTGTTGTCATCAATTTCACTTAAGAGAAATGATCTTTTAATTTTACTATCTACATCAGGCTATTCGAAAAGACTTGAGACCATCGTTGATAATGCAGAGGACAGCGGAACACCAATAATTATGGTGACAGCCAATCCAGAGGCTATACTTGCTTCACGCTGCGACTTAGTAATTAATACAATTTCAAGAGATCAAGTGTTATCTGGAACGCAATTTCCATCGCATGTTGCGCAGGATTTTGTAATGGAATCTATTTTTGCGCTGGTTCTGGCCCAAAGTAAAACTGGTCTTATCCAGGCAAAAGTTGAAAGAAAATCACTCATTGAGGATAAAAATACGCCTAGCGTACGCCTGTACTAATTACCTGAAACAGAGATAACTTAAGAAAAATATTACACTCGCCGATTATTTGGCGCCGTTTACCGCATTCTGATGAAAACATGAAACAGTTTTTCATCATTTCAATAAAATGTGAAATGTCAGTTTGTACTAAAGAAAATTCATAGGGGAGGGTCTTATGAAGTTGGTTGGAGTGTGTGCGTGTTGTAGTGGTATCGCTCATACATACATGGCCAAGGAAGGTCTTTTGAAAGCTGCGGAAGAACTCGGTTTTGACCTTAAGCTTGAAACACAAGGAACTATTGGTGTTGAAAACCAGCTTACTCATGAGGATATTGAAGCGGCTGATGCTGTCATTCTCGCTATTGATGTTCACATTGAAGGTCGAGATAGATTTACCGAAAAAAAAGTTATGGAAATTCCTACTGGAATTGCAATAAAGGCCCCTAAGCAAGTATTGCTTAAGGTCCAAGAAGAACTTCAGAAGGTCAGTCATTAAGGTTTTGGAGGTTTAGCATGGCTAAGTTAAAGAAAGTAAGTATTCGTCAATCAGTTCTAACTGCAATTGGATACCTATTGCCACTAGTTGTTGCGGCGGGTCTATTAATTGCTATTGGAAATCTTTGTGGTGGACAATATGTAACCAAGCTTGAAGGAATGACGGTTCCAGACGCACTTACAACTGTAGGCGTATTTGGTATGGGTCTCATTCCATCTTTTATTGCGGGTTATATTGCTTATTCAATTGCAGATAGGCCAGGTCTTGCACCAGGCTTCCTTATGGGACAGATTGCTTCTTTCTTGGGTGCAGGCTTCCTTGGAGGTATGGTTGGCGGTATTGTGGCTGGCTATATTGCCCTTCTACTTGAAACCTATTTAAAGGTTCCAAAGTGGGCAGAGGCTCTTATGCCTATGATGATTATCCCAACCGTTACAGCAATTATCGGTGCTCTTCTGATGTTCTTTGTTCTTGGTGGACCAATTACATTCGTGACTAAGGCACTGGAGAACTTTATTACTGGTCTTGATCAGTCGTCCAAGGTTCTTTATGGATTCATCATCGGCTTCATTGGTTGCCTTGATTACGGCGGAGCGATTTCAAAGGTTCCAAACCTTATTTGTGATGGTCTCCTGGCTCAGGGAATTACAGGTCCAGAGGGCATCAAGGTTCTTGCTGCAATGGTTCCTCCATTTGGCGTTTCTCTTGCAGCGGTCATTGCTCACTTTATTAAGAAACCAATCTTCACCGAAGAGGAGATTGAAGGAATTAAGATTGCATTCCCAATGGGTGCATGCATGATTTCCGAGGGTGTCATTCCAATTGCAATGAATGATCTTGCAAGGACTGTTGTCTGCACAGCTACAGGATGTGGCGTATGTGGAGCAATCAGTTTTGCATTTGGAAACGGTAGCCCTGTTCCTTCAGGTGGAGTATTTGTTATTCCAGCAATGAGCGAACCTCTCGTTGCAGTCGCAGCTCTCCTGACCGGATCTTTGGTAACGGCAATTATGCTGGTTGCTATTAAGAAGCGCATTGATCCTAATGCCGTACAGGAGAAGAAAGAAGAGGAAGTAGACCTTTCTTCACTGAGTTTCTCGTAAATATAAAAATCGTTTTGATCAAGAGTGTAGTTTAGAATGAGGAGATTTTCATGCTAGTCAATATGTCCCAGATGCTCGATGTTGCAAAAAGACACCATTTCGCTGTTGGCGCCTTTAATATTTCTGAGAGCAATTTGGTAAGGACAGTCATCGAGGCTGCTGAGGAAGCAGATTCTCCAGCAATTATTGCGGTTCATCCTACAGAGCTTGCATATTGCAAAGATGAATTTGTTAAGTATATTGTTGCTCGAGCTTCCAACAGCCCAGTACCTTTTGTTATTCACCTTGATCATGGCGATAGTATTGAATCAGTTATGAGAGCAATTCACGCCGGTTTCTCATCCGTCATGATTGATGGCTCTTTGCTTCCTTTTGAGGAGAATATTGAAAAAACTGCAGAAGTTGTTCGTTATTGTCATATGGTAAATGTTTCAGTAGAGGGTGAGCTGGGCACTATTGGCAATACAGGAACGACTATTGAAGGTGGCATCACTGAGGTTAAGTACACAGACCCTGATGATGCAAAGCAGTTTGTCGAGAAGACTGGCGTTGACACTCTTGCTGTTGCAATTGGAACTTGCCACGGTCTTTATCCTAAGGGCGTTGTTCCTAAGCTTCGTATGGATGTTCTTAAGGGGATTAAAGAGAAGATTGATATTCCTTTGGTACTTCATGGCGGTTCTGGTAATCCAGATTCAGAAATTGCTGAGGCTGTACGTATTGGCATTCAGAAGGTTAATATTTCTTCAGATTACAAGAGCGCGTTCTTTACAAAGGCAAGAGAGATTCTCTCTCAAGAGAATTCTGGATGGGATCCAAATAATATTTTCCCAGAATGTATTAATGCTGCTAAGGAAGTTGTTAAGCAGAAGATGGAGCTCTTTGATAGCGTAGGAAAAGCCGCACTGTATCGTGAAGAGAATACTCCTCAGTGGAGACGTGATTTTGAGTAAAGCTTATTGCTAAAGGACTGAGAATGGCGAGGAGGTTGGCTTCTCGCCATTCTTTTTAAAAGCAACTGTCTAAAAATATTCCAATGAAATTCAGTTATTTAAACAAAATGGAGTTCACATGTCTGACCAGTTGAGAATAGGGGCCATCGAAGCCGGTGGAACAAAAATGGTCTTAGCAATTGGAACAATCGAAGGTGAAATTGTTGAGAGAGAAGTTCTTCCAACAGAGGAGCCAGAAATAGTGCTCCCCAAAATTATTAAGTGGTTCCAGGAAAGAAAAATTTCAGCGTTAGGCGTTGGCGCATTTGGTCCTACCGGAGTTAATCCGAATCTTCCGTCATATGGAAAAATTCTTGCCACACCAAAGCCTGGTTGGGTGGGATTTGATTTCCTTCAAACTTTAATTGATGGACTTCATGTCCCAGTTGGCTTTGATACTGATGTAAATGCCGCATGCTTGGGAGAAGCAACCTATGGCGCAGCAAAAGGATTGGATGACGTTGTATATCTTACCGTCGGAACTGGCATAGGTGCAGGTGTACTTGTAAATGGGAAATTGCTCCACGGAATGCTACATCCTGAAGCAGGACACATTCCTATTGAAAAAGAATCAAACGACAAGCTTGAGTCTGTTTGTCCATACCATGATTCATGTCTTGAAGGCTTGGCCTCTGGACCCGCTATTCATAAAAGATGGGGGCTTCCGGCTAACGAATTAACTGAGAAAGATGAAGTGTGGGAACTGGAGTCATCATATCTTGCTAAAGCATTAGCAATTTATGTGCTTACTTACTCTCCACAGAGAATAATTCTTGGTGGAGGTGTAATGAATCAAAAGCAGCTCTTTCCTTTAATTCAGAAAAAGTTGCTTGAAATATTAAACGGTTATATTTCAACTCCTGAAATTCAAGACATTAAAGAATATGTCGTTGAAGGTGGATGTGAAGGTAATCAAGGTATATTGGGAGCATTAGCTTTGGGTGTCAGAAGTTTGGAGCAAAAAAAGAAATACTGACCAAAAAACTGCGTCCCAAAACTTGGACGAATTTAATAAAGAACTGGGCCACCAAGGACTGATTTCGGAACTTCTCTGTACCGACC
>CALFOQ010000002.1:0-28629 GCA_937921235.1 uncultured Atopobium sp. | reverse complement strand
TTTAACAGATTATCCGACTTAGGTGTGTTTTGAACTGCCTCCTATTTCTCGTGTCTAAGAAATGGGAGGTAGTTCAAAGCCGCGTGAAAACGCGGCATTGTTTCTTTGTGCAATGTTGTTGTGAGCTGCAGTTTTCCGGCTTAGTATCCCTGGCAAGAAGCTGGAATCTTTGCATCAGCGATGGTGTCCAAAAACGTTTGGGCATCACGGCAAGCCATAAGCTCCTCAGGAAAATCAACCTCTTCAAGCAGCTTAATAACAGAATGTGCATCAGCAATGCGGGTTGCAATGTGAGCATCTGAGCCAAAAGAAATCTTGCATCCCAGTTCAGCGCAGGTCTCAGCGATCACACGACAACGCTCAATAGCAACCTCACGCTGGCCTTCGTCGTGTGTGGCCTCGTTCATCTCGATGAGCTTACCGCGATCGCGGCACTCTCTGACAAGTGTAGGAACATCAAAATCTAAACCACTGCGACCAAGGTGGCCAAGAATCAAAACATGTGGATTATCCAGCGCATTTACGTACATCTGGGTAATCTGCTTCTGCGAGGCGCCAGCTGCCCACTGCTTGCTATGAATGCTTGCAACCGCATAATCGCAGGTACCTAGGATGTGCTCACCAAGAATATGAGGCTGGCGGAGTTTATCGCCATTAATACCCTGGTCAAACGTAATATCGTAGGCAAACAGGTTGCCCTCAAGGTCAACAATATCAACCTCGGCGCCGTGAAGCAGTCTGACGCCGTACCAGGTTTCTGGCCAAATAGCGGTGTTCATATAGAACTGAAAGTTCTTGATAGTTTGCTGGTCATACAGCATGGACGAGAAGTGGTCGGTGATTCCAAGCAGCTCATAGCCACGCTCAGAAGCTGCGCGAACGTTTTCCTCAACGGTTGAATAGGCATGCCTGGAGTACAGACTGTGAGTATGAACGTCGCAAGTAATGCGCATGACGTGCTCCTTTGAATCTCAATCGACAACTCTAGTTAATCATGGTCGCCATCATGAGGCAACCCTGGCGAGAAGACCTTTCTTCTCGCCACCTGCGCGTACTACAGCTCAATGCTCAGCTCAACGGGACAGTGGTCGCTGCCGTAGACCTCGCTCAAGATGGATGCGCTTTTGATCTGCTCAGCAATGCGATCGGAGACCAGGAAGTAGTCGATGCGCCAGCCGGCGTTGTTCTTGCGGGCGTTGAAGCGGTAGCTCCACCAGCTGTAAGCGCCGGTCATGTCGGGATGGCGATACCTAAATGTATCGGTAAAACCCGCGTCCAAAAGCTTGGTAAAGCTCTCGCGTTCCTCGTCAGAGAAACCTGCATTTTGCCTGTTGGATGAGGGGTTCTTAAGGTCAATCTCGTTGTGTGCAACGTTAAAATCACCGCAGGTAATCACTGGTTTTTGCTCAGACAGCTCTGCCAAGAACTCACGATAGCGCTGATCCCACTCAAGACGCTCATCCAGGCGTGCAAGCTGGTCTTTTGAGTTTGGCGTGTATACGCACACAAACCAGAACTTCTCAAACTCCAGCGCACAAACGCGACCCTCGTCGTCAGCAACAGGGCATCCAATCTGGCGAATCACCTGCAAAGGGGTTTCTCGCGAGAAAACCGCTGTGCCCGAATAGCCCTTTCTGTCTGCGTAGTTCCAGGTTTGAACGTAGCCTGGAAGGTCCAGCTCAACCTGGCCTTCTTGCAGCTTAGTTTCTTGAAGGGCAAATACATCAGCGTTTATGGTTTCAAAAATTTCCGTGAACGAAGGCTCTTTCTTGAGCACGGCGCGCAGGCCGTTGACGTTCCAGGAAATCAGCTTGTACTCTTGAGTTTGGCTCATAGCTCCTCTTTCATACTACGACCTGGTAGTTTAGGTCGCAGTGGATTCGTATCACAGTAGCCGCGAGTGACGCGCGTTCCACGCTCCAGTTACGGCGCTAAGCGGTGCGTTTGCGGCAATAAACTTTCAATAAATCCATGGTATACGACTAGTAGCCACCAATACCGCTACAATAGAAACATTCATAGCTGGCAAGGAGGATTCATGCTTCGTCAAAGCTACAACACCTGGCAATGTGGAACTCACACTATCTCGTTGGCGCGTCCTAGGATTATGGGCGTTCTCAACGTCACTCCAGACTCGTTCTCTGATGGCGGAAAGAACTTTGATCCAGAGGCTGCAATTGCTCGTGGATTGCAGATGTTGGATGAGGGTGCCGACATCATTGACGTTGGGGGAGAGTCTACTCGCCCAGGTCACACGCCTGTTCTGCCTACAGAAGAGGCTGAGCGTGTAGTACCCGTGGTACGCGCGCTGGTAGCTGCTGGCGCAATTGTCTCCATTGACACGCGCCACGCCGAGGTGGCAAAGATGTGCGTCCGCCTTGGAGCATCCATCATCAACGACGTTACTGGCTTTACCGATCCAGAAATGGTTGCCGTAGCTGCTGAATCTGACTGTGGCTGCATTGTTATGCACTGGAACAAGGACGGCCTTGGTGCTCGTGTTGAACGCAAGCAGGTTCAGCTGGACGACATGCGTCCTTCTCGTCCTACTGGTAGCGCAGCTGCTCGAGCTGCAGCTACAGGAGCCGAGACGCGTACACTGAGCTCACAGCGTCGTTTTACCCTGCCAGAAGAGGCGCCTATCATGCGCCAGATTATGGGATTCTTGGGCGACCAAGCTCGCGGTTTGATGCGCGCTGGCGTTTCTAAGGACCGCATCTGCATTGACCCAGGTCCAGGCTTTGACAAGTTTGCTGACGAGGACGTTGTAATTCAGCGCGCTACTCGTTCGATGGTTTCTATGGGATATCCGCTGCTCTGCGCCGTATCCAGAAAGCGCTTTGTTGGTGCTGTTTCTGGCGTAACTGAGGCCACTCAGCGCGACGCAGCTACGCACGCAATTTGCATCGCTGCAATCACCAACGGTGCCCGTATCCTGCGCGTTCACGATGTTGCAGGAACCGCTCAGGCCATCAACGCCTACTGGGCCATGACTGAGCGCGACCCTCGCCAGGGATTTGTAGCGCTTGGCTCCAACGTGGGCGATCGCGTGGGTTACCTGGCTCGCGCAACGCAGCTCATCGACGAGATTCCTCTGACCTGCGTTGTTTCGGTCAGTCACGCCTACGAGACCGAGCCTGCATACGGCATTGCTACGCCCGTGGTAAACGCCGTTGCTGAGATTAGAACTGAGCTTCATCCGCTGGTACTGATGGACAAGCTGCTTGAGGTAGAGAACGCTTTGAACCGCACACGCAAGAAGGGCGAGGAGGGCCATGGGCCTCGTACTATCGACTGCGATCTTCTGTGGGTTGAGGGCGAACAACACGCAGGTAAACACCTCACTTTGCCTCACCCACGCATGGGCGAGCGCGATTACGTGCTTGTTCCTATGGAGGACCTGATGCACGATCCAGTGCGCTTCTTCTCGCATGGCGGCGTGGAGATTGTCCCTCCTGACCAGCGTGTTGGTCACGTAACCGAGGATTTGGGAGCTATTACGTGGGAGTAGCACAGAAAGCTTTGGAGCTAGCACGAGGCGGTGCCCAAACGGGTGAGTTTGTGTATCGCATCTCTGACGTGCAGGAATGTGCTGCGTCTAGCCAAGACGAGCGCTCTGAACTGACCCTCGATTCAGTGCCGGCCCCAGCGCGTCCATCATCTGGCGAGAAACCCTTTGAGGTTGCAACCGTTGTGCGTCTTGGTGTCTCAATGCCGTACGTACCTGCAGTTCCCTATGTTGTAGCGCTGGGACTCTGCCAGTTTTTACGCACAGCAGATGAAAGCTTTGGTATCCGCTGGCCTTACGATATCTGCTATAAAGACCAGTTTGTTGCCTCAATTGCAGCTACTGCAGGCTATCAGGAGGGTATGTTTGCTGTGGTGAGTGTTGCCGCAGATTCTGGGGCGCTGAACTCAGCGTTTGATGTCTCAGACAACACAGAACTTCTCGCCAAAAAGATCTCTGAATTGGTAGTTCAGAGCGTGAGCGTATGGGAGCAACAGGTTAAGCGTGCAAGGAGCTTTGCAGGGCCAATCGCCCTGATTCTGAGCGACTACTTTGATATGGTTCCTCTGCTTGGACAGCAGGTCAATAAGGTATACCCCAGTGGAAACGTTGCGCTGACCGCTCGATTTGGCGGCATTGACGTGTGGGGTCATGCCATCCTTGTTGACCAGGACGGCAAAGAAATCCTTGTGAGTGAGGAAGAAGCTTCGGTAGTTCCAGCGGTTTAACCACCGGTTTAGCTGCTGGTTTAGCTGCGGCAACGCGGCTGTGTCGTCAGCTACTCTGCAGCCTGAGTGGACTGCTTCCAGATCAGATAAATGCCACGCATGGTGAGCTGCGGGTCAACAACATCAAAGACATCTGTTGCTTCACTAACGGTGTTAGCCAGGCCACCCGTTGCAATAACGGTTGCGCCTTCGATGCCGGGCTCTTTGAGTGTTCTAGCAACCAGACCCTCTGCCTGAGCAGCTGCGCCCACTACAATACCTGCCTGAACAGCGCTTTCTGTAGTGTTACCCAAGACAGTCTCGGGAGCCTTGATAGGAATGCTAGAAAGCTTGGCTGCGCGCGCAAATAGAGCGTTTGCAGAGATCATAATACCTGGTGAAATAGCGCCTCCGCGGAATACGCCGTCCTTATCAACAACGTCCAAATTGGTTGCGGTGCCAAAATCAACCACAATAACCGGATAGCCATAGCGCTCAGTTGCGGCAACGGAATTTGCTACGCGGTCGGCACCCACAAGCTCGGGGTGGGGGATATTGAAGCGAATCTTATCTGTGGAAAGCGCGTTAATGCGGGTCAGAGGCTTGTTAAGCAGCAGCTCAAAGCAGCGCTGCCAAGCACGTGTGATAACAGGAACCACGCACGAGAGTCCGCCTGCCTCAACGTCGTCGAGGCTCAGTCCATCTTTCTGGAAGAACGTGAAGAGACGGCCGTGCAGAATGTCGGAGGTGTCGCTTTGATCGGTAGGCATTCTCCAGCCGCGCACCATAGTGCCTTCGCTGTCAAATAAACCAATGGCAGTTTGCGTGTTACCCACATCAATCGATAAAAACATTATACCTCCGAGGGCTGTAGACCAGCTTTTTTATGACGTATTGGATTTTAGCCCATTGGGCATATCTCTAAAGTTGTCGTGAGTAAGAAAAAAGTTGTTTTGCAGTTGTCGCATAGTTGCCACACAGTTGTCTCACAGTTGCCGCACAGTTGTCGCACACAAGAATTATCTGCATAAAATGTGAATTTCTCGCCAACTAGTTCTAGCAACAGACGGTTTGTTCTGATATACTTTTTCAGCTTATTGTCTTGATTGAGCACGTGCTCATAAAGACACCCCTGCTCTGGTCGGAAACCAGAGCCGATGTAAGGAGTCCTGCATGAAGCAAGGTATTCATCCAGAGTACGTAGAGTGCACCGTTCGTTGCACCTGCGGAAACACCTGGACCACACACGCAACTGTTCCAGAGATGCGTCTTGACCTCTGCGACAAGTGCCACCCATTCTATACGGGTCAGCAGAAGCTTGTCGATACTGGTGGACGTGTCCAGCGCTTCGCCGACAAGTTCGGTGGCGCAGCAAACGCTGCTCTCGAGGCTGCTAAGGCTGCCAAGGAGGCAAAGGCTGCTAAGGCTGCTGAGCAGGAGGCTGCTCGTAAGGCTGCTGCTGAGGCTAAGGCTGCTGAGAAGGCAAAGCGTGCTGCTGAGTTCGCAAAGAACGCACCAGCTGCAGAGCCAGAGGTTGAGGCTGAGGCCGAGGCACCTGCAACCGAAGAGGCTGCAGAGTAGCAGGTATTTGCTCGCGCAAAACCGCAGAGTACAGAATCGGGGTGGCTTCGGCTGCCCCGTTTTTGTTTGGCGAGAAACCCTCTTAGCTCAGAGGGTATACTTGAAAGTGAAAAATCTGCCGTCGGAGGACGAATGGAATCACTGTATACAAAGTATCGCCCGCAAACGTTTGAGCAGGTAGTTGGCCAGAAGCACGTGGTTGGCACCCTTGAGCGAGCGGTCTTGGAGCAAAAGCTTAGTCACGCATACCTGTTTTGCGGACCTCGCGGCACAGGTAAGACCACCATGGCTCGCTTGCTGGCAAAAGCTATCCTCTGCCATGAGGCTCCTGGTCATCTGCCTGATGGCACTTGCGAGGATTGCCAGCTGATTGCTGCTGGTCAGCATCCAGACGTCTTTGAGATTGACGCCGCTTCTAACACCGGCGTTGATAACGTGCGAGAAGAGATTATTTCTCGCGCTAGCTACGCTCCTGTGCGCGGAAAGGGCAAGGTCTACATTATCGACGAGGTGCACATGCTTACCTCGGCGGCATTTAACGCCCTGCTCAAGACGCTGGAGGAGCCTCCTGCGCACGTGACGTTTATCATGTGTACCACCGATCCTCAAAAAATTCTTGCAACCATTCTGTCTCGCGTGCAGCGCTTTGACTTCCGCTCCATTGCCGCTGACGAGATGGCAGAGCACCTGGTCAACGTCTGCAAAAACGAGGGCTTTACCTACGAAGACGCAGCTATTGACCTAATTGTTCGCCATGCACGCGGCGGCATGCGTGATGCTTTGTCTTCTCTTGAACAGCTCTCCGTTTACGGCGGCGGAGTCATTTCTGAGCAGACAGTTCGCGATGTTTTGGGTCAGTCGTCCGGCTCTCTTATTAACAATGCTGCGATGGCTCTGGCTCAGCGAGACATTTCTTCACTCTTTACCACGGTAAATACGCTGTTTGAAGGCGGTAAAGATCTGCTGCAGTTCACGCGTGAGCTTGCCGTTCACATAAGGGATCTCTACATTGCCGCAGCTGTAGGCGTTGATTCTCCAGCGCTGGCAAATTCCACCGCATCAACTGAGCAGCTTACCAAAGAGGCTCAGGCATTTGGTTCGGTTGACCGACTTTCCAGAGTTTTGACCGTTCTGGGTGACGCCGCAAATCAGATGCGCACCGCCGTGAATCAGCGACTTGTCTTGGAGGTTGCGTTTACCAAGCTGGCACGACCTAACACGGAGCTTTCATTGGAAGCGCTGGCCGACAGGGTAGCAGTTCTTGAGCAGCAGCTAGCAAGCGGTGTTGTTGCTGTTCCTGCTGGTGAGAAACTCGCAGCTTCCGCACCTGCTCCGGTTCCACAGCCAGCTCCTGTTGCCGCGCCGGCTCCCATCCCTGTACCCGCACCAGCGGCGGCTCCCGCATCCACACCACAGGCGGTTCCTGCTCCAGTTGCAACCCCAGCGCCAGCTCCAGCTCCGGCTCCTGCACCAGTCGCAGCACCTACGCCAGCTCCGCAGCCTGCACCAGCACCCGCAGCCGCGCCAGCTCCGCAGCCAGCGCCTGCGCCTGCGCCACAACCCGCGCCAAAGGAAGTTGATCAGGCAGACGCGCTTCTCGTCAGGCAGTGGAAAGAAGTCGGCAAGGTTTGTGCCTCCAAAAATGCCGCTCATGCAGCACTGCTGGTCAGCTCAACGCTTGAGTCCGACGACGGCTCTGAGCTGGTAGTTACGCTGCCCAAGGGCTCCTCGTTTGCAATGAGGATGCTCAGCGCGCCGGCAGTTTCCGAGTTTGTAAAAGAGTGCGTCGCTCAGGTCATGGGCCCGCGCCGCATCAAATATGTTGAGTCGAGTCTTGCCGCAACGGCAATCTCTCGAGAAAAACGCGCAGCTCAGATGCCAGCTCCGGCTCCTGCACCTGCAATTCCAGCGGCTCCTGCTGCGCCCGTCGCACCAGCTCATGAGCCAGTTGCGCAGCCCGCTCCTGCCGCTGTTCCCGCTCAGGTACCTGCGCCAGCTCCAGCACCTGCAGCTCCCGTTGCACCAGCGTCAGAGGCGTCATATCCGATGCCTTGGGATGAACCTGCGTCAGGCGGAGCTCCTGTTGAGGCTCTCGACTACGATCAGGTACCTTACAGCGATGACGATGTAGCTGCAGTTTTGGACAACTCCGTTGAAGATGTCGCTCCAGCTTCAGTTGCACCTGCGCCTACGCCCGCACCCGCAGCGCCTGAACCCGCAGCACCCGCGCCGGCGCCTGCACCTGCAGCGCCTGAACCCGAACCAGTTCCGGCTCCAAAGCCTGCTCCAGTACCAGCTTCACCAGAGGATATTGCTGCTCGTTCAGCGCTTCCACCAGAGCTCAACAGCGTGGCAGACATGCTTGAAAAGGTATTTGGACCAGCGGTTTCTTTGTCGGTAGAGAAGAAGCTGGATGCCGAAACTCCCGTAGACCATGCAAATAACTAGAACTTCTCGCGATATTCTCGCGATATGACGCTTTGGTGCATGGCTTCTCATGCGCCAGCGCAAAAAGCGCAACTTGTCTAAAATAGATATGACGATAGGAGAACATATGGCACGTGGTGGATTTAACATGGGCGGCATGAACCGCAATCAGATGATGGCTCAGGCTCGTAAAATGCAGGAGCAGCTGCTGGAAGCTCAGCAGAAGGCTTCTCTTATGCAGGCAACTGCAAGCGCTGGTGGCGGTGCTGTTAAGGTAACCGCATCCGGCGACCTGCGCCTGACCAATATCACCATTGATCCTGAGGCAATTGATCCTGAGGATATCGAGATGCTCCAGGACATGATTCTGGCAGCCGTAAACGATGCTCTTGAGTCTGCTGAGTCTCAGGCATCTGCCCAGATGAGCGCAGTAACTGGCGGACTGAATATCCCAGGACTGTTCTAATCCATGGCGTTTGATACCACAAATGATGGTCGTGCGCTGCAGCGTTTGCTTGACGAGTTAGGTCGACTACCAGGCATTGGTCCAAAGTCTGCTCAGCGCATAGCCTACCATCTTCTAGAGGTTGATTCCGAGGAGGCTCGCCGTTTGGCGCAGGCTATCTTGGAGCTTAAGCAGCAGGTGCATTTTTGCCCTACCTGTTTCAACTACGCAACGCGCGACGAATGCGATATTTGCCTGGATTCTTCCAGGGACCGCAGTAAAATCTGCGTGGTCTCCGAGCCTAAGGATGTCTCGGCAATCGAGCGTACCGGTGCGTTTCACGGCCTCTACCACGTTCTGGGCGGCGTAATCTCGCCTATGGACAAGATTGGTCCCGAGCAGCTCCACGTGCGCGAGTTGCTGTCCCGCTTGGCCGATGGCACCGTTACCGAGGTAGTTCTGGCAACTAATCCGGACGTTGAGGGAGAAACAACTGCAACGTACCTCTCCAGAACTATCAATCCGCTTGGAATGACGGTTACCCGACTGGCAAGCGGACTTCCCGTAGGCGGAGACCTTGAGTACGCAGATGAGGTAACATTGGGACGTGCAATTGAAGCACGTCGGGAGGTTTAAGCATGGCAAACCACATGAGAACAAGTTCATCTGGCGAGAAGACCCCTGAGGCTTCATCGGTTGACTTGAAGAATATTTCAACGCTTCGTGCTGGTCAGGGCGCACAAATTCCTCAGAGCCCACGACAGGCCGATAACACGCCAGAACCTCCAAATAGAAAATCGGTCATCATCTTGGTGGTCGCAGCTATTGTTGCGCTTACTGCTCTGTTCTTTATTGTGCGCTGCGCTACAAGCACTAAGAGTGAATCTGCAAGCCAGCAGCCAAAGCAGACCCAGTCCGCCTACGCTGACGAGAAACAGCAAGACGAGCAGGCAGTTGACGGCTCAGTTACCTTCCACGGCATGAAGTACTCTCTGGAGAAGCAAAGCGACGGCAAAACTGCTGTTGTTCGTACGAGTGACTCGGGAACTAAGAGCGTTCTGTTTGAGGTTGAGGGAACTCCTACCAGCCTGATTCTTTTTAACGACACCATTTTGGTTCCAGAGAATCGCGATTCTGGCTGGGATGTTGTGGCATGTGCCCTGGTAGACGGCTCGCTTCCAACACTTATTGCCGATAAGGACGGCAAGGCTGTTGGTGGAAACGGAACCATCACCGCAGCTACGCTTGACGGAACTACGCTAAAGGTAACCGACTCCACAGGAAACACCACCAGCGTTGCTCTTCAGTAAAAGCAACGCGAAGAAATTGTGGATTTCCAGTAGGCGTTCATGTTTCTGAGCTGCGGATATTCTCGCCAAGTGGTTATTTTCAAGAAAATTTTTAAATTCGTTGGAAATAACGCTAGACAAGAATAAAAGTTCCCTGTATTATTTCAATTCGCAACAAGGCGTCCGGGGTATTAGCTCAGCTGGTTAGAGCGCCGGCCTGTCACGTCGGAGGTCGCGGGTTCGAGCCCCGCATATCCCGCCATTGCATGTTCAAGCCCTCTTCGGAGGGCTTTTTCATTACCAAAAAAGTCCAGCATAAAAGATTTAAATTACATCTTTAATTTATTGAAACCAAGTCAGAAAATAGAGCATTGTGTGCTATCTTTACATCAGAATGTGTCTAAGTGCTTCTGCTACAGAAACATTTAAAAGCAGAGGTAAAGTGAGGTGGATTGTGCGGAATCAGAATACTTTGGATGCGCTGTCGCAACGCGATAGCGTAAGTTCCATATCCGCAGAATCTTCCAATACGGAACACACTTCAGATTTGATCAAGAAAATTGCTGTTTTTGATTTTGATGGAACCGTCATTTCTGGACAGTCAGGACTCTTGTTCTCTGCGTATTTGCTTCGCCGTCATCTGTCCTCAATTGCACGTACGCTCAAGCTTGTGTGGTGGGGAGCTCGCTACAAGCTGCACCTTCCTCAAAGGCAGGAAGAGGCGCGTGAGCTGGTTGTTGGCGCACTTACGCAGTATAGCGTTGAGTTTGCAGATGCCGTCATGCACGATTTTCATCGCGAGGTAATTGAGGGGATGTATCGTCCTCAGGCGCTGGAAGAGGTGCGTCGCCGGCAGGCGGAGGGTTGCTGCGCGCTGTTGGTTTCAGCAACGTTTGAACCTATCGCGGAATTGGCCGCAGAAAAGCTGGGAGTGGACGCGTTTCTCGCCACAAAGATGCAGGTGGGAGCAGACGGACACTACACCAGCAAGGTTGACGGCCCCGTGATTGAGGGCGCTCAGAAGTTGGTCTCGGCAACCGAGTGGTGCAACCAGCGGTTTGGCGAGGGCAACTGGGAGATTGCGTACGCGTACGGTGATCACTACTCGGACGCAACGCTTTTGTCGGCAGCTCAAACACCGTGCGCCGTTTGCCCTGGTCCAACGCTTGCCAGACTTGCAAACAAGCGCGGTTGGAAAATTTTGAACTGGTAGTAGTGATAGACCTGGTCACAAGCCAGATAAGTGAGAAAAGCAGTCCCTCAAGCGGACGCACGAGGGGTACTTGGAGAACCAATGGAAATTTCACGCAAAACTGATTATGCAATCCGCATGCTTTCTTCGCTGGTGAGAAGCCCAAAGAAGCTTCTTTCTGTTCGCGACGCCGCAGACGAAAACGATATTCCATACTCCTTTGCCCGCTCAATCCAGCACGACCTGGTCATTGCAGGCGTAATTGTAAGCACGCGCGGCGCACACGGTGGCATGATGCTGGCCATTGATCCTACTGAGGTGAGCGTTCTTGACATTGTTGAGGCAGTTCAGGGACCTGTTTTTATTTCTAGCTGTGAGTGGGCAGGTCCTAATAATGAGCCATGCCCTCGTCATAATTCGTGCTATTTTGGGCCCCTTTGGTGCAGCGCCGAGAAGACCTTGCGCAATTTCTTTGCGTCCGTGACTCTGCATCAAGTTGTTGTAGAGGGTCTTATGCCAGAGATGGTGGGCGAGTTCCAGCTGGTAAAGAATGAGAATGCCCAGCGTAATGAGCAGATTATCCAGAATGCCACTGCCGCTATTGAGGCTGAGATTACTGCCGGCACCTTTGATAACCTGCTTGATGGTGAGGTTATTTCTGCTGAGAAAAAGCCTTACGAGTTCAATATTGGTCGATAAGAAAATCTCACATTTAAAAATGAGTGGCGAAGTGGAACCCGCATCAGAACTCACGCCGGAACTGCGTGCATTTGTCGAGTTTGTAGCCAAGAAAGCTCGCGAGTTGTACCGCGATTTGCCTTGGCGTCGCACGTATGACCCGTATGCAATCTGGATTTCTGAGGTTATGCTTCAGCAGACGCAGGTCAGCCGCGTAGATGGTCGCTGGCAGAGGTGGCTGGAGCGATTTCCAACGGTTGATGCGCTGGCTGCCGCCGCGCCTTCGGACGTGCTTGAAGAATGGCAAGGCCTGGGCTACAACCGCCGTGCTTTGTCCGTACATCGAGCTGCTCAGGCAATTTCTGAGGCTGGCGGCGTCTTTCCACAAGATCCAAAGGAGTTGGTAAAGCTTCCAGGTATTGGTCCCGCAACTGCTGCGGGTATTTGTGCGTTCGCGTTCAACCTGCACGGTGTTTACCTGGAGACTAACGTGCGCACGGTCTTCCTGCACGAGCTGTATCCGCAGGCAGAGGGCGTGCCAGACTCCGAGCTTGTCCCGCTGGTAGAGCTAACGTGCCCTGCGAGTGTTGCAGACGCCGTGAACGCCGATAGGGCTGATAGTGCTGCGAACGTAGTGGACGCCGACGGCGCCGCGAACGATGCCATGGCGGAGCTCACACCACGTAGCTGGTACTACGCCCTTCTCGACTATGGCGCATACCTGAAGAAAACCATTCCCAACCCTTCGCGAAGGTCCAAAAGCCACGTCAAGCAGTCGCGCTTTGAGGGATCTCATCGACAGAAGCGAGCCGAGCTCTTGCGCGTTCTTCTCGCCCATAAAGACGAGGGTGGAGCGGAGTTTGAAACGCTTCACCAGGAGCTCTGCCAGATTGAGGTCAATGCGGGGCGAGAAACCCTTGATGAGCAGGTTACCCTTGGCTTACTTGAAGAACTTGCGAAGGAAGGCTTTTGTCAGAAAAATGATGAATACTGGCTACCCTAAATGGTTATAATTCATAGTGCTGACGAAGGGGTCAGTATATGAGCACAAGTGCTAATGATTATTATTTGCACTTGTTTGCTAAAGGTAACACAGCGCTACCCAGGCGCTTAACATCGCGCTCACAGGCGCTTTGACATGCGTTGACGTGCCACTCGTTAACGCGGGAGAGGAGAAAAAATGGCAGTAGATTTTGAGAATTCTCAGACAAAGAAGAACCTCGAGGCAGCTTTTGCTGGTGAGTCCCAGGCTACCAACAAGTACAGCTACTATGCTTCCCAGGCTGCAAAAGATGGTTATCAGCAGATTTCCAACATTTTCACCGAGACTTCTGGCAACGAGAAAGTTCACGCTAAGCTTTGGTTCAAGTATCTCCACGGTGGCAAGATTCCAGAGACTGCAGAGAACCTCAAGGACGCAGCTGCTGGTGAGAACTACGAGTGGACTACCATGTACGCTGATTTCGCTAAGGTAGCTGAGGAGGAGGGCTTCGCAGAGATCGCTGCTAAGTTCCGTCTTGTTGGCAACATCGAGAAGGCTCATGAGGAGCGCTATCAGCAGCTTCTTGAGCGCGTTGAGTCCGGCGAGGTCTTTGAGCGCGAGGGTGTCAAGGTTTGGAAGTGCCTCAAGTGCGGTCACCTGCACGTTGGCGCATCTGCACCAAAGATCTGCCCAGTCTGCGGTCACCCACAGGCATACTTCGAGGAGCAGTCCCTCAACTACTAAGTTGTAGGTGCTCTGAGCTGCGACGACCGTGCGGAGTTGCAGCTCAGCCTTCTAGTGCGTTAAAAATGTACCCACCAGCAGGTCATCGGCTTGCTGGTGGGTATTTTTGTGCGTGGATGTTGCGGCGAGACGGGTTTCTCGCTATATGCTCGTTGCGCGCCTGATTTCTTAAAAGAATCTGTAACTTTTGCCTAAATGCTTCAAAGAATCTGTGGATTTGCCTGATTTCATCAAAGAATCTGTATCCAAAATACAGAATCTTTGCACTTTTCAGGCTCACTTTTCAGGCGGGATTTAAAGCGTGTCCGAGCTCACCCTTCCAGGGAGCCTGATGTTATCGTCATGTCTGAACGATTTGCCGGAAGAGTACGCTAAGTCTGAGCTATTTGCCGGTTTTTCTCGTCATGTCTGAGTAAATTTACTCAGACTTCATGCGCTTTTCAGGCTTATCGCGGTACTTGAGTCTGGATTCGCAACTCAGAAGCGCCTGGCGAGAAGCCCGTGCACTTGCGGCACCCGCGACACCCGCGGCACCCGTGCGCTCGCAGGTCAGTGCTGGGCCAGCGTGCCGGGTCCCGCGCTTAACCCTTGAACCAGTGATTGGGCTGCTCGTAGGAGGGGCAGATATCGCTCATGGGACAGCCGACGCACTTAGGGTTGCGAGCGGTGCAGGTTTCTCGCCCAAAGTGAATCCACTCTTCGTTGACGTCTTTCCAGAGCTCGTGGGGGAGCAGCGCGAGCAGGTCCTTCTCGGCAGCCAGCGGCGTGGAAGCCGAGCTCAAGCGCATGCGCTTGGAGATCCTGTACACGTGCGTGTCCACCGCGATGCCGTCGACCACGTTAAACATCTTGTTGAGCACGATGTTTGCGGTCTTTCGACCAACGCCCGGAAGCGTGACCAGGTCTTCCATGGTGCCTGGAACTTCTCCGCCGTACTCCGTCAGCAGTATCTGTGCCGTCTCCACACAGTGCTTGGCCTTTGCGCGCCAGAATCCGATGGTCTGGATGACCTCTCCGACCTCGACAGCATTGGCGGCCGCCATGGAAGGGGCGTCTGGCCAGCGGCGAAACAACTCGGGAGTAACTTTATTTACCGCGGCGTCAGTAGTCTGCGCCGAAAGCATAACGCTGATGAGCAGAGTAAACGCGTCGTGATAATCCAGGGCGCTCTGGACGCTTGGATAGAGCTCGTGCATGCGTCGGCACAGCTCAATGCCGCGTTCTACCTTGACTTTCTTTGATTCTCTGGGCATAACCTCTCCTCAATTCCTTCTATGTGTACCCAGTATGTAGTTACGTTATCACGTGAGGCGAGAATAGCAAAATAGCTGCATAACAGCTACAATAACAGCCCAATTGAAAAGTTATCAAACCTGTTCGTGGGACGTCGCGGCAAGCGCACGGCACGGCCGCACGATGCGCCTCGTCCAGTAAGGTTTGGTGTAACCCGCATGTGTTTGCATGTGGGTTTAGCGGCATGGCGGGAGACTGTGTGTTTATCAATAGAGTTGCAGCTCAACTACTGAGCGCGCCCGAGCTAGAGAAGCTGAAGAGAGAGCTTTCGCGCGGATCAGACGCCACGCTGTCCCTCTCGCAAAGCGCTCGTCCGCTGATGCTGGCTGCACTTTGGGCGCAAAATCCCCGCCCATGCTTGCTGGTTGTCGCGGGCGAGGATGCCGCGGACCGCACAGCGCGCTCACTTGCAGCGTGGTTGGGAAACGACGCCGTGCTGCGCTATCCCAACCGCAAGGATCGCCCCTGGTCGGATACCACGCCAGACGACGCCCTTATTGGAGCTAGGTGCCGTGCCATCGCCAAGCTTTCCGCTGGCGAGAAGGTCATTGTAGTTGCAAGTGCTCATGCGCTGATGCGCAGAGTTCCCCCTGTTGGTTCGGGCTATTTTCTTCCTGCAACGTTTACCGTTGGCGACGACGTCCCCTTTGAGGACGTAGCTTCGCTGCTCGTCGGCATGGGATACGCCGATACAGGCGAGGTAGATGCTCCTGGCACCTTCCACATTCACGGCGATACGGTTGATATCTTCCCAGCTCAAGCTACAAGTCCTGTGCGCATTGAGTTCTTCGGAGATGAGATTGACCGCATCAGGCGCATGGTGGCAGCAACTGGACAGACTATCGGTGCCATTGATGAGGTTACCGTTGCCCCAGCTAGAGAGCTTGCGTTTACCAAAGAGACCATTCGCCGCGCAGAAGAGGCGCTCTATACGCGGGCGCAAGAAAACTCTGCACTCGCCGCTGACCTGGAGCTTATTCAGCGCGGAGCTCAGGCTCCTGCACTTGAGCGCTATCTTCCCGTGTTGTACGGAGGCACTGCCAGCCCGCTTGAGCATATCTCTTCAGAGACGCTGGTAGTTCTTGCGGAGCCACGCTCGCTGTTTGATGATTGCCAGCGTGCCTTTGACGAAATCTCTGCATCCGCAACAGCATCAAAAGTGAAACTAGATGGTCTGTATACAGATCCCAAGGCTATGGACTTTGGCTCGCAACAACGCTTGTCCTTCTCGTCACTTCTACGTACGGGAGCTGCGGTAACGTCGGAGCTCTCTGTGGTGCAGCCGTCTATTGCGGGTTCAGACACAAAGCTTTTGGGTCGCGTGAGGCAGCTGGTGCAAGACCGGGATGCCGTGGTATTTGCAGTGCCCGATCGTGCGGCGCGAGAACACCTCAAGTTGCTTTTCTCGGATGAGTCCATTCCGTTTGAGGAGTCGCTGGGTACGGCGCTTGAAAACGAACCGGATCACAACGGTGCTTACGCGCCACTCAAGCGTGGTCGCGTCACGTTTACCGACGCGCCTGTTCCCGCTGGAATCATTATCCCTACAGCTAATCTAGCAGTGCTTTCTGTCTCGGACTTGACGGCCAGGAGCGCTCGCAATAAGAAGCGTTCCAAACGTATTGACCCCACAACGGTGACATTCCCGTTTAAGCCGGGCGATTACGTTGTCCATGCAACGCACGGTATTGCGCACTTTACGGCCATTGTGCGCCAAGAAGTCGCAGGTAGAGAGCGTGATTACTTCCTGCTTGAGTACGCCAATGACGATAAACTCTATGTGCCTCTGGAGCAGGTTGACCGCATCACGCGCTATGTGGGACCCGACGGCAACAATCCGCGCCTGACCAGGCTTAACACGGCAGATTGGTCGCGCGCCACTAACAAGGCAAGAAAGTCCGCCAAGAAACTGGCGTTTGACCTGGTAGATCTCTACACGCGTCGCGCTTCGGTGCCGGGCTATGCGTTCTCGCTGGACACTCCTGCTCAGGAGGAGATGGAGTCCAGCTTCCCATATCAGTTGACGCCGGACCAAGAAAGCGCTGTTGCAGACATTAAGCTGGACATGGAAGCACGCAAGCCTATGGACCGCCTGCTTTGCGGTGACGTGGGCTTTGGCAAAACAGAGGTGGCGCTGAGAGCTGCGTTTAAGGCGTGCCAGGACGCCCGCCAGGTTATGATTTTGTGCCCAACTACCATCTTGGCTCAGCAACACTACGAGACGTTTTTCTCGCGATTTGCTCCGTTTGATTTGAAGGTAAGCGTGCTTTCGCGTTTTGTCACGCCCGCTCAGCAGAAAAAAGCGCTTGAAGGGTTTGCGGACGGAACCGTAGATGTGCTGGTAGGAACACACAGACTGCTTTCTGCAGACGTGAATCCGCACGATTTGGGCCTGGTGATTATCGACGAGGAGCAGCGCTTTGGCGTGCAGCACAAAGAGCAGCTCAAAAACATGCGCGAGCAGGTAGACGTGCTGACGCTCTCGGCAACGCCTATTCCGCGCACCATGCAGATGGCCATGAGCGGTGTGCGTGACATGAGCCTGATTTTGACGCCGCCGCCTGGCAGAAAGCCTGTTCAGGTGATGGTGGGCGAGTACAACCCGGATCTTGTTTCCGCAGCTATTAGAAGTGAGCTGGAGCGAGAAGGTCAGGTGTACTACGTGTCCAACCGCGTGACCACTATTGATGAAGCGGTGGCTCGCGTGGAGGAGGCGGCGCCGGAAGCTCGCGTGGGCGTGGCTCACGGCCAGATGAGTGCTCGCGAGGTAGAAAACGTCATGCTCGCCTTCCAGGAGCACGAGATTGACGTTTTGGTAGCCACCACCATCATTGAGTCTGGCATTGACAACTCGCATACAAATACGCTGATTATCGAGGATTCCCAGCGCCTGGGACTGGCTCAGTTGTACCAGCTCAAGGGCCGTGTTGGTCGCGGTAGGCAGCAGGCATACGCGTACTTTATGTTCCCCGCGGAGCTACCGCTGACGGAAGAGGCAACCGAGCGTCTGACCGCAATCAATGAGTTCCAGGATCTGGGTAGCGGCATGCGCATTGCCATGCGCGACCTGGAGATTAGAGGCGCGGGCTCTCTTATGGGCGCTGAGCAGCACGGAAACCTTTCTAGCGTGGGCTTTGACCTCTTTACGCAGATGCTGGGCGAGGCGGTTGCCGAGGCTCGTGGTGAGTCCGCTGAGCTTGAGCAGGCTGAGGTAACCATTAATCTACCTGCAGATTTCTACCTTGATGAGGACTATCTGCCAGAGGTTGACCGACGCGTTTTGGTGTATCGCCGACTTGCCGCAGCTACAGAGCTCTCCGATGTTGATGCGCTTCAGCAAGATACCGAGAATAGCTTTGGTGCCCTGCCGCTTGCGGGTAAGAACTTGTTTGATCGTGCTCGCGTGCGTATTCGTGCGCAGCGTTTGGGTGCAACGTCAGTGAGTCTGACAAATGGACGCCTGGTTTATCTGGGTGTAGAAATTCCTCGCGAACAAGCCCTCAAGTTGAAGGGTCGCGGTGCTATTGTGTATCCAAAGACGCATAAACTGGCGTATCCGTTCCACCGAAATGAAGAACAGCTGATGCCCGCCGCCTTGGGAGTTCTGGAAGAGCTTGGTGGCGACGACGAAGTTGAGGAGTAAATATGAGCCAAACAGCAGGTCAGACGTCACAGAACGCCGTGAGCTTCGCGCAGAACGCCGCGAGCTCCGCGCAGAACGCCGCGAGCGCCGTGGACACGATCTTTGCCGCACCACACCTCAGGTGGGGTGTTATTGGTTGCGGAATCATTGCAAATCAGATGGCAGAGGTGCTGGCTTCGGTTGGTAGAACCATTGACGGTGTAGCCAACAGGACACAGGAGAAGGCCGTTGCGTTTGCACAAAAACACCACGTTAAACGTGTGTATGACAGCATCGACGCTCTTCTCGCCAGCAACGAGATTGACGCGGTGTACCTGACCACGCCTCACAACACACACATCATTTACCTGCGCAAAGCACTTCAGGCGGGCAAGCACGTTCTGTGCGAGAAGTCCATTACGCTCAACTCGGCTGAACTGCTTGAGGCCGAAGAACTTGCACGTCAAAACGGTGTTCAGCTCATGGACGCCTGCACCATTTTGCACATGCCACTCTACAAAGAGCTGGTTAGCCGCGTGGAGGCTGGCGAGTTTGGTCCAGTCAACCTGATTCAGGAGAATTTTGGCAGTTACAAAGAGTTTGACATGGAGAATCGCTTCTTCAATCCCAAACTTGCGGGCGGCGCTCTGCTGGACATTGGCGTCTATTCGCTGACGCTGGCCCGTCTTTTTTTGAAGAGTCAGCCTCATGACGTGCTCTCCATGATGAATCCGGCCCCTACCGGCGTTGATCAGACGGACGGCATTTTGCTCAGAAACGCCGAGGGCCAGATGGTTGTCTTGGCGTTGACGCTTCACTCCAAGCAGCCAAAACGCGCTATGATTTCCGCGGATAAGGCCTTTATTGAGATTATGGAGTACCCACGCGCAGACATTGCCACAATTACGTGGACTGACGACGGCAAACAGGAGCAAGTCCAGGTGGGTCGCAGGGCTAATGCGCTGGCGTACGTGCTGGCAGATCTGGAGTCCGCTGTTGCAGGAGACGCTTCTGCTCAGGCGCAGCTTGAGGTCTCAAAGGACGTTATGGAGCTCATGACCGGCCTGCGCAACGACTGGAATTTCCTGTATCCCGAGGAGCAATAAGTTCTATGACATCTGACGAGAAGATCGCCCAGCTAGCTGCCGCAGTTGATGAAGAAACAAAGGCTCGTCTTGGAGCACCACAGACGCATCCGGAGTTTGACCGCCTGATCAGAACCATCTGGCGACTTCGTCAGGAGGACGGCTGTCCTTGGGATAAGGAACAGACACATCAGACCATCTCAAAGAACATGATTGAGGAGGCCTACGAGGCGGTTGAGGCTATTGCTGAGGACTCTCCCGAGCACCTTGAGGAAGAGCTTGGCGACGTGCTTGAACAGGTAGTTCTTCACTCGCAGATTGAGGCGGACAGCGGTGCCAGTGCGGGCAGTGGGGCGCGCGACCGCGCAGCGGGCTTCGACATCGACGACGTATGTCGAGCGCTCAATCAGAAGTTGGTGCGCAGGCATCCGCACGTATTTGGGCCAGAAGCTGGTTCTACGTCGTCGGCTGCGGCCGTCTTGGACGTGTGGGAGAGCGTCAAGGCTGACGAACGCGCCAGTGCAGAAGATATCGTGCACACCGAGGGTCTTCTCGACTCGGTTCCACAGTCTCTACCTGCGCTCATGCAGGCTCAGAAGATTTCAAAGCGCGCCGCAAAGATGGGCTTTGAGTGGGCGTCAGTTAATGACGTGTGGGACAAGGTTGCCGAGGAGCGCGCGGAGTTTGACGCTGAAGCCCCAGGTACGCAGCAGAAAACGGACGAGTTTGGTGACATCTTGTTTGCGCTGATAAACGTTGCTCGCTGGGAAGGCGTTGATGCGGAAGAAGCGCTGATGAGCGCCTGCAGAAAGTTCCGCGCTCGCTGGTCGTACATGGAGAAAGCAGCTGCTGAGAGGGGCTTCTCGCTTGACGAGAAACCCGAGCTACAAGAAGATTTGTGGCAAGAAGCTAAGCGTCATCTTGATGCGTAAGCAAGCTACACAGATTGTAGCGAAGACGTGCGACGTACCGCAAAGCTTACGACTTGCCGTTGGAGCGACGACTTCTATTCGGTAAAACGATGAAATTCCAAACTGAGGCAGGGCTATTGGCGCTGCCTCTGCCATAATAAAGATGTTGCAATTTGTTGCGACGCATCACCAAACAAACCAGAAATGAGATCCGTGATGAGTCAAGACACCACTAAAAAGAGTGGTACAAAAAGAAAAACAACGCCCACCAAGCGTTCCGTTGAGCCTCTTAAAGAGACTACCGCGGAGCATGCCGCTGGCACTCTCAAAATATTTTCAACTAAAAAAGCCGAGAAACCCCAGGTAACTGAGAAATCTCAATCTGACTCAAAAGCTGTTGAGGTTAAAAAGCCTGCGGTGACTCCAAAAGATACAGCGTCGTCAGAGGGCACGGCGCCATCAAAACAAGCTTCTTCACAGAAGAGTTCCAAGGACATCAAGTCTAAAAGAACCGTTCAAGTCAAGAGAATTGATAGGACTCAGAAGTCCGAGCGTGACCAGAAATCTGAGCGCGGACAAAAGTCCGAGCGTGACCAGAAGTCCGAGCACGGACAGAAGACTGAAAGAACCAATAAACCGCAGTTCAGTGTAGCTTCTCTAGTAGAGCTTAAAGACAACGCACTTGACTTCGCGCGTAACCACACCAAGCTTGTCGTTTTTCTCGGCGTTGTAATCTTCCTGCTTGTGGGCTTGTATCCGCCAATTCGTGGCTACTACCACGCTGTTCGCGAGCATGACGAGTTACTGCTAAATCAGCAGAAGCTTGAAGAAGATCAAAAACGTCTTGAGTCCGAGGTTCAGGGTCTGCAGACAAAAGAAGGCATCATAGACGAGGCTCATAAGCAGGGCTTGGTTTCTGGTGACGAGGAATCTGCACAGGTAGAGGGTCTTGATAAAAAGAAGGACGAGAATACCGTTCAGCACCCTGATTATCCTTGGTACATCAAGGTTGGGGACTTTGTTTTTGGATTTACACCAGGCGATTCCGGCAATACTGAGGCTCCTAAGAGCGCAAACTCTGACGATTCTACATCTGCACCAGCTCCTGGAGAGTCTCACGAGCAGAAGAACTCCGGAGAAGGCGGATCTTCTGAGGGGTCCGGCGCCGACAATTCAAAGTCTGATAGTGGAAACTCACACTAATGCTTCTAGCTGCGATTGATATTGGAACCGTAACTGCTCGACTTGCGCTTGCGCAGGTAGAGGACGATTGCGTCATTCGCATGGCCAAATACACCGAGATTGTTAATTTGGGCGAGGGTGTTGATACGGCAAAGCGCCTGCTACCTGAGGCAATTCACCGTTGCGTTGGTTGCGTTTCTTCTTATGTTGATCACGCGAGAAAAGAGGGCGCTGAGGCGGTTGTTTGTACGCTCACAAGTGCTGCTCGCGATGCAGAAAATGCTCCTGACCTGGGAATGGGTCTAGCATCACTGGGACTTGAGCCCATGATTATTCCAGGTGAAATTGAAGGCGCGCTCACATTTCTGGGTGTCTCTCATGATTTTGAGAATCATCGCATTCTTGTTGCCGACAGCGGCGGTGGCTCAACTGAGCTGGTCGTTGGCACGCTGGCAGGCCAGCCTGTGGTTCAGGGCGCAGGTCAGAGTGCAGGTCAGTCTGAGGCTCAGTCGGTCGATCAGTACGCAGGGCAGCAGCTTGGAGGGCAGCAGCTTGACATTAACTTCGTCGAGTCCGTTGAGCTTGGCTGCAGACGCTTGACCGAGCGATTTAATCTGTCATCGGATCACCCATCAGCTGAGGATATTGATGGGGCTCACAAAATGGCAGCTCAGATGATGTCTGAGGCTATTGGGCGAGCTCAACAGCAGTGTGCAGCGCCTGAGCTTCTGGTTGGTGTTGGAGGAACCGCAACCAGTCTCATTGCCATCAGGGATCACCTTGATCCGTACGATCCGTCAAAGGTGCACCTCAACCACATCTCGCTTGACGAGGTGTTGCAGATAGAGGGGCTTCTCGCCGGCAAAACGCTAAAGGAGCGAGAAGACATAACGGGATTGCAGGCAAAACGTGCGCCTGTCATGCTTGCGGGAACTATTTTGCTTGCAGAATTGATGAAGAATTCAGGCTTCAAACACCTGGTAGTAAGCGAGAGTGACCTGCTCTTTGGCCTGGTGGTAACTGCAGCTGCCGTTCACCAGGGAAAGCAGTCGCCTGTGATTTGGCAGCCAATTTTGCGCGCGCTGAATTAAAAGTAGTGGCATAATAGCTAGACATATCCGGGGGCGTGGCGGAATTGGCAGACGCAGGGGACTTAAAATCCCTCGACTTCGGTCTTGCGGGTTCGAGTCCCGCCGCCCCTACCATTTTTGTTGCAGAATAAATAGCGTTTTAGCTGTGTATTTTTAGAAAATATTCAAGTATTAGTCGTTTTTGAGCGCGAAGAGTACATAGCTCTTGACCTGGTAAAACTTAACTCGACATTCAGCTCATGGGACAAAAATGGGACATAATTTAGAACAAAGAGCGCGTTGTTGAGTTTTGATATTTCGCTTTACAGAGGTCTGTGCAATGTTAGGATTATTGGCAATGATACGTCTCGCTGACATTCTACGGAACCGAGACCAAAAAGCGGCTGCCATCGTGTAACCGCTTTTTTCATAAGAAGAAGCTATGAAAAAGCCTTTTCTTTCTATTGATCAGCAAATAGAACTCTCAAATTCAAGAGGTGTTATAACAGATAAAAAGTCAGATAACTCCTATTCTGTTCTCTTTCAGAAACTTGTATACTACTTGTCTTGTACCTAACGTATGCATAACTAATTTCTAACTCACTTCGGAGGACCTATGTCATTTGAGACAGGTGTTTTTCCGGTTTTAGTTTCTGAAGATGCGGCTACTGAGTCATTTTCTCCCCAGGTCAGAGGAGGACTCAATTCGTCGTCCGCTACACCTCTTCATGTTCAGTTGTCAGATTTGATGCGCGTCAAAATTCTGTCAGAAGACTGGAAGGCGGGAACGTACATTCCGTCTGAGGCCGAATTTATGGCGCAGTACGGCGTGAGCAGAGGAACCATCAGAAAAGCTATTCAGTCCCTGGTTAAAGAGGGGTTACTGCTTACTCAAAAGGGTCGAGCAACGCAGGTTATCTCTAACACCGTTCGTCATGCGGCGGGAAATACTGTGCTTTCATTTGCGGCCGCGCTCAGAGATGGCGGCTTTGAGTATCAAACTGAAGTCCTGTTTAAGCAGGTGGTTCCTGCAGATCAAGCCGTTGCCGAGCACCTGGAGATTCCCGTTGGCTCTGACGTACTCTTTTTGCGTCGTGTCAGGAGCGTCTCGGATAGACCTGTAGTGTGCCAGGAATCATGGTCCAACCTGCTTGTTTGTCCTCAGCTTGAAGAGGCAGACTTTGAGAATGAGTCGCTCTTTGACGCGGTTGAAAGAACATCTCAAAAAGAGATTGCGCGCTCTCGCATGCGCTATCAGTCACAAATTGCAGGTAAAGACCATGCCGACTACCTGCAGTGTTCTCCAAATGAGGCTTTGCTTGTACTTGAGCAGGTAATCGAGCTGTCCGACGGCAATTGCATTGAGTGGAGCCAGACTTGGCTTGCCCCGCATCAGAGTGTTGTTGGCGTATCTGAGCAGGTAGATGACTCTATTGGACCTCTGGACATCTCTTCTGTTCGTCAGTCAGAGCACGTGGGTGCATCGCTGACTTCTGCAGAAATAGACTCTGATCAGCGCAAACAGCTTGAACTTGATTTGCGTCACGAGGCGCTGGCAGTGCGTCGAGGCATTATCGAGCTGGCACATCGCTACAGCTCAACGCCATTTCACATTGGCGGCGCGTGTTCTGTAGCAGACATAGTCTCCGTGCTTTTGAGCAAGGTTATGCAGGTAGGCCACAGGGATTGCGAGTGGGAACTCAGAGACCGCTTGATTCTCTCTAAGGCTCACACATCACTGGCTTTGTTCCCAGCTCTTCTACGTGCAGAAATGATCTCTCAAGAGGATATTGACCGCGGGGTCTTTGGACCCGATGCCGTACTCTTTAAGCATCCACTGCGAGACCCTCAGCGTGGCTTTGAAATTTCTGGTGGCAGCCTTGGCATGGGCTTGGGCTATGCCGCTGGCCTGGGGTTAAGCCTTCGTAGAAAAGATCTCCCTTCTCGCGTTTTTTGTATTTTGGGCGACGGCGAGTGCGACGAGGGTTCCATTTGGGAGAGCGCCGCGTTTATCGGCCACAACCAGCTCTCCAACGTGACGGTCATTGTTGACCAGAATCGCATGCAGCTGGACGGCCCTTGCGCGTCCATTTTGGATACCGGCTCAATTGCAAGAAAGTTTGATGCGTTTGGCTTTGAGTCCGTCGAGGTAGATGGCCATGATGTGCTCGCGTTGTACGACGCATTGAAGCAGCAAACTTCTAGGCCTCGTGCGATTATCGCGCACACCATCAAGGGCAAGGGACTTTCATTTGCCGAGAATAACGTCTCATTTCACGACGCATGCGTGACGGATGACCTCTATGAGCAGGCATTGCTTGATCTGAAAGTCGCAGAGGAGGCATGCTCATGCTAGATACATCTTTGCATTCAGCACAAATTTCTGCGGAAGAAGCGCAGATGCTTGCGGGTATGAATACAAAAGAAGTGTTCGGTTGGATCATGGGTAAGCTTGCCGAGGACGATGAGCTGCTAACCGTTGCTGTTGCCGATTATGGCCGTCGTTTGAACCTGGACCGTTTCCGAGAGCTTAGACCGGAAGGCTACATTCAATGCGGAATTGCGGAGCAAAACCTCATTGAAGTGGCATCTGCCTGCGCAAATGAGGGCTTTCACGTCTTTGCGCCGTGCTACGCCACGTTTGTGACCTCTCGAACGCTTGATCAGATTCGCGTCAACCTTGGCATGATGAAGTCGCCCGTGGTGCTTGTGGGTGTTGCCGCTGGCTGCGAATCCGCGGCTACAGGTCCATCTCATATGGCGGTGGAGGACATCGCAGTAACCAGGACCATCCCAGGACTTTCCGTGTTCAATCCGGTTGATAACGCCCAGCTTGCGGCCACGCTCATGGAGCTTGCAAAGCATCCACGACCGGCTTACGTGCGAATGACCTCGTGCGATGGTGTTAATCTGAATCCAGATGGTTACGTTTTTGATGCCTCCGGTGTCGAGAAACTCTTTGAGTCGGCTGGCGCGGCTGGTGCAGCAAGCACTGCAGTCGCAGACGGTGCGGCGGTCACCGAAGCTGCAGCTACCGAAGCCACAACCACCGGAACTGCATCCACCCCTCTTCCGAAGCGTGTGACCGTTCTTGCAACAGGTGCGATAACCAGTCGAGTTATCGAGGCGGCTCAGCGAGCTGCAGGGCAGATTGCCTCAGTGCACGTAGCTGCAGATCGGACCGCCGTCGACCAGACGAACATCGAGGTCTACAGCGTATCGAGCATCAAGCCGCTTGATGCTTCTCTGACGGAAATCTGTCAGAACTCTGACATGATTATTACCGTTGAAGAGCACAGCGTTTTGGGTGGATTTGGCAGCGCCGTTGTTGAGCAGCTTAGCGCTGCAGGTGCATGTCCGCAGGTACTACGTTTAGGCATGCCCGATGCGTACTTGGAGGCAGACGTTCACCACAATATTCTTGCGCGCGCTGGACTATCGGTTGAGAGTCTACAAGAGGTTCTTCTCGCCAACTGTTAAATCAACTAATCGAATCCGGGAAGTCTTTCTGTATACTCGCTTGATGATTTAACATTCCAAGAACGGCCGAATAACTTTTGAGAGCTCGACAATTTCAATACAACCGATTCTTCAATAATGGACTTTGTGTCATTTTGATAATGTTGCACATTATCAAAAGATATAAAGACTTGTTTTGTTTGCTCAGAATATAGTTTGATGATTTTAGAGATAGTAGAGTCTTCAATATCGTTGAACATAAATGAGTCATGTGCTATGGCTGGTAAAACAGTAAGATTTAAAAGTGCAACGTCAAAAAGAATTACACTTCGTTGATTTGCTCCCGTTCCACTGTCATGTGGAGTTTCGTATTTATATGATGTGCTGCTATTTATAAATAAGCGTGGTGAGAAATGGTCTAATCCAATAATTTTATTGTTTAACTGAGAGAGTTCGTTATTGAGAGAATCTTGAATGTCTTGAATTATAGACGTATAAAGCGTCTCTTTAGTTTTATTAAGCTCAATCTTAAGATTCTTAGAAGAATGCCATTCTTTCCAAAGATCAATTTTTCTTTGAAGGCTGTCAATCTCTTTTTCAATTTTTATAATTTCGTCTATGAAATCAGTTGCGTAAATGGTTTTTATTGGTAAGTTATCCAACTGCTGATATAGAGTCGATAACTCTTCAGTAAGATTTATCGACTCTTTTTCCACTAAGGTCTTTTCATATTGGAAGTCTTCTTCAAGAAGCGTAAATAATTTTTGATGAAAAGATTCGATTTGAACCAATAATTTAAGATTCACGCCAGGAAAAAATTTAGCAAACTCCTCAAGTTCGTCTGAGCTAATAAACGTCTCAAGATGGTCTGATGAATCAAGAATTCTTTTTCTTTCGCTAATGATTTTAAGCTGTAATTTTGTATTGTTAATTTTATCTTCTAAGAGCTTTTTCTCTTGATAAATCTTGCGATCTTCTGCGTCAGGAATTTTTGATTGATTTGATTCAAGTTGAAAACGCCTAGACTGTAATTGAATAATTCTTTGTTCATACTGCTCTATCTTCGCACTAGATTGTGGAATTTTTTTAATTTCATTATATAAATAGTCAAGATAGTTTAACTTCTTTTTATTTGTCGCCAAGGTATTGTTAACTTCTTCAAGTTTTTTATATCTATCAAATAGCTGAATTAGACGTATTAAATTTTTCTCTTTACTAGATTGGAATGGAGGCTCTAATGGATCTTTGGTTTTTATATTAGACTTTTCAGCTATCCTAAAATGTGAGCTAAGAGCTGTTCTAAAAACAGCTTCATTCTCAATAAACTGATACTTAAGGGCAAGAAAATGAACATACTCAGAACGATCTAGAATCGTTTCGATAGATTGATAAGTATCGCTGTATTTCTTTATCTCATTTGGTTTGTCCGTAGAACGAGAAAAACGAAATACTTCTTCATTAAATTTAAAAGCAAAAAATATCTCATGATTATCGAGATGCTTTACAGCGTCCGATTTGGCATATGAATTTCCACCATAAACAAAGTCCAATATCAATAATGATGTAGACTTTCCGATAGAATTAGAAGCTCCTTTTTCTCCTAGAACCACGTTAAGACCTGAGCGAAATTGAATATGTTTTTCGGCCGTGTTAGCCTGTGGAATAGCGGGAGACCATAATTCTAACAGCATAGTTCAACCTCATTACCCTCGTTTAATCTGATTTCTCCTAGTGCATACAGTTCGTCCAATGCTTGTAAAAAAGATACAAGCTCAATTCCTTT
The DNA here is from genome assembly GCA_937921235.1 of uncultured Atopobium sp. Lineage (GTDB taxonomy): Bacteria > Actinomycetota > Coriobacteriia > Coriobacteriales > Atopobiaceae > Lancefieldella. The sequence goes on along the minus strand of CALFOQ010000002.1, from coordinate 671 downwards.
TTCTCGATGCAATAAGTAAAAAAGAGTTTTTGGTGAATACGAATTTGATTTTAGGAATTGTTTAATCTGATAAATCCGCATCATATCACTCTCACTAAACGAATAGATTTTATTGGGGAGTTTCACTTTAATCACCTTTTGGTATTTCAAATACATCACAGTTTTGGATAAAATAAGAAACTACTATTCGACAAACAGAGTCACTTTGATTACTTATGTTTTTAAAATAATCAACTAGCTGAATAAAAATTTCTTCTTGGGAAGTACTTCTATCTTTTAGTTGCAAATATTTCAGCTTAACACTGGCTTGAAGTAGCTCATATTTAATCTCACCATTTTCATCTAATTGTTTAATAATATTGCGCACAAATAAGTACGTCATTTTTACTAAAGCCTCAATCTGAATTTTGTTTCCGTAATCGAGTGAAGAATCAAATTTTTCTGAGGGTTTGACTGGATTTTTAATTTCGATATTTTCGATATGTAGGCCTATATTGGAAATTTGAGTCAACAACTTACTAATTGATTGATCAATGTTTGTCTCCAAAAGGAGATTTTGCATTTCATTTTGTGAGATATGGCTTTGTTTTAATTTTGTGAAATATTCTGTTTGCTCTGATGAAAGATGCCCTTGTAGTCTTTCAAAACAGAGCGGACAGACTGCAATTAAG
>CALFOQ010000001.1:0-5854 GCA_937921235.1 uncultured Atopobium sp. | reverse complement strand
TGTGTTTTGAACTGCCTCCCATTTCTCGTGTCCAAGAAATGGGAGGCAGTTCATTTGACGTGGGGGCTTTTTCTATCTTGCGGCAGCTTGACCGTGGGCTGACCGCTGGTTGGCCACTGGTTGGCCGCAACCTAATCGCAACCTAATCGCAGCCCAATACCGTTCAAGAAAATTATCTCAAAAAGTGGACAAAAGTCCTTATTTTTATTTTAGGGAGCAGGTACAATTACTCAAACTTAAGCCAAAACTGTCCTGTAATGAGGACTTACGAAGCAAGAACAGCGAGGTCTCGTGTGAACGTTCTAACCTACCTTGACAGTCTTGACTCCGACGTTCGCAAGAAGATCATCAAATGGGCTTCTCGCGTTCCCGCTAATCGTCTTTCTCATTGTAGGCAGATTCGTCTTAATTCCGGACAGACCCTTGTCCACATGCTGGACCGCGTTGATAACGTGTACATTCTGTGCCGCGGTACCGTGCGCACCACGTCGCATAATTCCGCAGGTAGCACGTATGTTATTGACGAGTATCGTGCGCCCGTTGCTTTTGGTGAGATGGAAGTTATCAGCGAGAGCCCGTTTTACCTGGGATCGCTCACCGCAACTTCCGGCTGCGAGTTTATTTCGGTTCCACGCGAGGACTACCTGCAGTGGATTCGTTCGGACCCTGAGGCACTTCTTACCCGCTCACGCTGGATTATCAAGAATCTGACACGTCAGTCTGGCTACGAGCGCAGCTTGCTGACCTGGAGCGGAACCAAGCGCCTGATGTACATGCTTAGCGAGCTAACGCGCGATCAGATTCACCGCGGCGTTGTTGAGTGGCCGTTCACGGTACGCCTGACCAGGCAAGAGCTGGCAGACAAGATTGGTACCAGCACAAAAACTGTTGCCCGCGGCATCGACGAGCTTAAAGAGAGGGGAATGGTTTCTGTTCAGCACGGCAAGATTGTCATTACCGAGAGGCAATTCCAGCGCCTCGACGATGCAATGAAACACGAGGGAGAATCCCACCTTCTGGACTAACCTCTGTACCTGGCACAACGCTTGGGCAAGACCGATCTTCTCGCCCCAGGCAGCGCGCCGCGCAATGCGGTGCACCATAACTTGGAACGACCGACGTACCCGTCGCAATCACAAACCTGTTTTTGCAGGATAAACGTAAGGAGCACTAATGAGCGAGTTCATGGACATCATCACTTCAGACAACCTCTCGTACAAGCAGAAGGTTCTGCACCTGGCTCAGGTTGCCGAGAACTCCGAGCACCCTATCAAGACCACCGCTGAGTTTGACCGTCTTTTTGCAGCTCATGCTCTTGACGACATGTGTGAGGGCAACGCTCCTTATCGTCCTCGCTACATCTGCCCTGACTACCAGGTGTTTGCTCAGAACGGTTCCGAGTTTTTGCGCTTTGACAAGCCAGAGACCCTTGATGACCTGCTCTGGGGCCTTGCCGCTCTCTATGACAACGTTCCTTCCGTAACCAGCCGCCCTGTATACGTTGGCCAGCTGGACAAGATTATTGACCCATTCCTGGAGGGCATGACTGACGCTGAGATTAAGCCTCGTCTGCGCCGCTTCCTGAACCACATCGACCGCACCGTTGCTAGCGGTTACTGCCACGCAAACATTGGTCCAGAGGACACTCGCGCAGGTAGACTGCTGCTTGAAGTTGACCGCGAGCTCATGAACGCCGTTCCAAATTTCACCCTCAAGTACGATCCAGAGGTCACGTCCGACGAGTTCATGCGCCTGGCAGTCAAGACCACCATGGTCTGCTCCAACCCTGCTTTTGCTAACCACCGCATCCACAAAGAGACCTACCCTGGCGAGTACACCGTTGTAAGCTGCTACAACGTCCTTCCTATGGGCGGCGGCGCTTACACTTTGAGCCGCGTACTTCTCCCTGGCCTTGCAAAGCTTGCAACCAACGTTGACGACTTCATGAACAACCTGCTGCCAACCGCAACTGGCGAGGTTCTGAACTTCATGAACGAGCGCGTCCGCTTTATTGTTGAGGATTCCAACTTCTTTGAGACCAGCTTCCTGGCTCAGGAAGGCCTCATTTCTCGCGAGCGCTTCTGCGGTATGTTTGGAGTTGCCGGCATGAGCGAGTGCGTCGCTGAGCTGCTGCATCTTGACAGCAGCCGTACCTACGGCAAGGACGACGAGGCCAACGAGCTGGCTGATCAGATCATGGTCAAGATTGCTGACCAGGTCAACAGCTTTGACGCCGTCTACTCCGAGGTCTTTGGCGGCCGTTTTACCCTGCACGCACAGGCTGGCTTCTCCGACCAGCAGGGCGTTACCCCTGGTGTTCGCATCAAGGTTGGCGACGAGCCTGCAAATCTCTACGACCACATTCGCCACAGCGCTCGCATGCACCGCTTCTTCAACAGTGGTGTCTCCGACATTTTCCCAGCTGAGCCAACTGCTGAGCGCAATCCAGACGCTGTCGTTGACGTGGTCAAGGCCGCATTCTCCATCGACGACAAGTATCTCTCGTTCTACAGCTCCGAGGGTGACCTGGTCCGCATCACCGGCTTCCTGGCTAAACGCTCCGAGATGAAGAAGTTCCAGTCCGGCGACGTTGTTCTTCAGGACACCGCTCACGACGGCCTGGGCAACTTCACCGCCAACCACCTTGGCGAGCGCAAGGTTCGCATGAGCGACTAGCGAGAAGAGCTACGCAATCGTGACCTCCACTGCAACAGAAACGACTTTGGGAGCAACACGCGGCGAAGCGGCGCGTCCCGCAACCGCAAGCGTCCCAGCAACCAATTCAGGAGCAGCACATCCAACTGGGTGTGTTGCTCCTGTCAACAAGATTATTCCCTTCTCGCTGGTAGATGGCCCAGGAAGCCGAACCGCTATCTTCCTCCAAGGCTGCAACATTCGCTGCGCCTACTGCCACAACCCTGAGACCCAGGTAGAGTGCATCTCCTGCCAGGCATGCGTCAAACCATGCCCAGCTCACGCCCTGTCCGTGACTGACGGCAAGGTTGTGTGGGACAACTCCATTTGCATCAACTGCGACAACTGCATCAAGGTGTGCCAGCACAAGTCCACTCCGAAGATTGAGCTGCTCAGCGCCCGAGAAGTGGCCGATCGCTGCATTTCCAACATGCCGTTCATCCGCGGAATCACCACGTCAGGCGGCGAATGCATGCTCCGCCCCGACTTCCTCTACGAGCTCTTCACCTACTGCAACGCCGCTGGTCTGAGCTGCCTCATCGACTCAAACGGCACCATCGACTTCACTGAGTACCGCGACCTACTGGCCCTCTCGAGCGGCGTCATGCTTGACGTTAAAGCTTGGGATGATCAGTGGTTTGAGCACCTGACCGGCGAAAATGGCGTCACGGTCCGCAAAAATCTTGCATTTTTGGCCGAGCAAAACAAGCTGGAAGAGGTCCGCGTCATCGTGACCGAAGGCTGGAACGACGCCGAAGCCGCAGTTGACGGCATTGCCGCAACCCTTGGCGAGAAGGTCGGTCAGACGCGCATTCGTCTCATGAAGTTCAGGCGTTTTGGCGTGCGTGGACCGATGGAGAACTCCCCTTCTCCAAACGACGAACGCATGCAGGCGATTGAGTCGCAGGCCCGCAACCTGGGCTTTGGCGAGGTTGTCGTCAGCTAGTTGCCACGGCGGGTGCGCGATGCCAGCAGCGCATGGCTCGCCCAGCACGAACCGCAGATCCGACGGGTTTCTCGCCGCGATTGTTGCTGCAGCCTACACGGGTTTCTCGCCAGTTTTTGTGTCCTTTTCACTGCAACAAAGAACGACCTCGCAGCATATGCTACGAGGTCGTCTTCATTTACCTATCAGTGAAGTGTCGGTCCGGCAAACTCCAGCTCAGCGAGCTACTCGGTGACGATAGCGATTCCACTAGAGCAGCCCAGGCGATCGGCGCCTGCTGCGACCATTGCCTCAGCGTCAGCCTTATTGTGGATGCCACCGGCAGCCTTAACCTTGCAAATGTCGCCAACAGTCTGCTTCATCAGAGCGACGTCGTGAACAGTTGCGCCACCGGTGCTAAAGCCAGTGCTTGTCTTGACAAACGCAGCTCCGGCAGCCATGCAATCCTTGCAAGCACGAACAATCTGCTCGTCATCAAGCAGGCAGCACTCCAGGATTACCTTAACGGGCACGGAGCCGGCGGCCTCGACAACAGCCTTGATATCAGCGATAACGTAGTCGTCGTCACCCGCGACCAGGTGGCCGCCATTGATGACCATGTCAATCTCAGTGGTGCCGTCGGCAACGCTCTGCTTGGCCTCGGCGACCTTAGCTGCAGTTGAAGCGGCGCCCAGAGGGAAACCGATGCAGGAAGTAATGCCAACCCCAGAGCCCTCGAGCTCGGCGTGAGCCAGGGAAACCCAGCAAGAATTGATGGCGACAGTTGCAAACTTGTACTGCTTTGCCTCGGCGCAAAGTTTCTTGATGTCCTCAGCGGTTGCGTTTTGCTTCAAATTTGTATGGTCGATAAGTCCGTTGACTTCCACGATTTTCTCCTTCTGGCTGTGCGATTATGAGCGGTTTATACCCCTCTATTGTACGGCAAGCGGCGCAGAAAAGATGTGGCCGCTTGTTTTGCTATCTGACTTTGAACAACCGTGCCCAGAGCTCTCGCTGTCGCTCTTCAAGATCTGACATAGTCGTGTCACGTGCAGTTATTCCGGTAGACTCGCGAATCTGGCGGACCAAGCCCTGAACGCTTTCAAAGCTTTTAAGCATCTCGCCAGATACCGAAAAATGCGGACACTGAACGCCCGTTACCAGCTCGTTTTCCCTGTCCAGGTCTCGCGTGATTTTTTGATTGCCAGAATGCGTTACCGCGGGATCATAATCTAGCAACACTGTAGCCCGCTTCTGCCTCTTGTCCTTGAGCTGAATGGTTAGGTCAGGAATTCGAGTGATTTTCTCGCCATATCGATTTTCCAGCTCAATAGGCTTGTTGAGCTCAACGGTTCCTAGGTTAAAGCCACCAAGGTTATACGGGAGGCACAATAGCAGCGCAAGCGAGGCCTCTCGGGGCGACCGAGCTTTCTCTACGATGTGTTGAAGTGCTCGTTTAGCTGGAATGATGCCACGCTTTCTTCCTTGTGTGGCAAGAAACTTTGCAATTGCAGCGCGATTTGTCAGAGGGCCATTTTGGCGTTGTGAAACTCCACCGTGACCATTTTGGTTCAAAAAATAATCAGAACACAGCGCACTACCTGCAAGAATTGTTCCGATGAAATCGAGTTTTGACGCGATCTGCAAATAAGTGAATTCTGGAGATGTCACAAATCCTTTTAAGTCAGTATCTATTGGCAGGAGTGACGAAGGTAAAACGTTCGTATTACAGATGTGAAGCGCAACATTTGCTCTTGTAGACGCAGAATTCACATCACGAATTAGCAGGTCAACCTTACCATTAGACTCCTGGTGAAGACGCACGCCTTGTATTTCCGGCAGGTGTCCATAGTAGACGGCAAACTCTCGTTCCATGGCCGCTCCAGGTGTAGACTCGGGAACAAGTGGCGCTCTGACCATAGCATTTGCTGCCGACGACGAATCAAATAGCCTAGAGGAACTCATTAATAAATTAAACGCTGAAAAGTACGAAAGACAGTAATCCATAGCACTCCTTCGCGAAAAAGTATGAATTCCATACCCGGAAATGGCGCAAGTAATCTGACCGATTTGAAATCACACAGGAAATCTGTGCAAGATTTGTCGTTTGGCACCCTGCGGGAGTTCATCATGTAACTTCTCTGGCTTGGTTTCAAAATTCTGAATAATTCTGCAATTAAATTCATTTCCATGAATACGTAATTTTTGCGCTCAAAATTATGTGCCGAAAAAGGT